>JBOHWF010000419.1:0-7844 GCA_050736455.1 Binataceae bacterium (SeqCode) | reverse complement strand
CGCGCCTCGCAGACTCGGCCGCCCCCCGGGATGCTCGAAGCGACCGTTGGTGCAATCAAGCATCCCGCCGATCGTCGCATCGACGAGCCGCACCTGTCCTTGGGCGAGGAAACGCGAATTCATCCGCACCGAGCCGCCGACGCGGACGCCGTCGGCGTTAAGCGCGATGGCGCCGGAGTTCTGGAAGATGCCGCCGACACAGTAGAGATCGTTCGCGATCGTTGCCTCGCGCAGAACTACCGCGCCCTTCGCATTGAACCATTCGCCGAGAAAGGCGCGGCCGCCGATCGCGACACCGTCGGCGGCGAATGCAGTAGCGCCCGCATGCTCGAAAGCGCCGTGCGCGCAGTAGAGCAAGCCGCCAATCCGCGCGCGGCGCAGGCTCACCTCGCCGCGCGCCTTGAAGCCGTGACTCATTATCACGCTCCCCGCGATCTGCGCGTCGTCCATAATCAGCGCGGCGCGGTTAGGTTGCTCGAATCTTCCATGCGCGCAATAGACCGTTCCACCGATGCGCGCCTGACGCATACTGACCGCGCCGGCCGCGACGAAACCGTTGCTCATCAGCAGATGACCGCCGATTGCTGCGGCGTCAGCAATCAGTGCGTCGCCATTTGCCGAGCCGATCGTCGCGCCACTGCACGACAGGCTGCCTGCGATCCTCGCTTCGTTCAGTCGTATCGACTCAGCTACGCGCGAGCCTTCGCAGAGCTGGAAATCCTCGCGAAGATTGAGTCCCTCGGCCTCGATTGCGAGCAGATTGCAGCCGCCGAGAAAGATTGATCGCAGCCCAGCGCCGCGCAGAATAAGCCCTTGCTCAAAGCGGCAGCGGACGAACGCGAGCTGAAGCTCGTTCGTTGTCCCGGAGAGATCGAGCGCTCCTGCGATCGTCGCGTCCTCGATGCAGAGGGCGGGCTCTTCCCCGGTCGCCGACGCGATCGCGGTCGCGCGCGCGAGGATTTCCTCGGCCGAAATCTTAAGCTCGCCGGTCACTTTGACTTACCCGCCGTCGCGCACTTCGTGGTATTGTGCGCGAGCGCACCTGGACTCATGCGCCATCGCATCAGTTAACCTCAGGAGGAACGCATAATGCCAACTTTTCCGGTCAGCACAGTTGAAGTATTCGGTCGCGGCGTTTTGAAGGCCGAGGGCGTCGTCGTCGCCAAAGATAACTGTGTTTACGGCGGTGGCCGCAACGGCGTGATGTACAAGGTCACGCCCGACGGCAAGGTCAGCGAGCTGGCGACGCTGCCCAGCGGTTCGATTCCCAACGGCGTCACGATGGATCGCAACGGCGACCTGGTTTATTGCGATCTCGGCAAGGAAGCCGTGGTGCGCGTGACGCAGAGCGGCAAGGTCACGATGGTCGCCGACCGCGTCGGAGATCTGCATCTGTCTCTGCCCAATTTCGCGACCTACGACGCCGAGGGCAATCTCTATGTCTCCAACTCGAGCACGAACAACATCAACAACGTCCTGGACGATCTGCTAATTCCGTCACCGAAGGGCGCGCTCGGCGTCATCCGTAAAAATGGCAAGACTGAAGTTGTCGCGAGCGGCGTGTACCTCGCCAACGGCACCGCGATCGATCCGAAAGAAGAGGCCGTGTACTTGCTCGAATCCACGCGTTACGACTGCCTGCGAATCGCGATCAAAAAGGACGGCAGCTTCGGTAAGCCGGAAATCTACTCGAAGGACTTCCCGGCGATCCCGGACGGCATGGCGTTCGACGCTGACGGCGACCTCTACATCACGCTGCCCGGCAAAGCAAAAAAGCCCGACGACCCGCCCAAGGACAAGATCCTCCTGCCCGCCAACCAAATCTTAAAGGTGGACCGGAGCGGCAAGTGGACGATGCTCATCGATGATCCGAAGAGCGAGCGCCTCGACCATCCGACCAACTGCGCCTTCGGCGGGCCGGGCCTGCAGGATCTATATTTCGCGAATCTCGAGGGTGAGCACTTCAGCCGCGTGCACACGAATTTCCGCGGCCATCCGCTTTACCATCAGAGATAATCGGAGGAAGCACCGCAGTGTCTACTTCGATCGAACCACACGATCATTGCGTGTTCCGAATCATCCCGTGCGAGGGTCCGCGATCGCCGTCCGGAGCTGCGCGACTCCGTTATTTGCCCTTTGCAGGTTTGACTTCGATTGAGGCGGCGGTCATCCGATACTGAATAGTTACTTTGGAGCCGACCTTAAGGTCCCCGCTGACTTGGGTCGAGCTATCCCGGCCAATCTCCCAGCGTTCTTTGCCTTTCTGGACCGCCACCATATCGGGCTTCACTTCCAATACTGGACCCGTCACTTGATAGGTGCTTAAAGTTGCCGACCAACCGGGAGCAGCGAGCAGCAGACTCAAAAGGAGAGTTGATACTAACGTCTTCGGTTTGATCATCGGGTAGCTCCTGTTTGCGTTCGGGAATCAGCTCAAAGGTCTAAGTTTGACTGGTACGATCGACTCCGCTGAACCCTCCAGCTCATTTGGCCTTGCGAAATCCGGCCTTGACCGCATCGGCCTCGGTCATCCATTCACCGTGTTTGGTCTTGCCGTACCAGCGGTCACCCTGAACATGGTAAACCTTGCGCGTTCGGCTGACCCAGACCATTCCCGGCTGCGGAGGAGTCTGCGCAGTGGCGCTTTCGGTACTAGCAGACGCGGCAGTTGACGAACTCCGCGATTTGTGGGAGCGGGACGTCGAGGCGGTCGCCGAGGTTGCCGCGGAACCCGGCGCTGCGGGCGCCGATGCCACCGCTGGAGCCGCGCCACCCTCGAAGCTGATCAGCGGCGAAATTTTCTGAATCTGCTTGGCCGAGAGGCCGCTCTTGGAAAGGTCGGCGGCCGCGGCATAGGGACGGCCAGCGATTACCTTGTCCGCCTTTTTTTTACTCATGCCCGGCAGGCCGGCCAAATCACTTTGCGAGGCGGTGTTGACGTTGATTTTCGTGGCGGTTGAGCCCTGCGCGAAGCTCAACGCGGCCGCCACGAAGACCATCATTATCGCGAGCGGAAAAGTCAGTCGGTTTCGCATATTCACGATCTCTTGCTATCCTTTCCCTTTGATAGTATCCGTGCCTTGCTGCAAAAGCTCATCGGCCTTCTGACTAATCTTGCCCGAAGCCTGGTTCTTGAGGTCTTCGGCCTCATCGGCGATCTGCTGTTTAGCCTGGCCGAGAAGATCGCCCGTTTTTTCCTCGATCGTTTGTTTGGCCTGCTCGATTAGGCTTTCTGCTTGCTTTTTTATCTCGTCTTTAATTGACATGGTCATCTCCTTTGAGGCCGTTCTTAGCATTAACGAAGCATTATTTCTACACGGCAGATTTCCGCAAGCAGCGTCTCGCCACGACGCAAGTTCTACCGAAGGCCGAGCTCTGCCAGCGGACCGCGATCGGCCACCGGCGCGCGTTTTGCCCCATTGCTCAGCGCGACCGATCCCGGCGTGCGCTGGAACGGGTCAGGCAGATCGATCTCTTTCGCATAGGCGTGCAGCGCCGGCATCACTTCTTGCGCGAACAATCGCATACTGGTGCGCCGATCCTCGTTGCTGACCGGACCCTGCACGCTGAACATGATGAAAACGCCGGGGCGCAGGATGCGCAGGATGGCCTTGACCTTTTGCGTCACGCTGGCCGGCGTGCCCGCGATCACCTGGTAATTGCGCATCACCTTATCGAGACCGCCGCGCAACTTGCGCCGCACTTCCTCATAATCGACCGCGCCTTCGCCGCCGCCATGCTGGGCCTGCGCGAGCTTCTCGCCGCTGAGGCCGAGCCAGCTGCCGGTCGGCTGCTTCGCCAGCATCCGGATGGCGCTCTTCGAGTTGTACCCGGGCGGCATCGTGAACTCCGGCGCAGAGAAGGCGTTCTGCCCGCCGCCGTACACAAAATTCTCCGCGATCGCGTGCGCCTTCTCCTCGGTTTCGGCCACCACCGTCGGAATCAGGTAGCCGAAGTTCTCAGGCCCAGCCTGATAGCCGTGCTTGGCCGCTTCGTCGGCATAGTAGTCCCACAAGTCGCAGGTCGGCCCGAGCATCGTGCCCAACCCGATATAGGGATAGCGATGCTCCGCGCACCACTTCACCGTCTCAGGGCTGATCACGCCGGGAATCCACATCGGCGGATGCGGTTTCTGATAGGGCAGCGCCCACGGATTGACGTGGCGATAATGGAAATGCTTGCCCTCGTAGCGCCACGGCCCCGGCCGGGTCCACGCCTGCACGATAAAATCGTGAGCTTCGTTGAACAGCTCGCGGTTGTAAGCGGGATTGGCGTTGTTGAAAAACTGCTCGCTGCCCGCACCGCGCACCCATCCGGTGACCAGCCGGCCGCGCGAAATCAGATCGATCTCGGCGAGCTCCTCGGCCATCCGCAGCGGATGCTTGAGCACCGGCAGCGGATTGCCGATCAGTACGATGCGCACGCGCCGGGTGCGATAGGCGAGCACCGAGGCCTCGACGTTCATCACGCTGCCCATGCAAAAGGGGTTGCCGTGATGCTCGTTGAGGGCGACGACGTCGAAACCGAGATCCTCGGCGTAGCAATACTCATCGAGGTAGTAGTGATAGTCGTCGGAAGCCTTTTCGCGATCGAAGTAGGAATTCGACACCGCGAAAAAAGCCCGATTCTTGAGGATCACCTCCTCGGGCAGCCAGCGATACGGTCGTTCAGTGAAATATCCTATCTGCATCTTCTTCTCTTTATCGATTATCTAGTTGGAAAGGAACTTTCCGACGACGCGCGAAAACTCCGCTTCGTTCTCGACCTCCGGGCGATGGCCCGCGCCCGCGATCTCCGCGACCTGCGCGCCCATAATCGCCTGCCGATAGGCGTCGATACAACCGCGCGGCACGACGCCGTCGCGCGTGCCCCACACGATCAGCGTCGGCGGCTTGGGCCCATAGAGCAGGTGCGGCAGGCTGGGATCGTGCATGTAAGGCTCCCAGCCGAGCCGCGCCGTTTCGGTGCGCGCCTCCTCGAAGGCCTCGAACAGTTCGGGCGTCATCTCGCCGCCGTAGATGCGTCCGAACTCGGGCGTGTGGTCGGGATCGGCGACCGTCGCGCGCAGATGGCGCCGGATCGTCAGCTCGAAGAAATCCAGGATTTGCCCGTTCGCGGGCTTGAGCCCCATCGGCGCGACCAGGATCAGCTTCGAGAAAATCTTCGGGTCCGCCGCCACCATCTCGGCCGCGATATAGCCGCCCGCCGAGAAGCCGATAACGTCGATTGGATCGGCTTTCAACTCGCGCGTCACCTGGGAGTAAAACGCCGCGAGATCGCGATAACTCATCACCCAGTCCAGCTTCGGGGTTTTGCCGAAGCCCGGCTGCAGCGGGATGATCAGCTCATGCTTGTCGGCGAGCCATTCGTTCCAGGCCATCCAGCCCGGATAGCCGAGCTCGTCGTGCAGGATCAAAAGCGGCTTGCCGCTCCCGCCGCGGATGACCGCGAGTTCGGCATTTGCCGCCTTGACCGTCGTTTGCGTCCACGGCGTCACATTTGATCTCCAGTCCTTAACGCAGCTCGCAGACTCGCCTGCTCGGCTCCGCTGCGCTCCGCCTAGTGAATCGTCGATTTGCACCGGAAGTCTACTGCAAGTCGCGCGAGCTTCATAACCCTCGTTGCCCTTTCGCTTCGGCGGTAGCGCTGATCCTATCGGTCGCCAATAGAAAGGCCGCTCCCTTGACTATCCGCCGGCAGTAAACCACAAAGAATCTCATGAAGATTTTGATCATGGGCGCGGGCGGCGTCGGCGCATATTACGGCGCCAAGCTGCAACAGGCGGGCGAGGACGTGACGCTCTGCGCGCGCGGCGACAACCTGCGCGCGCTCAAGGCCGATGGCCTCGCGGTCAAGAGCTACCTCGGCGATTTCCACGTGAAGGTGAATGCGACCGTCGAGCCGCGCGAGTTTGCGCCCTTTGACCTGATCCTGTTCGCAGTGAAGTCCTACGATACCGAACCGGCCGCACGGCAGCTCGATGGATGCCTCGCGCCCGATGGCATCCTGATGACGATCCAGAACGGCGTCGAGAACGAAGAGATCCTCTGCCGCTTCTTTCCGCGCGAGTGCGTGATGGGCGGGAATTCGCGGATCGGCGCCGACATGGCCGCACCGGGTCAACTCAACCATACCGCCCTCGGAGTCATCGAGTTCGGCGAGCTGGACGGGGTGGAGACGCCGCGCGCGCGCCGGCTCAAGGAGTTGTTCGAGCGAGCCGGAATCTACGGCACGCTGACCACCGATCTAAAGACGCTCCGCTGGTACAAGCTGATGGGCAACAACAGCACCAACAGCGTGAGCGCGCTGACCCATACGACACTCGGCGCGATGCTCGACGACCCCGCAGGCTACGACCTCGTGCGCAAGCTGATGCTCGAGACCCTCGCCGTGGGCCGCGCCGAGGGCGCGAAGGTGGTCGACGAGCGCGCCGATCTGCAGTTGCAGCAGATTCGCCAAATCAATGCGCACGCGATCAAGACCTCGACGCTGCAGGATCTGGAGAAAGGCAAGCCGCTCGAGTACGAAGCGATCTCAGGCGCCGTCGTGCGCGCGGCGCAGCGTCACCGCGTCAGCGTGCCAGCGACCGAGACGGTCTATGCGCTGTTGAAACTGCTCGAAAGCACCCGCCGCAAGCGTGCGTAGCTCTGCGAGCGGGCGCCCGCGACACAGCTATCTCGGGATGTCGCTGGGGCCGAGAAACGGCGGCTTGATTTCGCTCAGCGTCACGATTTTCCACACCTTGCCGTCGCGCCGCAGCGTATAGCAGGCGCGACCGCTTTCGAGCACCGCGCCATCGCTTTTGTAGCGCGTGTAATCCGCGACGATCATGCCGAGGTTATCGGCGAACACAAAGGTCTTGAACCGATCAATCGCCGAGCGCGCCCATCCGCGCGCCTTCAGATCGATCATGATACGGCTGAAGAAACTCTGATGCGCGCCTTCGTCAGCGGTCACCGTCAAACCACGTTCCCCGGTAACCCATCCATACGGAAGCGCAAAGCAATCCGCGAAGTGGTCGATGTCCTCGCGATTGAAGGCGTCGATATAGCCGCGATAGAAGCTCTCCAGCTCAGCCCCGATTTCCACCGCTGTCGGCATTGCGTAACTCCTTAGTCTATTTGGTTGTCGGCGCACTGTGCCGTGTGAGTGCGTGAGCTTTTCTTAACATGCGCACCTCGCAGACTCGTTTGCTCGGCTCCACTACGTTTCGCCTAGTGAGCGTTCGAGCGCCTCGCGAAAGTCCGGATGACTGATCGCGACCATCCGGCGGACACGCTCGGTGAGCGGCTGGCCGCGCAGCTCGGCGACCCCGTATTCGGTGACGATCAGGTCGGCGTCGCTGCGCGCCGTCGTCACCGGGCCCGAGAGCCGCGTCACAATCCGGCTGATCTTGCCGCCGCGTGCGGTCGCCGGAAAAGCGATTATCGAGCGGCCTCGCGCAGCCATCTGCGCCCCGCGGACAAAATCGCCTTGGCCGCCGACCGCGCCGACGTGCACGCCGTCCGCGACCTCGGCGCCGATCTGCCCGGTCAGGTCCACTTCGACCGCGGAATTCACGCCGACCAGCTTGTCGAGCTGGGCGAGGATTTCCGTCCGATGGGTATGCATCAGAGTGAACAGGCGAATCGCTCGGTTCTTGTGCGCGAAGTCGTAGAGCCGTTTGGTTCCGCGCAGCGTACCGCACGCGGTTATCCCAGTATCAATCGGCTTGCGCGCGTTGGTGACGATCCCGCGCTCGATCAGGTCCGCGACGCGATCGCTGATCAACCCGGAATGGATTCCGAGGTCGCGACGGTCGCTGACGCCGGCCAGCACGGCGTCTGGGATCGCGCCGATCCCGA
>JBOHWF010000418.1:0-7628 GCA_050736455.1 Binataceae bacterium (SeqCode) | reverse complement strand
GGCCAACGCGCCGGTGCCGGGGGTCATCCTGGAATACATGGACTATGGGGCGCGCGACGGCCAGTTCGTGGTGTTCTATAAGGATGCGAAAGGGTCGACCATTTATGAAGCCGTGGCGCGGGTCAAGAACTTCATCGCCACGCATCCGATGAAGCACGTGCAGCTGGTGCTGGCCGGCGGCACGATCGGCACCACCGCCGCGCTCAACGACGAAATTGCGTACTCCGACAAGGTCAGCACCGTCCTGATCGTGACAGTGGTGTTTGCGCTGGTGGCGTTCAGTTATATGTCGCTGGTCGCGGGACTGATGGTGATGATCACGCTGATCGCCGCCGGTGTGGTGAGCTTTCTTTACATCGGGTTGAAGGGGATCGGCATGAACATCAATACCTTGCCGGTCACCGCGGTCGGCATGGGGATCGGCGTCGATTACATCCTGTACGTGGTCGATCGGATCAAGCGCGAGTACCAACGGCTGCACGACCATGACGCGGCGATCAAACGGGCGATTTCGACCACCGGCATGGCCGTGACGTTTACCGCGACCACGCTGGTCGGCGGCATTATCCCGTGGGTGTGGATGTCGGACTTGCGCTTTTCTGCCGAGATGGCCATGCTACTGGCGCTGCTGATGATCACGCACTGGCTGGCCGCGATTACTTTGGTCCCATCGATCTTTGCGATAGTGCACCCGAAGTTTGTCGAGCGCGGAACCGTGCCGACGGAGGAGGCCGAACGTGCGCTTCCGGGCAGCGCGGTGGCTGAGATGAGCTGAAGGGTTCGACGGCGGCGAAAAACGCAAACCATTGCGAAAATAAGTTGAGGTTGAGCGAGGGCGGACGCAAGAGGAGCGTCCACCCCTGCAAAATGCGCTCAGGAGGAGGAGCAGATGACGTTTCGGGGGAAGAGTCTTCGTGGGTTGATAGTAGCGCTCACGGCTGTCGTGCTGGGCTCCGGTGCGTGGAGTTCAGCCGCGCGGGCGGACGATTTTTTTACCAATCTCAAGAATAATTTCCAGCTCAACGGCTACGTTGAGGCGCAACAGATCTGGCGCAACGAGAATTTCGTCAAGGGTTACCACGTGGCCTCGCTGCGCAATCGCATCGACGTTCAGCCGTCGGGCCAGTTCATCAAGGACATCAACTTCGGGCCGATCCACAACCTCTCGATCGAGTATTTCATGGAGGTGCGGCCCGGCTATGAGGGCGCCTATTCCATCATCAATGATCGGTTTGGCGATCGGCCGACCGGCTTTTCCGGCACCGGCTCGTCGCCCTTCCAGAGACCCATCGTCGGTGGGGCGGGCGTCGCGCTACTCAAGGCCTTCGGTTACAAGGTCAAGCAGTTCCGCGGCTACGGGGCGCGCAGCTTCGCCTTTCCCGATCCGGTCGCGCCCAATGAGCATTTCATCATCCCGTGCCAGGGCTGCGTCAACACCAACGTCTCTCAGAACGATCTCGAATTCGAGCGCGACGACAGCAATCGCGATTACTACCCGATCCGCGAGGCCTATCTCGATTTCAACTGGGATATGCTCGGGCAGAATCTCATTCGCCTGGGCAAGCAGCAGACGGTGTGGGGCAAGGCCGACTTTTTCCGCCTCCAGGACATCGTCAATCCGGTGGATTTCTCCCAGCACTTCTTTATCGAGCCGTTCGAGGATACGCGCATCCCGCAGTTGACGCTGTGGTACCAGCATCGCTTCGGCGACGTGGGCTCGGCGCTCCAGGACCTGGCCGGTAACGTCGTCTGGAATTTCGATCAATTCAATCCGGTCGGGCTTGGCCAGAGCGGCCAGCCGTGGGCGGTTGAGTTCGGCGACGCCAAGCGCGCCTTCGCCTTCAACAACGGACTCTTCACCGCGGGCCTGTGTGGCGGCGCGCCGGGCTGCAACGGCAACAACATCAATTTCGCGCTGGACCAGGAGCACACGCCGCAGTGGCGCTTCCGCAACGACGGCATCGGGACCAAGTGGGACTGGGAAATTCCCCAAGGCGTGCGCTTCGCCTTGACGGATTATTGGGGCATCCGCGACATCCCGGGTTTCGTCAACACCCGGCTCAATACGACGTCGGCGTTCAACCCGGCTTGTCCGACCTTCGCGACGATCACCGGCGGCGGGAAATCGTTCACGCCGGCGGGCGTTCCGGTGACGGTGTTGCGGCCGAGCCAGATCCATCTGGCGCCGGGCGTGCGGCCGGATACCTATATCGACAATTGCACCTTCGGCGGCGAGATCCAGATCTTCTACAAGAAAGTGAACACGCTCGGTCTCTCGGCCGACTACTTCGAGCCCAGGACCGGCCTGGTCTTCCGGGTCGAGTCGTCGTGGACGCATAACGCGAGTCTGACCGATACCAATTCGCTGACCCTGCAGAGCAAAGACGACATCCTGGCCTACGTGTTCGGCATGGATCTCCCGCACTTCATCAAATTCCTTAATCCCGATCGGACCTTCTTCAGCAGCGTGCAGGTGTTTGAGACCTACTATCCGGGCGCGCACTCGACCGACGGCGGCAAGCGCGGAATTATTACGGGCGTGAACAACTTCACGCTGACCGCGTTTACCCAGACGCACTATTATCGCGATCAGGTCATTCCACTCGCCTTCGTCGCCTTCGGTACCGAGGGCACCGATGCGACGATCGGCGGCGACACCGAATGGCTGATTAGCAATCACTGGTCGGCGCGGCTCGGGATCGACGCCTTCCTGGGCAAGCAGCATCAGCATGATCTCTCTACGTTCGCCACGTTCTGCAAAATTACGCCGTCGTGCGCCGGAGGTCAGACCTTCCAGCCCTTCAGTGAAACCGCGTTCGGCGCGGGTCACGAACAGGCGGGCGGGGCCGAGCGCAACGTGATGGACGAATTCTGGACGCGCGTTCGATACCGGTTCTAAAGCGTTTGAACGAAAGATCGGCCGTCGGGAACCAAACCGTCCGGCGGCCGGTTCGTAGTCACAGGGTAGTAGCAATCAGATGGCCGGAGCAGGCGGATTGGTCGAGGCGTTAGGCCGCCACTGGTGGCGTTATGCGCTGGGGGTGGCCTTGGTCGCGCTCGTGCTGACGGCGACCCTGCGGCGGAGGGCGCCCGAGCAGTCGCGGCCGGATCCTCTGGCAAAACTCGATTCACGGATGGTTGCGGTTAAAGATCTGATCGACGCCGGAGATTTGCCCGCCGCTACAACCAAGCTCAGAGCCACCTATCGGTTCGATAGGAGCGAGGGCTTCGGCGCCCTGCGCCAGTTCGCGATGCTGGTGCTGGAGCGCGGGCTGCAGGACAAGGATCCATTCGAGCGCTACTTCGCCGCCAGCGCGTTGGCCAAAGGCGGGAGCCATCAGGGAATTTATCTGCTCGAACGGGGAATCCGCGCGAATCCCGATCTGAGTCTCAAGATGGCGGCGGCGGACGGGCTGGCCGATGCCGGCGACGCGTACGCGGTCGGGGTGTTGCAGAGGATCTACTTTGCCGCCAATCCGTTCGATCGGCGAATCGTGGCAGAAGCGATGTGCGACGCGAGCGATCCGGCGGCGATTACGGTCTTGAGCGACGCTGCGAGCGGCCCGGATCAGAGTCTGCGGCTCGCGGGACTGCAGGGTCTCGGCAAGCTCGGCAACCCGGACGCGAAGCCGTTGCTGCGGCGCGTCATGACGTCGAACGCGACGCCAATCGAGCGCGCGATGGCGGCGACATCCCTACTGAAGCTTGGCGAAGTCTTCGACCTGAGCGCGATTGAGAGCATCCTGAACGCTCCCGGGCAAGGCAGTGAGCGGCCGGTGGCCGCGCTGGCGCTCGGCTATGCGCATGATCCACGCGTCATCCCGATGCTCAAGCGCGCTCTTGCCGACGACGATCTCGACGTTCGGATCGGCGCCGCAGCGAGCCTGACGCATTATGGGGAACCGTCCGGCGCCGCCTACCTTAAGCGGGCGATGGCCGATATGGACGACACCGTGACGCGCCAGCACGTCGGCCAGGTGATGGACCAGATCGGCTTCGACGGTGGATACGAGGTTCTGATCGCCGCCATCGGCTCGCCCGACCCGAACCTGCAGATGTCGGGGATCCGGGCGTTGGGTCTGGTTGGCGGACCGAATGAATTGGAACTTTTGACCACGATGCTGCCGCATACGAGTGATCCGCTGATGCGCGCGCAGATCGCCTGGTCGATCGGACGAATCGGTAAAGCCCGCGGCATCGAGACGCTGATCGCGATGGTGCAGGAAGAGGATCCGGCGGTGCGCTACACCGCGTCGGATGCCCTCGACGTGACGGCACAACGGCTGCTCGCTGCAGCACGGAGTTAGCCCGGCGGCGACGGTAGACGCGCGCCGGTCAGTTCAACAGAAACTAAGCCGCGGTCCGCTTAACGGGCTGCTCGATGGAGGGAAAATGAAGGGCAAGATGAGCAATCCCAAGCCGCCGCGCAACGCCGCCAGTGCCTGGTGGCGGACGGCGGTTGCGGGAGTTGTGGCACTGGGGCTGCTAAGCGTGGCGAGTATGCAGGCGCAGGCGCAGGACGTCAGCAGCTACACTCGCGACACCTTTATGCAGTGGTTTAAGAAGTACAAGGATGCCAAGCCGGACTTCAAGGTCGGCGACGTGCTGACGGCGAAGGATCTTGAGCGGATTCGTCCCTTCATGTTTCCGGGCTATCTCGAGCAGTTGAATTTCCCGGAATTCAGGATGCCGATCATGGGCTACGTGGACCATACGCCGCGCAAGGACTATCTCGACTGCACCGAGAAGTACCAGTCGCAGGTGCGGTTGGCGGCCAACAAATCGCTCGAGAACTATGTCTGCGGCCAGCCCTTCGCGAGCGCCGACATCAAGCCGGGCGATCCGGACTCGGCCTGGAAAGCTGCCTGGAACTTTGAGTATCGCTGGCAGAACTTCGGGCTGTTTACGGTGCCGCCGGTGACGTGGGAGCGCTTCGGCGGCAACCACGACGGCAACATCCCGGTTTGGGAAGATCCGCCCAAGGAATGGAGCGCAGGCATTCCCTATCCGCCCAACACCATGCCCTCAGCGGCAGAGCTGAAGAACATGTACGGCGGCGGCGGGACCTTCCAGCGCACGCTGAACGCCTTCTACGAGCGGGTCTATTTCAGCCATCTGGCGCAGGTTCCCGATCACACCCTGCCGGTGGCCGGAGCGAAGGACTTCGAGTTCAAAGAGTTCACCGGCTTCTATACCCCGTTTGATATTCGCGGCACGGCCTTCATCGTTTATCGTTACTCCGATCCCACGCGCGAAGACGACGGCTGGGCCTACCTGCCCGCGCTGCGCCGCGTCCGCCGGATTTCCGCCGAAGTGAAGTCCGACTCGCTGCTCGGCACCGATCATACGATCGAGGATTTCTACGGCTTTTCAGGCCGCGAGCTTGAATGGAAGTGGAATTACATCGGGATTAAGGATGTGCTGGCCGTCCAGGACTCGCAGCATGAATTTACCTGGATGTACGGGCCCAACGGCATCATCCCGAACGACAGTTGGTCATTGCGCCACTACCACCTGATCGAGCGCATCCCGACCTCCTCACGCCATCCGTACAGCAGCGTGCTGATCCTGTGGGACACGCAGAACTGGGATACCTGGCTGATGGTTGCCTTTGATCACAAAGGCAAGCTGTGGAAGATTTGGGAATTCCAGAAGAAATGGTCGGAGGACTTCAAAGGTCCGTGGGCGCCGATCAACCACGGGGTCTTTTCGACCGAGTTCCAGTCGGTGCAGGTTCTGGATATCCAGAACAATCGCGGGACGATCTGGGAGGTGCCCGGCGGCTTTCCGAACGTCAACGGCACCGAGGTGGCGCATCTTTACGACATCAACCATCTCGAGACGCTGCATCGTTAGAGCGCGGCGTCGGCTCATAGCGGACTGAACCTCACCGGGAGCGCGACGCGCTCCCGGTGATTCATTTTCGACTGGCTACTTACCCTGCGGGTAGCCGCCCGCGTGGCGGCAGAAGGAGCAGTCGCCGGTCACCCTGACGACTTCGGCGCTGACGTTGACCTGGCTGGCGTCGTGACTGAGCGCGGTCTTGACGCCCACGATCGCATCGACGGCGTTGCCCCACTTGTCGATCGCCATGGTGCGCAGCCGGTCGTCGATATGGTCCTCGTCGATGGCGCGGGGGGAAAAGGGTTCGTCGTAGGTCAGCACCCCGAGTTGCTGATAGGGGAGCGCGAGGGTGCCGCTCTGGACCAGGATGCGGTCGCGATCGAGCGCCGCGTCGGTGGCCTTGATCTCGGCCTCCTGCGGGGTCTGCGGCAGAACGTAGGAGCTGTCCGTGGAACAGCCTATCGCAGCCAGTGCGATTAACGCGCAGGCGACGCCGCGCGCGATCGACGTTGCTCTACCCGCGCGGCGCGGGCGCCCTCTAGCGCGCACGTGCGGGACGGGCTTTCGTGCGCGCCTTGCGCCGAAAATGCGGCATCACTTCCTTGGCGAAGAGCCGCATGCTGGCGGTGATTTTCTTGAAGTCGGTCTTCGGCAGCGCCATCGCCATCACGAGATGGGTGAAGCGGCCGCGCGCCTGATAATCCTCGATCATCGCGATCGCCTCGTCGGGCGTACCGATGATGAGCGGTTCGCCGAAAAGCGCTGCGGTCTCGCTGTCGCGCAGTTTGCCGACCGGCGGCAGGCCGGCCGCGCCGGCGTTGTCGCCCGGCAGGTCGTTGGCCTCGGCGAACCATTTGGCGTAGCAGCTCATCATGTAGTGGGCGCCGGCTTCGGCGGCGTCCCACGCCGCGGCGCGGCGCGGCGCGACGAAGACGGTGCGGAGCTGCGCGATGTTGAAGTCGGCGGGATTGCGGCCGGCTTCGCGCAGGGCAGCGTCGTAAGTCTGCTGCTGATCGACGCCGCCGGTGCCCATCAGATGGTAGCCGTTGCGGGCCGCGCGGGCGATCGATTTGGGTCCGCGCGCCGCGAGCCAGATAGGGGGGTGGGGCCGCTGCACCGCCGGCGGCATCAGGGTCGCGCCGCTGATCTGGTTGAAGCGGCCCGCGTAGGTCAGATTCTGCTCAGTGAAGAGCCGGCGGACGATTTCCGTATTTTCCTCGAGGCGCGCGCCGCGCTCTTTGCGCGCGAGATTGAAACCGGTGAATTCCGCGACGCGATAGCCCTGGCCGAAGCCGAGATCGATCCGGCCGTTGGAGATGACATCGGCGGTCGCCGCGTCTTCGGCGACCCGAATCGGGTTGTGCAGCGGCAGCAGGATGACGAAGGTGCCGATGCGGATCTTTTTGGTCCGCGCGGCGATCGCCGCAGCGATCGGCAGCAGCGACGGCGAGTAGCCGTCGTCGACAAAATGATGTTCGGTCAGCCAGAGCGAATCGTAACCGAGCGCCTCGGCTTGTTCCGCGAGTTCCAGGTGCTTGCGATAAATCTCGGTGAAGGGAACGCCGGGAGGCGGATTGCGAAACGCCATCAGCAGACCAAAATTCACGATGGTTTCTTCCTGATCGACGAGCTGTTACGCGGGCGCGCACGGCGGGCCGATTCCTGCCCGATACGCAGGATGGCGTTGCGCACGACTATCGCGGCCACGACCGCGACCGCGAGAATTATGATCGACCAGCGATCAAACGGCACGGGCGCGCTCCGCGATCATGTCTGGACAATTG
>JBOHWF010000417.1:0-6018 GCA_050736455.1 Binataceae bacterium (SeqCode) | reverse complement strand
GCCTAAAAGTAGTGGTTGCGGATTGACCCGTCGTAACGGCCGCTGTTAAGACAGCACCGCTTGAAACCGTTGTCCGGAGCCGCAAGGACATAGGTCGTTCCGTCCCAGCTTTTCGATTAGCTCTTTGCTGTTGTGCACGACTCGGTCGCCTCGTTTCACCTTGGTCTCTGAAGGGAAACCTCTGCGGCGCTTGCTCGTGATCTCAAAAGCAGTCGAATTCGTTATGTCTGTTTTTGCGCATTGCCGCACCTCCTATCGCGCTGAGTGATCCTGCGGAGTCTCGTGATTAAGAGTGAGTCTACAATACCTAAATGACTTGTGCACACTTGCGCGTGATCCAGCTCAGTTGCAGTCGCGCGCTGCGATCGCGATAATTCGGACCTCCGACGGTGACACGATGCAGCGACCGAGCTGGGATCAATACTTCATGACGATCACGCGGCAGGTGGCCGAGCGCTCGACCTGCACGCGGGCCCAGGTCGGCGCGGTGATCGTCCGCGACCGCAGTATCCTCGCGACCGGCTACAACGGTGCGCCTGCGGGCCTGCCCCATTGTCTCGACGCCGGCTGCCTGATTTACGAATCGCGCACGCCCGACGGCGAACTCGAGCAGAACTGTTTTCGCACGATTCATGCGGAGATCAACGCGATCACGCAGGCGGCGCGCAATGGCGTCGCGATTCGCGACGCCGATATCTACGTCACCCACACCCCCTGCATCCATTGCCTGAAGGTTCTGATCAACACCGGCATCCGCAACGTCTTTTACGAGAAGCCCTACAAGCTGCATACCATCGAGGACCTGCTGGCCCATGCGCGCATCAAGCTGGTCAGCCTCCAGCCGGAGCCGCCCGATGCCTCCGCCTGAGAATGCCGCGCGGCCGTGCGGCATCTGCGCGCTCATCGAGCGGATCTGCGCCGGCAACTTCGCCGACCTTGTCGCCGAGCTTCCGCGCAGTTGGCTGATCCTCGGCGACGCGCAGTACTATCGCGGCTATTGCGTGCTCTTCGCCAAGCGCCACGTCGTCGAGCCGCATCTGATGCCGCGCGGGGAGGCGCACGAGTTGCTCGACGAGATGCTGGCGGCGGGTCGAGCGATCAACGCGGTCACGTCGCCGCTCAAGCTCAACTACGAGTGCCTCGGCAATCAGGAGCCGCACGTGCATTGGCACATCTTTCCTCGCGCAGCAGACGATCCGATGCGCCTGCAGCCGGTCTGGCTCCGCAAGGAGACTGAACGTAAAGTAACGCTTGAAGATTCAGATCGGCGGTCACTGATCGCTTCGCTGCGTGCGGAAATCGGCCGTTTGCTGCCGGCGGCGCGCTGGAGTTGAAGGGCTCCGCGCATCGCTCCCTCATCGCATGAGGGCCGCCGTCAAGCGCGATACCCAGATCGCCGCCGATTCGTGCTAGGAATTGCGAGGAATTTGATTGCCGGAGGGTGGGCATGAAACTCGTAACTTTCACTTATCAGGGTCAGACGCGGGTCGGGGTCGTCAAGGCGGATTCTATCGCCGACGTCTCGGCCGGGTCCGCGACGATTCCGCGCGACATGATCGCTTTCCTGAGCGGCGGCAAGGAGATGCTCGAGTTGGCAGGGCGCGCCGCCGATCGCGCGCCGCAGATCCCGCTGGCCCAGGTGAAGCTCGAAGCGCCAGTGCGCCGCCCGCCCGAGTTTCTCGCAGTCGGGCTCAATTACGCCGACCATATCGCCGAGACCGGGATGCAGAAGCCGGCCTTCCCGCTGTTCTTCAACAAGCAATCGAGCTGCGTCAACGCGCCGTACGATCCGATTCATCTGCCGCGCGCTTCCGAAGCCCTCGATTACGAAGGGGAGCTGGGCTTTGTCATCGGCCGCCGAAGCCGTCATGTGCCGCGCGACCGTGCGGGCGAGGTGATCGCGGGCTACTTCATCGTCAACGATGTCAGCGTGCGTGATTGGCAGCGGCGCGCGCCGACCATGACGCTCGGCAAGTCCTTCGATACGCACGGGCCGACCGGTCCCTGGATTGTCACCGCCGACGAACTGGGCGACCCGCATGCGCTCGAACTCAAGACGTTCGTCAACGGCGAGCTGCGCCAGCATTCGAATACGCGCAACCTGATCTTCAATTGTTTCGAGCTGGTCGAAGTGCTGTCGACGGTCTTTACGCTCGAGCCTGGCACGCTGATCTCCACCGGCACGCCGAGCGGCGTTGCGGGCGCGATGAAGCCGCCGAAGTGGCTCAAGGCCGGTGATGTCGTGCGTATCGAGATCGATCGCATCGGCCATCTCGAACATCGGGTGATCGCCGAGCCTGCAGACACCGCGCGAATGTGACTCGAGGCGCGCGCCCGGCGGTCTCTTAGCGCCCGCTCGCGGGTTCGATCACCCTCAGACCTGCAAAATATCGGCGGTAAAAACCCCGATCGCGGCTGAGCAGACGGTCGGCGTTGACCAGCGCATGCGCGCCGATGAGATTTGCTCGATGTTTTCAGCAATGACGAGAAATCATATCTCCAGATGCTTACTCGATCAATTTGAGCGTGGGTTGGCCGCCGTCATAGATGAGACGGCCATCGCTGAGGCGCGCGAACTCCGGAAGGACGTGCGCCGCCAATTTGCCGTCAGGCAGGATATGCGCGACGCTCCATCGACGGATCGTCATCTGATCCGAAATGATTCGGCGGTGGCATCGCCACCAAAGACCCTCCGAGCACATGATCGCAGTGCGCCCCGCGTTCGCGCTCGCGATCAGGTCGGCGAGGCCGACGGCGAATTCGCGACCGTCCGCGTAGTCGGCGTAGGCGCGGAAGGCTGAGACCTTCCACGCGCTATGGGATGACTTGCTCTGTTGCGAATGACGCCGTCCGCCGAGCGCCTGACACCATCGATACTCGCGGCCTGCGGCCGCGACCGCCTGCTGCAGTGCAGCCTGGTTGAACTGCGGCCAGCGGCGCGACGCCGGAAACGATCGCACGTCCGCCAGGATCGCGATCTCGTGACGCGCCAGCAGTTCGAGGAAGACCTCGATCGGATGAGTCGAATGACCGACGGTGTAGAGCGTCACCGGATCAGTTCGCGACAAAACCGCCGGCCTGGTCAATCTTCAGGCGAGCAGGATGACGCCCGCGGCGACCATCGCGAGGCCGCTAACGCGCGCGATCAGGCGGCCACCCGGTAGAACCTTTTCGAGCAGGACGAGTAGGGCCAGCGCCGCCACCCAGACCAGGTTCATCACACCAAACACGAACAACAGGATCATCAGCATCGCGCAGCAGCCGAAGCAGATGACGCCATGCTGGAGGCCCATCCGGAATGCGCCCGATGAGCCTGCGCGCCAGTGCGTCATTAGAAAGCCCACGGGACTGCGGCACTGGCTGAGACAAAGGGTTTTCAGCGGCGTGAGCTGGTAGACGCCGGCTGCGAGCAGCAGCACCGCGCCGACGACGGGCGTCGCGGTCATCGCGTTGGTGACCACGCCGAGGCGTTGCAGCCACAACTGCGCAACGGTCGCGATCGCGCTGAAGGCGGTCCAGATGACGACGTAGCCGGCGGCGAAAATCCACACCCGGCCTGCCGCTGCGCCGCGCGCCGGCGCGACCCGCGTATAGGTCTCAATCATCGGCGCCGCGCTCGGGAGCATCATCGCGACCATCATGACGGCCCACATCAGGAACATCAGCCAGACTGCGGCGGCCTCGGGCGAGGCCGCGCCGAGAATCCGTCTGCCCCAGAGGCCGAAGTCGCTCGCCGCCATCGGCATCCAGGCGAGATAGAGCCAGGCGATCGCGGTTATCGCGGCGAGTCCGCTCCAGAGGGCGACGCGCTCACGCCAGGGCCTCGCGCTTGACGGGCGCTGATCGTCCGGCGCGGAGGCGTGCTCAGGCGTTCGACCAGCTAATTGCGGAGAAGTGTCCATTGCGGCCCGAGTTGTCGAAGCTCAGCGAGTGATCGGTGTAGTGGCTGGCCGCCGCTTTTGCCGCCGCCAGGCGCGTCGAAAACGGATGACCGACGTTGTCCAGCCAGACCACCTCGCCGCCGGCGCCGGCGACGCCTTCGACCGTCACGTCGGTGATGCCCGCGATCGAGAGTTTGAAAGTCTTACCGGCCGCCGTGAACTTGATGGGGGCGCTTTTTGTGGGCAAACGTTTGCTCACCATCGTGGTCAACAGCGCGGGCGGTCCGCCCGCATTGCCGGTGAAGATCGCCTCGAGCGCCGCCCGTTGCGCCGCATCGGCGCGATCGTCGACATAGACGGCCAGCGTGCCGTTGCCCTGCGCCATCGGTCCGGGCGTGGTCAGTGCCTGGACCACGTTGAAGCCCGTCAGATCGGCTGCGCCACAAGCGCCGCGCGCGATATGGATCGCGAGCACCACGTCGCAGTGTCCTTCCGTCGGCCTGGCCTGTGCGTGTGAGAGCAGGCAGGGGCAGAGCAACTCGCAATTGCAGGACTCGAAATAGTCACCTTCGATGCGCCAATTTTGCTTTTGAGCCATAACAACGACCTCGCGACATCAATCTGTTTCATCTTGGGACATTACCAACGGTTTGTCAGCATTGCAAAGCTCCAAATACCGCCGCCGCCATCGAAAAAGTGACCAAATATGAGCGGTTACGCCAACCGCCTCGCGCTTGGCACGTCGTGTGCTGACTCTGTTCGCGACGCCAGACTTAGAACTGGTAGTCGAGATAAAAGAGGAGAGGAGTCAAACAATGGATACGCTGCTGAAGCTGTACGCGAGAGTGAGCAACCTGCGCAAAGGTCAGTCGATGACTGAGTATGCGCTCATCATGGGGGCGATTGCCGTCGCATGTATCCTTGCCTACAACACCATGGGCACGGACATCAATACGCTGGTGGGCTCGGTCAACACCAAGCTAACTGCCGCGGCTGGTTGATCCGCTTTCGGGTCAACGCTCTCGATTTAGCCGGTCGAAAAGAAAGAGGAGAGGAGTCAAACAATGGATACGTTGCTGAAGCTGTACGCGAGGACGAGCAACCTGCGCAAAGGTCAGTCAATGACTGAGTATGCGCTCATCATGGGAGCGATTGCCGTCGCCTGTATCGTTGCCTACAACCTCATGGGCACAGACATCAATACGTTGGTCGGCAAGGTCAACACGCAATTGACTACCGCTGCTGGCTGATCTGCTTTCGGGCGAACTTTCGATTTAGCCGATCGAAGAAAGAGAGGAGAGGGAGTCAAACAATGGATACATTGCTGAAGCTGTACGCGAGGTCGAGTACGCTACGCAAAGGTCAGTCGATGACCGAGTATGCACTCATCATGGGTGCGATTGCCGTCGCTTGCATCATTGCCTACAACACCATGGGCACAGACATTAACAACTTGGTCGGCACGGTCAACACGCAATTGACTACCGCTGCTGGCTAATCCGCATTCGGCGAAACGCTCTCCGATTTGCCTGGACACCTGCCCGCGATTGTGTCGTCAGGCGCAATCGCGGTCGGTGGTCGGGCTGGGGGAAATCGGAGTTCGGAATTCCCTCGCGGCACGCATGATGCGCAAGCCGCTGCGGAGAAGTACGAGTATGAATAAAGTGCGGAAGCTGTTCGTGAGAATGAGTAGACTGAGCGAAGGCCAGTCGATGACTGAGTATGCGCTCATCGTGAGCGCTATCGCCGTCGCGTGCATCGTTGCCTATAACACCATGGGCACGGACCTCAATACACTGGTCGGCTCGATCAACACGGTGTTGGGAACTGCTGCCGGCTGATCGCTTTTGCCAGTCAGGCACCGTTTTCCGCATGTGCCTGGGCGAGGCGCCGCGATTGTGCTGTAGGGCACGATCGCGGCAGTCGTCAGGCCAGGACGGGATGCGTCAATGCCCGGCGCTTGACCATCGGGCCGTCGATGCATAACGCTCTCCCTCATGGAGGAGGAGAGCCTCAAAGAGCGCGCGCTCGAGCTGTGGCGCGCCGGTTACGTCGAGCAGATGCGCGGCGACCTAGTGCGCGCGATCGAGCTGTATTCGGAATCGATTACACTGCATCCGACCGCGGAGGCTTACAC
>JBOHWF010000416.1:0-3166 GCA_050736455.1 Binataceae bacterium (SeqCode) | reverse complement strand
GTTGGCGGCGAGTCGAGGCTGAGGCGCGCGCCGGCGCGACTCGCGGCGCGCGCGACCGGTCGTAGCAGGGTCGGCGCGCGCAGCAGAATCGTCGCCGTCGGCGGCAGGGTGCGCGTCAAGGTCGGCGAGAGCCGGACGATCAGCCGCTGGTAGCGCCTCGAGTTGAGAAACCCGCTCAGCGCGCGCATCGCAGCCAGGCGCTGGTCCGCGAGCGCCTGATAGGTCGGGATGAGCGCTCGCGCCGTCCGCGGCTCGAGCGCCGCCGAGCTCCGATGAATCAGCTCGGCCAGCGCGTCACAATCGCGCACCGCGCCGGCGCTTCGTCCCAGCAACGGCAGTTCGCGGCGGTAAAGCCGCAGCCGCGATCCGTGTAGAATCGGCGCCAGCAACTCGACTGCCGCGCGTAGACGGCGCACAGTGACGCGGAACTGATGGACGGCTTCGATCGCGCCGGCCAGAGTTTGCGGCTCCCAGAACTTGAGCGCGGCCAAACCGGCCGCGAAGGCGTGGGCCGCGGCGGCCGTCGCGCCGTCGTCCGGCACGAATGAAATCTGCGGCGGCCGCGTCGCAGTTGCCCGCGCGGCCCGCGATGGCTCCGAATTCACGATAACCCCTAAAGCAGCGCGCAGGCTCCTAATCTTGGCCGCGCCTCCGAGACTCGGCCGCGCCCCCCGTGCTCGGCTCCACTGCGTTCCGCCTGGCGTTTAATTCTGCAGGATTATCCGGCGATCGAGCAATTTCTCCAACAGCTCGGTGCGGCGCTCGCAGGTCCAGAGCTCGAGTTCCCCGTCGTGCGGCTTTGCACTGACTTCGACGGTCAGACGGCCGGGCGAGTAGCGGGTCTTGATCCCTTTGACCACGCCGAAGTGGCTGCGATCCAGCGCGTCGGCCACGCGCAGAATCGCGGCCAGCCCGCGCACCGTCCGCCGCTGACCCGCGGCGAGGCCGCGCAGCTCGCTCGAATCGAGCTGGCCGCCCTGCTTGCGATGGCTGCGCGCGGCAAGCGCAATGACGTCGATCTCGTCCTGATCAAAACCGAGCAGCTCGGCGTTCTTGATCAGATAGTAGGAGTGCCGATTGTGGCGATCGTGATCGATCGCGTGGCCGACATCGTGGAGCAGCGCCGCGTATTCCAGCAGCTCGCGCGCTCCCGCGCCGAGTCCCAGCACCAGCGCGGTCGCGTCAAAAAGCGTTAGCGCCAGCTTGGCGACGTGACGGCCGTGCGAATTATCACCGAGAAAGCGCGCCGCCAGGCCGTGGACCGAGCGGCGGCGCGCATCGGCGCTGCGGCCGGAACTGTTGGAGCGCAGCAGCCCGAGCAGCAGCCCTTCGCGCATCGCCCAGGTGCAGGCGACCAGCTCCTGCGCGCCGGAGCGGCGCAGGACGAAATCCGCGAGCATCCCGGACGCCGCCATCTGATCCGCGCGCTTGGCGTCGATGCCGGGCAGATCGGAACGCAGAGCGGCGTTGGCCTCGAGCAATTGTTCGCTGATCGCGGCGATTTCCGCGGCCGTCGCGCTCGCCCCATGCAGACGTCCGAGCTCCTCGCCGCGCGCTCCGCGCGCCATCGCAACCAGCGTGTTGATAGTGCCGGAGGTGCCGATCGCGCGCCGCACGCCGGCCTTGCGCGCGGCGCGCAAATGATCGCCGATCTCCTCCTCCAGATGCTCGTGCAGGCGTCTACGCTGGGCCGCGCTCGGCGGATCGTCAAAGAGAAAACGTTCGGTGAGACGTGCAGCGCCGAGCTTGACGCTTTTCAACCACAACGGTCTGGCGTTTTTCACCAGCACCAGCTCGACGCTGCCGCCACCGACATCGACCAGCAGGTGGGGCCCGCCCTCGAGACCAAGCGCATGGCGCGCGGCCTCGAAGATCAGGCGCGCTTCGTCATGACCCGAGATGATCTCGACTGGGATGCCGGTCTCGCGGCGGATGCGGCGGATGAACTCGCCGCGGTTGCGCGCTTCGCGCACCGCGCTGGTGGCGACGGCGCGCATCCGCCCGACCCGGCGCAGGCTTGCAAGCCGGCGAAAGTAGGCGAGCGTTCGCACCGCCATCTCCATGGCTTCGTCGGTCAGACGTCCGGTGGTAAAGGAGCGCCGCCCCAGCCGCACCATCTCCTTGACCCGATCGACCACGTCGATCTGCCCGTCACGCGTCACGTCGGCGATAATCATGTGGAGCGAATTCGAGCCGACATCGATGGCGGCGAGCCGCATGGCATCAGCGTAACTGTCACGCGCCACGCTGTCATCATGACCCGGCGTGCGCGGGCCGGGGCCGCGGCCGCCATTCATTTGAGGCCAGGTTGCGACCGCGAAAAACGGCGCGGGCGCAGCCCCACAGGACCGCGCCCGGCCATCATTACCGCGATGTTTATTGCCAGCCGTCTAGAATCCCGGCAGCGTCTGCGTACCCTCCAATACAACCGCTTTGAGGGCTTGCGGGTTGAGCGCGAGCGCTTTGAGGATGGTTGGAGCGATCTGCGCAGTCTGCACCGCCGTCGGAATACTCTGAGCCTTAAAGCTCGGATTCGAGAGCAGCATGATCACGTTGGTGTCGTCATGCGCGAAGCCGCCATGCTCCGCCAACTTCTTCTTGCTGCCGGTGTAAACCACCCCGACATTCGGCGCCACGATGATATCCGGGGTGCGCGGATCGTCGGCCGGCAGCCCTGGCGTGTTGTACAGCGGGGCCAGCGAGTTGCCGGCAAAAATCTCGCCGATACCCGCCGTGGTCTCATTCGCCGGGGTCTCCAGAATCGCGAGCGCGGACGCAAGGCTCGCGCCGGGCGAGAGCCAGAGCAGCGAGACGTCGTCTTCGGTCGGTCCGATCTGGTTCAGCTCTGAATCCGGAATGAAGCTGGCGCCCAGCAGCGCCGACGGCGTCATGCCGTTATTAAGCGGGCTGTGGCCCGGAATCGGCAAGAAGCGATTGGGATCGATCGGCGATTGCCCGTGCTTCGCCGTGACTACAATCATCGTTGAGTCAAAGAGGTCCTGCTTCTTGAGCTCGCCGACCATAAGTCCGATCGAGCGATCGATAAAAGAGATCTCCTGGAACAGCGAGGGACTCGGCGTGCCAAGCGCATCGAGGTAGCCGCCCGTGATGCTGTAGCCTGGAGCAACCGTCTTCGCGTCCTGGTAGATCAACTTCTGGCCGATAC
>JBOHWF010000415.1:0-1845 GCA_050736455.1 Binataceae bacterium (SeqCode) | reverse complement strand
GCCTGGCTATCGAGCTGGCGTTCCCTGAGCGTGTCCATAAGGTGCACGACAGCCACGTTCATGCCGCGGCGAAGCAGCCCGTTTGCCGCCTCCAGGCCAAGCAGGCCGCCGCCGATCACGATCGCCTTTGCGTATTGTGTCGATGCGGCGATCATTTGCTCGGTGTCTGCAATATCGCGAAACGTGCACACGCCCTTCAGGTTCAAACCCGGAATGGACGGCACGATCGGGCGCGACCCCGTCGCCAAGAGCAGGCGGTCATAGGATTCCACCCGCCCGTTTCTTGAGGTGACCCTGCGCGCAGCTCCGCTGATCGAAACGATCGGGTCCCCGGCGAAAAGCTGGATATCGTTTTCCTCATACCAACCGCGCGAATTGATGGCGATCTGGTCAATGTCCTTTTCGCCCGCCAAGACCGAGGACAAGAGAATCCGGTCGTAATTGACGTGCGGTTCGGCTCCAAAAACGGTGATCTGGTAGCGGTCCGGCGCGCGTTTCAGCAATTCTTCAACCGCCCGCATGCCAGCCATCCCATTGCCGATCACGACGAGCCGTTCTTTAAGAGGGCTGTGAACATTCATTCCGGCCGTTTCCTTGCCGTTGGAGAATTAGATGCGCACGACGCCGATCATGGTTGCGCCGGCAGCCATGCCATTGCCGACAACGCCGAGAGGTTCGCTCATGTGGCGACCTTCCCCCCAAAACCTTGTTCGAGGCCGCGATCCGTCGCGGCGGTGGCGGCGCGCTCCATGCGAAGAATGGCCGGCTTTACACGCGTGCATCGGCGAGGGTCCGGGCGGGCTGCACGAGAAAGCTCTTCCGCAGGTAGTACCACCATGTGATCGCCACGCAGGCGACGTAGAACGTCAGGAAGATTTCCAGCGCCAAATTGGGTCCGCCGGTGGCGGTAATCGAGGCACCGAAGCCGCGCGGGATCAGGTATCCGCCGCAGGCTCCGATCGCCGATGTGAAGCCGAGCACGGCGGCACTCTCGATGCCGGCCGCCTTGAGGGCCAGCGCCTGGGCAGCAACGCCCAAGCCTTTTACTTCCCTGAGCTTCTCCGCGCGGAAGATCGAGGGGACCATTCGAAACGTCGCGCCGTTGCCGATGCCGGTCGCGACGAAGAGGATAAGGAACATTACGAGGAAGCCAGAAAAGCCCTTGACGTCCACGTAATGCATGACGCCGATGGTAGCGGCGCCCATGACGACGAAGTTCCAGAAGGTCACTCGCGCGCCTCCCAGCTTGTCGGCGAGCAGGCCGCCGAGCGGGCGGGCGAGGGATCCGACCAGCGGTCCCAGGAAGGCGACACCAACGGTTATCGCCGGGAACTGCGTCTTGAGCAGCAGCGGGAACGCGGCCGAGTAGCCAAAAAAGGAGCCGAAGGTCCCGATATAGAGCCAGGACATCACAAAGGTGTGCTTGTGCCTGACGATGACGAGTTGGTCTTTGAACGTCGAGCGTGCGGAAGTCAGGTTGTTCATGTAGCGATAGGCGCCGAACACCGCGAGCGCCACCAGCGGCAGCCACATCAGCCCGGCGTTCGAGAGGTAGAGCCCTGCCGGACCCCGCGGCGAGGCCAAATAAAGGTTGACCCATCCGAAGCCGATCAAGATCGGGGCCAGCAATTGAACGCCGCTGACGCCGATATTCCCGCCGGCCGCGTTCAGGCCGAGCAGCCAGCCCTTCATCCGGTCCGGATAAAAGAATGAAATGTTTGCCATGCTCGAGGCGAAATTGCCGCCGCCGAGGCCGGCCGACGCGGTCACGATCAGCATCAGCCAGAACGGCGTGTCGGGCCGGACGACAAAATACGCCAGCGCGATCGCCGGGATGAACAGCAG
>JBOHWF010000414.1:0-18783 GCA_050736455.1 Binataceae bacterium (SeqCode) | reverse complement strand
AGCGGCGCCTGCTGCGTGCGCAAAGGCATCCCATTGGCTATCAGCCGCAGCGGCCGCTCCGGCGGATAGCCAACGGGCGAACGCGCGCGGTCCCCTACGGATGGCGGCGAGGGGGCCTGAGCTGGCTCAGACCCCCGCGCCACCGCAACCGCAGCCACGACCGGCGCAGTCTCAGCCTGATCGGCAATACGTGCGCGCAGCGCATGATGAACCAGCTCGAAGACCGCGCCGCTCCGCCGGAAGCGCACCTCGGTCTTCATCGGATGGACGTTGACGTCCACCTCTTGCGGCGACATTTCGAGAAACAGCACGACCGCCGGATAGCGCCCGCGCGGAATGACGGTCTGATAGGCCTGCGTGACCGCGCGGATCAGCGCGCGATCGCGCACCGACCGATGGTTAACGAAGGTCAGCAGCAGCCGCGGGGTCGGATAGGATTCCTGACTTGAGGCGGCGAGGCCGGTGGCGCGCATGCCGGCGATACTCGCCTCGAAGGACAGCATCCGATCGGCGATGCGCGGACCGAACAGTTGCCGGACCCGCTCGAGCGTTGACGCGGTCCGCACCGCTTCGAGCACGATCCGGCCCTCGGCAGCAAGCGTAAAGGCCAGCCGCGGGCTGGAAAGCGCCAGGCGCTGAACTGCCTCCGCCGCCGCGGTTTGCTCGGTGGTTTGAGTCTTGAGGAACTTGAGGCGCGCGGGCGTGTTGAAAAACAGATCGCGCACTTCGATTTGGGTCCCCGGCGCCATCGCGCAAGCGCGCGTTTCAATGATGTCACCGCTCTCGGCGACGAGCTCAACGCCCTCGGCAGCGTCCGCCCGCCGCGTGCGCATCCGCAGCCTTGCGACGCTCGCGATCGCAGCGAGCGCTTCGCCGCGAAAACCCAGCGTGTGGATCGCGCCGAGATCCGAGGCGTCGCGAATCTTCGAGGTGGCGTGCCGGCGCAGCGCCAGAATCGCGTCCTCACGCCCCATCCCGCAGCCGTCGTCGCTCACCGCGATAAGGCCCGCACCGCCGCGTTCGATCTTAACGTCGATACTGTGCGCGCCCGCGTCAATCGAATTTTCGACCAGCTCCTTCAACGCCGACGCCGGCCGCTCGACCACCTCGCCCGCGGCGATCTGGCTGGCGACCTGCTCCGGCAGGATATGGATGGTCCGTTCCGTCATCAGCGTCGCATCTGGAAACAATCTGGAGCTTTCCTGCCCCCGACTCAAGCCGGGCAGTCTGCCTGCTCGCCGACGCGCGGGAACGAGCTTTGCCTGGTCAGCATGACAAATCGCTGCGGCTGTGCTATCCGCGGGCGAGGACCCTAACTCTTTCGCTAAACGGGAAGGGCCCGTCCATTAACTGGAAGGAGTGAGAGATGCCAATCGCACAGAACGGTGCAGTCAAGGTTTTCTACGACATTCACGGGCAGGGCACGCCGATTGTGTTTCTGCATCCATGGTCCACCAACGGCTACATCTGGTACTACCAGGTGTTTTCGTTCGCGCGCACCAATCAGGTGATCGTCATCGATCATCGCGGGCACGGGCGCTCGGACAAGCCCGCGGGCGGCTACTCGATTCAGGAACACGCCACTGATGTGCGCGCGGTGCTGGACGCGGTCGGCGCGCAGAAGGCGGTCCTGGTGGGCAATTCGATCGGCGGCATGATCGCGATGCAGTTCGCGCTTGACTATCCTGATCGGGTGAAAGGACTACTGATTCTGAGCTCGGGCACGGCGCTGGGCGAGAACATGCCGAAGGAAGCCGCGGCGGCATTTCAAAGCGATTATCTGGGGACCTTCGGCGCGCTGATGGAAGGCGCGGTCTCAGCCAAGAGCAAGCGCGAGCGCCCCGAGATTCTCGAGGTGATGCGCGCCCATTTCGCGGTACAGTCGAATTTCCCAAAACATGTCTTCGACTCCGCGCTCGCGGATGCCAACGGCGTTTTCAACTGGAATATCAAGAACCGGCTCGCGAGCATCAAGCAGCCGACGCTGGTGGTGGCGGGGGAGGAGGATCAAGCGACGCCGGTCGAGGCCAACAAGTTCCTCGCGGACAACATCCCCGGCGCGCGGCTACTCACGGTGAAGGATGTCGGGCATTTTCATCAGCTCGAAAAGCCGCTCGAATTCAACGCGACGCTCAAGGAGTTCGTCACGCAACTGGGTTAGGAAGAAATCGCGGCTTCAACTCGGAGGGAGCGAATCCTTGAACAGGAGGATTCGCCCCTTCGAGGGATCACACACGTAGATTTGCGCGCGGTCATCGGCGATTACGCAGTGGGCATGGCGCGCGGTCGCGACCGTCGTCAAGACGCGCACGACGCCCTTGGCGGAAACCCCGATGATCGCCATCGTCGCGCTGTCCGCGCCCGGCAGATACACATGACCCAGCTTCTCGTTGTAAGCGATGATATCGACACCGGCGCCCGACGCGGCGCTGCCTAAAGGTTTGCCGGCGCTGAGATCGAGAACTTCGAGCTTGCCCTCGGCGCAGCCCGCGAACAAAAAACCGCGTTGCTGGTCGATCGCGAGGCCACGGGAGCCGCGGCAACCGTTCGACCATCGATGCTCGATCGAGTGTTCTTTGAGCCGAATCACGATGGTGGTTCCGGTCCAGAGATGGGTCAGCGCGCGGGCGTGAAGATGATCGATAACCAACGATTCGGGACCCCCCGGGACGGCTATGAAAGCAGCATGGACAGGCTGGGGTGTCTCGGCTCGCGGCAGCCTGAAAATTTCGATCCGCTGTGCACTCGGCTCGGTCACCCAAACCTCACTTGTGTCACTGACAAAACGTACATAGTCAGGCTCCGTTGCGAGGGGCGCCGATGCAACTATCGAGCGCCGGTTCGGATCGACGACGCTAAGACGCTTGACGGTGCGATCGGTGACGAAGAGCAGGCCGCGTCCATAATCCGCCGAGGTGATGCCTTCGCCATGTCCATGAGCGAACGCGTCGCTACTGCTGAACCCGCCGATGCTCGCGATGGATTTCGTGTCGGGGTCGATCAGATCGAGCAGACCAGTCCGTCCGGCAGGCACGAGAACCTTCCCGATCGAGGGCGCGAACCCGAGGTCATCCAAGCCGATTCCGGCTTCACCCCCGGGCAGAGGTAACGAAATCGTCGTCGCTTGATCGGCGCGGGCCGGAAGCGGTCGAATCGACCAACGAAGCCCGGCCAGCGGGATCGCGGCGAGCAAGACAATCCAGAGCGCGATGGTCCGTAGATTTACGGATCGCATCGGACGAGATTTAGTGGGCGCCGGGGCTGGCGAGCGATGAAGTTGCGGCAGTTGCAGTAGGCGAGGGCGTCGGCGTCGGGAGGACATCGGAGCGCAGGCGGTTCGCGGTTTGCTCCAGATCGCGCACCGCCTGCGCGTTAACCTCGAAGACCGCAGGATCGAGACTGCTGGTGACGTAGCCGATGGTCGTGGTCACCGGCTTCTGATCCGAGTCTTTGGGCTTTTGCGTAATTTCGAGCATCGAGGCGCGCAGGACGCCGAGCTCCTTGCCGTCCTTGCCGGCGAGAGTGATCGTCAGGGTGGGCGTCACCATGCCGAAATGCCTGGGATCGCTCATCGGGTCTTCCGGAATTTTCGTCGCTTTCAGGCTGTGGAGCTGATCAAGAAAGCTCTCGGCGACGGGAAGCTCGGCGGGCGCAGTCTTATCCTGCGAGGAAATCGTCCATTTCTTATCCGCCGCGCGCTCGAGCGTCTCGTCCACCGGACCACCGACGAAGTGCAGCCGGGCGACGCTCTTGGGATCGAAATGCATCACCGTCTTGTCGCGCAGGTCGTCGAAACTCTTGTTGGCCAGGTTGAAGACGCTGGTGGCGACCGAGTAAACCGGGCTGTCCGGACTGTCACCGGTGCGCGCGTAGGTCGCGTTGGCGTCGGCCTCGGGCTGATTGAACCCGAAGCGCATCGTTTCGGCCGGGCCGTTGGCGACGTTGGCAAGGGTGACCGCCAGTGACGGATTGGCCAGTCCATACCTGGCGGGATCAGACGGATTGTCGTCGACGAAGCGCGTGACCTGGGCAGCGCCGAGCGCTCGGAGGAAGGCGGCGACTGCGTCGTTATCCGCGGCATAGTCACGCGGCTTCACGATCGTCCACTGATCCCCGGCACTGCGCTTCAGTTCGAGGGTCTCCGCGCCCTTCGCGATGACAATTTTGTGCGCGTCCTCGGGCTTGAAAGTGAAAAAGCTGCGCGAGCGCACGTCGTCGAGATGCTTGTTGACCATCGCGGCGAAGGCACTCGAGACCATCAGGACCGCGGGCTTGTCGGCAACCTTGATGAAGCCGGCATTGCCCACTGGAGCTTTTTCGCCGACCAGGATCGCCGGCAGGGTCTTACCAGCTTTGGTCGTAACGGTGAGGGTCACGGCCGGTACCTTGAGGCCGAAAGGCGCGAGATCGGAGGGCGCGGCGTTGGCGGTATCGGTGATTTCGAGGTCGGCGATCTGGTTGGCGATCGCATCGACGGTGAAATGATCGGCGTCCGCCCGGACCGGCTTCAGGATTTTCCACTGATCGGGGCCGCCGCGTTCCAGGACGAGGTCGCGATCGGGCGAGCGCAGCTCGAGCTTCTGGATCTCCTTGGCGTCGAGTTGGTAAACCTTGGGATTTTTCTCCGGCGGCGGCTGATAACGCTGGTAGAGCGCGTAGCCGCCGATGACGAGCAGCAAAATGACGACGATGATCGTGTTCCGCAGGGGCATCGTAGGACAGCTTGCTAAAGAGACCCAGTGTCGTATTGCACTGCTTGGCGATTCCGGGATTCTTCGCTTCGCTCAGAATGACAAATAGTTAGTTGCGGCGTTCCCACCAGACCGCGATTCCGATCAGCAACAGCAGCTCGGGAATCAAGAGTACGGAAAGGACAAAGACCACGTCGAATTCCTGAATAGTCAGATTGAAGCGCGAGGCGCGCAGCGTTCGCGGCCGCAGCGTGATCGAGTTGCCCTGGCCGACCAGCCAATCGACGCTGTTCATCAAAAAGTCGCGATTGAAAAAGTTGTCGAGGTACTGATTATCCGCGAAGTCGGTATCGCCAAAGACGACGAGGCGGGCGTTACCTTTGCCGCGTTTGAGCACGTCGAGATTCGCGTCGACCGCGACCGCCACGCTGACCGGGCCTTTTTGGTCCACGCCCTTGTCGTAAGCGGCGGTTTGCTTGAGGAATAGCGCGGCCAGATCAGTCTCCGCCCATGAGGTGTCGGAGGTTTTGGCCAGCGTCGAGACCAGAAGTCCGTCTTTGGGCGACTCGGCCGGATCGACCGTGCGCACCATCGGGAAGACCGTCTGCTTGTCGAAGCCGGTGGTGATTTCGTGAGGCCCGTACGTGTTCACCGTCGGGCTGATGCCCAGGGCCGGGCCGGCGAAGAGCCGCACCACCTGATCGACTACGACGTTGTTGCCGACCGTGACGCCCCACTCGGCGAGCAGCTTGACCAGCGCGGTCTCTTCGACCGAGCGATCGGGGCGGATCGGACGCAGCATCACCAGGGCGCGGCCACCGCCATTGAGGTAGTCGGTGATACTGTCGAGCTCGTGCGGCAGGAGCGGGCGGGTCGGTCCAGCGACGATCAGCACCGTGCAGTCCTTGGGAATCCCGGCCTCGGTCACGAGATTGATCGTCTTGACGGAATAGTTCTCGCCTTCGAGCGCTTTTTGAAACTCGTTCAGGCCCGACGGCTGGTGCGCCTCGGCGAGATCGCCCTCGCCCTCGCCGGTGATGAAACAGGCGGTTTTGGTCGTGGAATTTTTGAGCTTGAGGATGGCGTTGGTGATGCCGCTCTCGCCCAGCTCCGTGACGTTGGTGCCTTCGCCCTGGGCGCCGCCGAGCTGCACGCGAGTCGTGTTCATCGTGGCGACCTTGAAGCGCTCAGCGAGCTCCGGATGCTTGTTCGGATCGACCAGTTCGTACGAGACCTTGGGCGAGGCGTAGCTGTATTCCTGGTAGAGCGATTCGGCTTGTGGGCTGCGTCCGCCCTGGACGAACCCGTAGAGCTTGATGGGCTGCTTGAGGTCCTTGACCGCGGCGACGGACTGCGGCGCCAGACTAAAGACTTTATTCGAGGTCAAGTCGAACTGGCGATGATGAATCGAGGCGAGGTAGTTGACTGCGATCAGCAGGAGCACAAAAGCGATCGAATAGATCGCGGCGTTGGCGCCATAGCGCGTCGTGCGCCGGCCCGCCATGCTCGTGAGGTTGCCGCGGCTCGAGACGATCCAGCCGATCAGCGCAAAGCCGCCGCCGACCAGGTTGATGAAGATGAACAGGCGGGCGAAACCGCCGCTGGTCAGCGCGTAGCCGATAATCCCAAACGAAAGCAGTACGATGCCGAGCAGGCCCGCCAGCGCCGATGTCCGCCTCATCCGATGATTCCCTGCCTCTCGAAATGATCTGAGTTGTTGTGGGCTAGCGCCAGCGGGCCGATTCGACCGAACGCTGAGTCAGGAATAGAGCCAGGAGAATCGCGCTGAGGAAGAAAACCACGTCACTGGTATCGATGACGCCGCGCACCATCGTCGAAAAATGATCGGGTAGCGAGAGATACTTGAGGACTGCCCAGAGCACGCCAGCGCCGGCCTCCGCCGGCCATGAAATAACGTAGAGCAGAATCAGGATGCCGAAGGAGCTGATCGCGGCGATGATCTGATTATTCGTCAGCGAACTGGTAAAGATTCCCACCGCGACGAAACTCAAAGCCAGCAGCGCGAGCGCCAGATAACCGGCGAACATCACACCGACCTCGGGATTGCCGAAGATCATCAGGATGGCCGGGAAAATCCAGGCCAGCGCGACCATGATCAGCGTGAAGGCCGCAGCCGCGATGAATTTGCCGGCGACGATCTCGCCGGTGCGGATCGGCGCCGTGAGCAACAGCTCATACGTGCCGGTGCGTTTTTCTTCGGCAAAGACCCGCATGGTCAACGCCGGCATCACGATTACCAGGACGATCGAGAGGTCGTGCAGCAAGGGATCGATCACCCGCGAATTGAGATTCATCTGATTGAGATTGGCGCTCTGTCCCATCATCTGGACAAGCTGGATCATCTCGTCGAACTGCCGCAGCATCGAAAAGAAAAACCATCCGCCCAGCAGCAGAAAAACCGTGAGCACGACATAAGCGACCGGCTGCGTAAAAAAACTCTGGAGTTCCTTGCCGGCGATGGTCAGCGTGTTCTTCATAACCGCATAGCTGTCAGACTGGGTTAATGATCGGTCAGGCCTGGGAGTGGCCGGCGCCGACCTCCTCGAGGGTCTCTTCGGCGCTCGCGCCGGCGAGGTGACCTTCCTTGCTGATGGCGTTGAGGAAGATCTCCTCGAGTGACGCGCCCGCGGGCAATTGCGACAAGTTTTCTTCTAACGCAATCTGACCATCATTGATGATCACGACGCGATCACAGATCTGTGAAACCTCAGGCAGGATATGCGTCGAAAGCACGATCGTGCGCTTGGCCGAGAGGCCGCGAATGAGCTCGCGAATCTCGTGAATCTGGCGCGGGTCGAGGCCGATGGTCGGCTCGTCGAGCACCAACACCGGCGGATTGTGAATCAGGGCCTGGGCGAGTCCGACGCGCTGGCGGTAACCCTTCGAGAGTTGCCCGCAGATGCGATGAGCCATTTCGCTGAGGCCGCAAACGTCGATCACGTGTGCGGTGGCGTCCTCGACCTCACCGCGGCGGACGCCGCGCAATTTGGCGACGAACTTCAGATAGCCGTCGACGCGCATATCGGTGTAGAGCGGGGGACTTTCCGGCAGATAGCCAATCAGGCGGCGGGCCTCGAGTGAATTGGTGAAGATGTCGAGACCGTCGATCAGCACGGTGCCCGAGGTCGCCGGCATGAAGCCGGTGATGATGCGCATCGTGGTGGTCTTGCCCGCGCCGTTGGGCCCGAGAAAGCCCAGAATCTGCCCACTCTCGGCGCGGAACGAAACCCCCTTGACCGCGAGAAAATTGCCGTAAGCCTTGCTCAGGTTCTTGACGTCGATCATCGATACCGCGCCTCGCGGACTCGGCCGCCCCCTGGCCGCGCCGCCGCGTGGCGATTATCCCCCATCTGATACATTTTTTAATGACGCTTCAGCGCCGTGATTCATTCATTGAGACACTTTTCTGATTCTGATCGCAGCTCGCGGACTCGCCTGCTCGGCTCGCACGGCTCGCCTAGCGCCAGATAGTTAACCGGCGCTTCGACGCACTGTCAATATGAGAGTTTACGACGCAGTGCGGTTTTGCCCGTGAATCCGGTTACGTTACTGTTAAGCTCGCGGTGTCACAGCCTCAGCGTAATCTCTATCTGGTTGACGGTTCGGGCTATATTTTTCGCGCTTTTTTTGGCCTGCCGCAGCTCAATAACTCGCGCGGATTGCCAACCAACGCGACCTATGGCTTTATCCGCATGCTCCTGAAGCTGCTCAAGGAGACGCGGCCCAGCCACATCGCGGTCGTGTTCGATTCGACCAAAAAAACTTTCCGCGACGATCTGTTCGAGGCTTACAAGGCCAATCGCGCCGAGACGCCAAGCGATCTAATCAAGCAGATTCCCTTTATCTATCGCGCGGTCGATGCGTTTCGAATTCGGCGGCTGGTGGTCGATGGCTACGAGGCCGACGACGTCATCGGCACGTTGGCGACGCAGGCCGCCGGCGACAAATTCGACGTGGTGATCGTTACCGGCGACAAGGATTTCATGCAGCTGGTCGGGCCAAAGATCACGCTCTGGGACACCATGTTCGGCAAACGCACCGGTGCGCGCGAGGTGCGCGAGCGCTTCGGCGTCGAGCCGCGCGCGTTGATCGAAATCATGGCGCTGATGGGCGATGCCGTCGATAACGTCAAGGGCGTGCCGGGGGTGGGCGAGAAGACGGCGAGTGCGCTGATTCAGCATTTCGGTTCGCTCGAGGGCCTCTATGCCGGACTGGATCGAATCGCCGAGGTCAAGGCGCGGATTCCCAGGAAAATGGCCGCGGTGCTCGCGGAGCATCGCGCCGATGCGGAGCTGTCGCGCAAGCTCGTCCAGATCGACACGGCGACGCCGCTCGAATTCGCGCCGGAAGCACTTGGCTGGCCGGGCATCGATCACGAAGCAGTCGCGGGACTGCTGCGCGAGCTCGAATTCGGCTCGCTGCTTGCCGAGCTGACACCCCACGAAGCCGGGGCGCAGGCCGGCGAGGACACGACGGAAAGCTACGTCGGCGCGGAAAATCTCGCGACGATCGTCGCGGAGTTGCGCGCGGCCCCGAGCCTGGCGTTTCATCTGGGCGGCGACGCTACCGGCGCCGTCGTGCTGAAGATCAAGGCGGCGGAGCAACCGACGGTCCACGTTTTCGGTCGCGAGCAGATTGCGACGCTTGGGACGCTCCTCGCCAATCCGGCGCAAAGCAAACTCTGCCACGACCTCAAGCGGCATCTCGGGCTGCTGCAGCGCTACGATGTCGAGCTCGCGGGCGTCGAAATCGACACGATGATCGCCGGCTTCCTGATCAATCCGGGCAGGCCCGAGCCGCCGCTGGCAGAGCTTTATCGTGAATATCTGGCGCCGCTCGGAGCTGGTGCGAGTGAGCCGTCGGAACCCGCAGCGCTCGAGGCCTTGCGCGAGCCGTTGCGCGCCAAGCTCAAGGCGGGTGACCTCGAGCGTTTGTACAACGAAATCGAACTGCCGGTCGCGCGGGTGCTGGCGGCGATGGAAGCGGCCGGGATCGGGATCGACGCGGCGGCGATGCGCGAGATTTCGGCAGAGTTCGGCGGGCAGCTCAACGGACTCGAACGCGAGTGCTTCGCACTGGTCGGGCGCGAGTTCAATCTCAACTCGCCGACTCAGTTGCGCGAGATTCTGTTCGACGAATTGAAGCTGGCGACCAAGGGGCTGAAGAAGACCAAGAGCGGTTTCTCCACCGACGCGGATACGCTCGAGAAGCTCGCCGGCGCGCATCCGCTCGCGCGCAAGCTGCTCGAGTATCGGGCGCTCGCCAAGCTCAAATCCACTTACAGCGACGCGCTGCCCGAGCTCGTGGACGGGGCGAGCGGCCGCATCCATACATCCTTCCATCAGGCGCTGACCGCGACCGGACGGCTGAGCTCGACCGAGCCGAATCTGCAGAATATCCCGACTCGCAGCGCAGAGGGCCGGCGCATCCGGCGGGCCTTCGTCCCCGCCGCGGGCCATCTGCTGCTGTCGGCGGACTATTCGCAGATCGAACTGCGCATCCTCGCCCATCTGTCGCGCGACGCGACCCTGGTCGAGGCCTTCGCGCGCGACGAGGATATCCACGCGCGCACTGCAGCCGAGGTCCTGGGAGCGGACCCCGCCGATCGCGAGGCGCGGCGGCAGGCCAAGGTGATCAACTTCGGCATCATCTACGGTATGGGTCCGCAGCGTCTCGCGGGTGAGCTGGGGATTCCGTTTGCCGCGGCGTCCGACTATATCAGGCGATACTTTGAGCGCTTGCCGGGCGTCAAGCGTTATCTCGACGAGACCTTGCGAGGCGCGCGCGAGCGCGGCTACGTGACCACGATGTACGGGCGGCGGCGCTATCTGCCCGAGCTCAATGGGCCGGACGGCGGGGCGCGCGCGCAGGCAGAGAGGATTGCGACCAACACACCCATCCAGGGCAGCGCCGCCGACCTGATTAAGCTCGCGATGGTGCGGCTGGACTCCGCGCTTCGCGAGCACAACGTCGCCGCGCGGATGATCCTGCAGGTCCACGACGAATTGCTGCTCGAGGTGAGCCGCGCCGCTCTCGATCCCGGTGCTGAGGCGGTCAGGTTGGCGATGGAGGAGGCGGCAACGCTCGCTGTGCCGCTCAAGGTCGAGTTAAAAGTTGGATCGAACTGGGCCGAGCTCAAGCCGCGATGAGGCCGTATCCGCCAGAAGGCGAGCGGGGCATCGTGATTTTCCTGCAGGGCAGACTTCACTACTTGATTAAGCCGCCTCATAAAACCTGAATTTCCCAGCCAATCAGCCGTCTAACCCCTTGAGTAACGTCACGCGTCCAGAGGCCGAAGAAGGCGAGCTGATCCGGCGGGCGCGCAAGGGCGACGGGCGAGCCTTCAGCACGCTGGTCGAGCGCTATCAGCGGCGCGTTACCGGAGTCGCGATGGCGGTGGTGCACAATCAGGACGACGCACTTGAAATCGCGCAGGAAGCCTTTGTTCGCGCCTATCAGAACCTCGGCAAATTCGAGGAGCGTTCAAGCTTCTCGACCTGGCTTTATCGCATCACCGCGAACCTCGCGATCGATCTCCGCCGGCGCGAAGGGCGTCAAGTGGTGGTGCGTGGCGAAGAGGGCGAGAACGAACTCGGAAGGATTCCGAGTGGGACCGGCGATTCCTTTACCGAGGCCGCGCGCGGCGAACTGGGTCAGCGCTTGCGCGCCGCACTCGATGAGTTGACGCCCGAGCATCGCGCAGTGATACTTTTGCGAGAAGTCGAAGGGCTTTCCTACGATGAAATCAGCGACGTACTCGACTGTCCGCGGGGCACCGTGATGAGTCGCCTGCACTATGCGCGCGGTCATCTGCGCGCAATCCTCAAGGATGTCGATCAGGGCTGAAACTATGGCTGCTTGCGGCGAAATACAGCATTTGCTCGGACCGTTCGAGGACGGCGAGTTGCGCCCGCGCGACATGGAAGACGTGGCTTTCCACGTCGTTGGCTGCGCCGTGTGCCGCACGGCGCTCGACGACTATCGATCGCTCGGATTGGCGCTGCGCGAGGTTGCGCTGCCGCCTCGATTGGACGGGTTCACGCGCGCGGTGATGACGCGCATCAAGAGTGAGCGCGCACCCCTGAGCGCGCGGCTGCGCGAGTTGTGGGAGTCGCTCGGACGCTTCGGCTCAGTCGTCCAGGTCGTCGGCGTTGCAACCGCCTCGGCCGCGCTGACCTTCGTGATATTGGCGCCGCGCGTGAGTGAGAGCTTTCACCCATCAGCGGCAGTTCCGATGGCGATCGCAAAGCAGAATCAGACGCTACAAAACCATCCGGCTCTCAGCCCGATCGCGCAAAATCCGATCGCTCAGGCTCGGGTGGCGCAGAACCGGATGGGACTGAGCCCGGCGGCGCCTTTGATGACGGCTAGCACAGCCGCCGCGGATCCTTCCGGCGCAACTGACGTGGCGGAAGCGATCGCGGCGCGGGACTCGCAGGAATTGGTCTCCGAGCTCGGTGCAGGCAGCGGTCCCTCGGTCGCGGTCTGGAACGAGCCGCGCACGGGCACGACGGTGGTTTGGGTGCCGGATCAGCAACCCTGACCTATGCAGCGCAAGCCGGTCCGCCTATCGATCTGGATCGCGGCGCTATGCCTGATTGGGGCGTCCGGTCGCGCATCGGCGCATGACGCACCGCAGTTGGTCGAAATTCGCGTCGAATCGATCCTCGCCAGCTACCCGCCCGCCAACCTGTCGCCCGAGCACCTTCCGTCGTCCCACATGGACGCGCGACTGACCAGCGAGGGGGTCGGCAAGCGCCTTCGCGCGCTCTTCGATTTCAGCAACTATCGCCTGATCAGAAGCCAGAACGAAAGCACACTCTGCGGCCAGCCCGTCGCGTTCAACCTGCCGGGCGGCCACATCCTGCACCTTCAACCCTTCGCCGCCGAAGGCGACGAGCTGGCGATGAGCGTGATGATGTTCGAGGGTCCGCACCTGGTAATGCACATGCCGTTTCGCACGGAGAGCGGCGGCGTGCTCTTCCTGATCGATCAGCATTTGCGCAACCGCTGCTACATCACGGCGATCTCAGTCGAGAGTCGGATGCTGCTGCATCATCGGCAGCATCTCGCCGAACCGGACACTGCGGACGCGCCGATACCAGCCTTTCCAGTGCTCGTTCCGGCGCAGTAACACTAGCGGAGGCGCGCCGCGCGCCGCAGCGAGCACAGGGGGCGGCCGAGTCTGCGAGGCGCGGTCACAATTACGAGTCTGCGAGCTGGCTTAAAATTCAGGGTCAATTCTCGGCGATCACATGCGCGACCGCGCTCGCCGCGGTGTGGGTCAGGCTCAGATGGAAGCGCGCGATTTTGCGCCGCGCGGCGAAGGCTGCCGCCTTGCCGCTCAGCTTGATCCTCGGGGCTCCTCCGCGTTCGCGCACGACCTCGATTTCGCTCCAACCGACGTTGCGATTCCAGCCGGTGCCCATCGCTTTCATCGTGGCTTCTTTGGCGGCGAAGCGCGCCGCGTAGCTCTGGAAGCGGCCGCGGCCGCGTGACTCGCAATAGGCGGCCTCCCGCGCTGTAAAGACCCGCGCGCGGAAACGGTCGCCGGTCAGTGGCCGTCCGAGCGCGCGGGCGACGCGCTCCACCTCGATAGTATCGATTCCAGTTCCGATGATGGGCATCGACGTCGCCAAGCTTCAGGGCGGCGAGGGCTGGAGTATTTTGTGCTCTGCGAGCGATCGGCAAGACATAGTTATCTGAGCGCGGACTCGCATCCCCGGCTTCACTTCGTTCCGTCCGGAATTCCGGTAGGCAGACCGTCGACGCTGCGCTCGTTCATATCCCGCTGATACTTTTTGAGGACGGCGACAGTGCGCTTCTCCCAGTATTTTCTCAGCGTGTCGCGCTCACTGAGGCGCTCGAGCTTCGGCACCCCGTAACCGCATGAGGTCATCGCGGAGTCGACGTCGATCTCCATTATCTGGCGCAATCCCGGCGTGGCCGGAAACATCGCGAGATACTCACTCCAGCGCGCATCGCGCGGATGAAGCGTGCGGCCGCGTCCGTAAAGCCGTACGATGCGCGGACTCTTGCCGAAAGCGCAGAACATGATGGTAATTCGTCCGTTCTCGAACAGATGTGCCGCGGTTTCATTCCCGCTGCCCGTGATGTCGAGGTAAATCACCCGCTTCTCGCTCAGCATGCGGAACGTGTCCATGCCCTTGGGCGAGAGATTAATCCGGCCCGCGCTCGGCGCGGTCGCGACGAAGAACATCATCTGGGCGGCGATGAACTCCTTGATTTCCGGCGTAATCTGTTCGTACCAGTTGGACATCAGTGTTCCTCCGGCCAGTGCCGGGTATTACTGCTTACCCGGGCGCTGTCCTCGATCCCGCGATTGAAGCGGCAAAAGCGCGACCGCGGAGCGCGGCGGCCGCGATTCAGTGAAAAGAGGCTAGCAGCAGGAGCGCAGTTGCAGAAGGGCTGAGGGCGGGCCTGCCGGCTTGCCGGTCAACGCCCCGGAACTCTATTGTCAAAAGGCTGCTGCGCGCCACGGAGGTCACGATGGCGAAACTGAACGTTACGGTGAACAAAGCGAAATGCATCGCCAGTGAAGATTGTATCGAAGCGGCGCCGGGGGTTTTTCAGCTCGACGCCGAGGGCAAGTCGGAGGTCTATAACCCCGCCGGCGCGGCGGACAATGTGATTCTAGCGGCCGCGCGCGCCTGTCCAGCCAAGGCGATCGTGGTAATCGACGAAAGTGGCACGCAGCTCTATCCCGCGCCGAAAAAATAGCTGCGGCAGCGTAGTTTCCTGCGCACCCGCGTAAAGAAAATCCGCCGGCGGCGCGAAGCCGGCGCGATCGTGGTCGAGCAGAGCCACGATTTTCAGCGCGCCGCGGCGTTGCTCGAGGGGGCTGGCCGCTCGTCGGCTGGCCTCAAACGTGCGGGCGTCTGCCTGATGCTCGCCTATGACGGCGCCGAGGCGGTCGGCGTGGTGGCCGTCGAAACCGCAGTCGATTGCGCCGTGATGCGATCGCTGCTGGTCGCCGCGCCGATGCGCGGCCGCGGCATCGGCGCAGCACTGATCGCCGCGGCGCGCGCCGCGGCGCATACGCGCGGCGCGCGCCAGCTCTATGCGTTCACGCCCGCGGACGAGAGTCGTTATCTCGCGCGCTTCGGTTTCGCTCCGGTAGCTGCGGATGCGGCGCTGACCGCACTCGCGGAGACCTTCGTCGGCGATCATCTACGAACAGAGCTGCAATACGCGGCGTCGATGCTCGATATCTCGCGCGACGGGATCATCGTGCGCTGACCGCCTCAGCCGCCGTGAAGCATCTGCATCACGGTCAGCACCAGCATCCACGACGCGATCGCAAAGCCGACCACGCCGACCATTCCGCTAATCCAGACCGTCTGCCCATAGCGGGGCGAACGGACGAAATCCGCGATCGGCTTGCTCTTGTAATTCTCGGGACGCCGGCCACGCTGAAAAAAGACCAGCGAGTTCACGATCGAGTAGCCGAAAAAGATGCAGGCGAAGATCTCGGCGATCAGACGAGTGTGGGTTTCTGTCATCGACGTTTCGTCAGCGCGGAATCTCCGCGAACTCCGTTGGCGCGAAGACCCGGTGATACGAATGCAGTGCGCGAAATGCAACCGCCGCCGCGTCCGCGGGCTGATCCGTCGAAGACCCGAGGTCGAGGATCATGCACTTGATCGAGCCGCCCCCTTTGGCGAGAAATTCGCTCACGTTGACCGTCACCGGCTCGACCGCGCGCGCCTGCACCTCGCGCTGAAGCCCCTCGCTGACGCCTTCCGGCATGAACAGATAAAGCCGGCCTCCGTGATCAGTCTGGAAGGAATTGGCGGCATAGAGTTCCGCATCACTGTGGGCCAGCGCAATCAGATTGTCGCCGAATTCGGCGCGCAGCAGCTCGCGAGACGCTGCTGAGAGCCCCTCCATGTAGGCGAGCAGGAACTCGCGCTTGCGGCCGAACGAACAGAGCACGGTGTCGCCGTGATAGTGCGCTTCGAGCGCGAGTTCGACCGGCAGCACACGTCGCGGCGCGACTTTTCCCCGCAGCTCGTCGAGCGCTGACAACTCCGAGCGGAAACCGTAGCGTCGTTTCCACGGCGGCCAGCCGAAGCGCGGGACGAAGCGCTGACGTTCGACGCGGCCGTGCGTGAAGATCATCGAATCGGCGGCGGGAAAAAAATCGGCTTCGCCCTCGAAGCGCGCGGCGATGTCAACGGTCTGGTAGCCCATCGCACGGAGATAAGGCCGGTAAATCTCGCGTTCACCCCGCCGCGTCGGGATCAGGTTGGACAGATAGAAAAGCTTTTTCGGAGAGGCGTCGCCCGCCGCCTCGAGCGGATAGAGAAAACCGGCGTTGGCCGGATAGACCAGTCCGGTGAGCTGCGGATGAGCCTCGATCACGCAGATCTCGACGCCGTGGCGGATCAGGGTCTGCGCGAGCGCGTGCCATTGCGCGCGCGCACGTTCCGCGTCAACCCGTTTGCGGATGCCCAGCACGTTGCGAGTATGCGGATTCGCGCCGCCCAGGACGGAAAAGTGGGCCGGGTCGCCCATCAGGATCGTGCGCGGCATTCCGGCAGTATAGCTGGCGCGGGGGCGGAGATACCGGTGGCGGGCGCTCGGTGCGTCCGCCACCTGATGAAACCGATTCTACTTGCGATCGAGCTCGGTCATCATTTCCAGCTCGGGCGCGCCGGCGAGAAGGTCTTTGATGCGGCCGCCCATCGCTTTCATATGATCGGTTTTCCGATGATTGTCGAAGGCGGCTTGATCGGTGTACTTCTCGAACCAGATGAACTGCGTCGGATCCTTGGCGGACTTGTGCAGCACGTAGGCGTCGCATCCGGGCTCGGCCGCGCGGACCTGTTTGATCATGTCCTTGAAGGCTGCTTCGAGTTGACCCTCGCAGCCGGGCTTGGCTTTGATCTTCGCGATTAAACTTACTGACATGGCCGTGTGATCTCCTTTGTACACCGCGCCGGGGCGAACTACGCAGCGTCGTCGGGTGTAGTGTCGTCATAGTAAGCCGGAAGGGCTTTTACAAGCGCCCTCGGAGCATTCCCACGGCCGAGTCGGGTTGCTAGCGTACAGCGCCGAAGCCATCCGCACGGAGACCCGCGATGATCGGATTCGATCTCACCGACGAGCAGCTTGAACTCAAGACGCTGGCGCGAAAGTTCACTGCGCAGGAGATCATCCCGCGGGCGCGCGAGTATGACGAGAAGGAAATCTTCCCGCGCGACATTTGCGCGAAGGCCTTTGCCGCCGGCTTGATCAATTTCGCCGTGCCAAGGGAATGCGGCGGCCCGGGACTCGGAATTCTCGACGCTTGCCTGATCGGCGAGGAGCTGAATTACGGCTGCTCCGGTATCTCGAATTCAATCGCCGCCAACGATCTCGCCGCGCTGCCAATTGTGATCGCGGGAAATGAAGCGCAACAACGAAAATACCTCGCGATGCTCACCGCGCAACTGAGCTTCAGCGCCTTCGCGCTGACCGAACCGGGCGCGGGTTCGGACGTCGCCGGGCTCAGCACCACCTATCGGCGTGAGGGTGATGCGTTCGTACTCAAGGGCACGAAGCATTTCATCTCGAACGGCTCGACGGCGGATTGGATCGTGACGTTCGCGACCTCGGACAAGCGGCTCAAGCATCGCGGGATTTCATGCTTCGTCTTTCCCTCGAATTTGCCCGGGATTACGCGCACGCGGATGCACGGGAAGCTCGGGCAGCGCGCCGCCGACACCGGCGAGATCGTCTATGACGAGCTGCGGATTCCGCTCGACGCCCTGGTGGGCGCCGAAGGCGAGGGCTTCAAGTACGCGATGGGCACCTTTGATCGCAGCCGTCCGGGAATCGCCGCGATCGCGATCGGAATCTCGCAGCGGGCGCTCGACGAGTCGCTGAAGTACGCGCGCGAGCGGGTCGCCTTCGGCCAGCCGATCGCGAGCTTTCAGGCGATCCAGTTCATGCTCGCCGATATGGCGGTCAATCTCGAAGCGATGCGGTTGCTAACATACAAGGCCGCCTGGATGATCGATCGCGGCGAAGTCTCCAACGCCGTCTCGAGCTACGCCAAACTCTTCAGTGCCGACGCCTGCATGAAGATCACGACCGACGCCGTGCAGATCTTCGGCGGCTATGGCTATATGAAAGAGTATCCGGTGGAGAAGCTGATGCGCGACGCGAAGCTCCTGCAGATCTACGAAGGGACTTCGCAGATTCAGCACGTCGTGATCGCGCGCGATCTGCTCAAATCCTAGCCGAGGCGGAGTCTGCGACGCGCGGCCAGCGTCAGTCGGCAGGCCGATAGACGCGCCGCGCAATAAAATTGACCATCGCGCGCGGCAAAAATCGCGTCGATTGCGCCGTGACGAAGTTGAGCGCGCCGGCAATGTAGATCATGCGGCCGCTGGCGGCCGCGGCGATCGCGTCGGCGACCACCCTCTCCGCCGGCACCCAGACGAACGACGGCACCATCGCCCGTTCGTTGCGCGCCACCGCCTGAAACTCGGTCTTGACCGGGCCCGGACAGAGCGCCATCACACGGATTCCGCTGCCGGCGAGCTCGCCCGCGAGCCCCTCGGTGAAGCTCAGCACAAACGCCTTGGTGGCTGCGTAGGTGGTCATGTAAGGGACGGGCTGAAAGGCTGCGGTCGAGGCGACGTTAATGATGGTGCCGCCGTGGCGCGCGATCATCGCGGGCAGCAGCAGATGGGTGAGGTTGACCAGCGCCGTAACGTTCAGATCGATCTCCTCGAGTTCACGCTCGAGCGCCAGTTGGTTGAAGCGTCCGGAAGTGCCGAAGCCGGCATTGTTGACCAGGTAGTGAATCTCAATTTGATCATGTTTGAGCTGATCGCATATCGCCTGTGGCGTCTCGCGCCGCCCGAGATCCATCGCCTTGATCTCGACGCGCGCGGCGCCAAGTTCTTTCGCTCTCGCGGCGACCTGCTCGAGCCGATCGCCGCGGCGCGCGACCAGCACCAGGTCGTGCCGCTGCCGCGCCAGCGCGTAGGCAAACTGCTCGCCCAATCCGCTCGAGGCTCCAGTGATCAAAGCTGTCGGCATCTCACCTGCTTCGCGA
>JBOHWF010000413.1:0-9964 GCA_050736455.1 Binataceae bacterium (SeqCode) | reverse complement strand
TTCTTCACCCAATTCCGCGCGGACTTCGAGGCCCACGTCGCTGCGCATAAGTGCCCCTTTCCGGAGAGCTTCGAGGTATGAGCGCGCCCGGCATCAAGGTGATCACGCGCAACGTGATCGTCACGCTTCTCGGCACGCCGGACCACACTCAGGGCGAGCTCAACTCGCCGATCGAGCTGGAAGAGCGGGGCTTCCATTTCAACGAGAAATGGCTTTACGCACCTCTGCGTGGCGATCCTTCGGGCGCGCCGATGCGCACGATTTACTGGCATCGCTACGATTTCATCGGCACGCTCGTGCGCGATGCAGCGGACGCCGAGTGGCGTCCCGACGATACTTTGATCGAAGCTGCGAGGCGTGGTGACGGTCGTCTCGCGAATGTAACTGAAGCGCGCGCTTTACTCGCCGGCGAAGGCAACTATCGCGCGGTCTCGGAGGTGCGCGACGCCCGCGACCTCGGCGGCTACATCGAGGGGGCGGCGGAGTCTGCGACGCGCGGCCAAACTAAAGACTAGCCCGCTCGGCCCGGCTCCACTGCGTTCTGCCTAGCGTCTCCCGAGCGCGGCTCTCAGAGCCGCGGCGGCCTCGGCGATCGCAGCCTTCGACTTGTCGAGCAGCGTGGGCATCCCGAAAAAGCCGTGAGTCACGCCGTCGTAGCGCGTGAGCGTGGTCGGCACGCCCTCTGCGCGCAGACGTGCGGCGAAAGCTTCACCCTCGTCGCGCAGCGGGTCGAACTCCGCGGTCATAACCAAAGCCGGGGGAAGGCCGCGTAGCGTTTTGGCGAAGGCCGGGCAAGCATACTGATTCGTGCGATCGGCTGAGCTCGCCAGATAATGTCCCCAGAACCACTCCATGTCGGCGCGCGACAGGATATAGCCGTCATCCGCAAATTCCTGTTGGGACTTGCTGGTGAGCTCGCTGGTCGTCGCCGGATAGATCAGCAGTTGGAAGGCGAGCCGTGGGCCGGCGCGGTCCCGCGCCATCAGCGCGACCACGACCGCAAGCGTGCCGCCTGCGCTCGTGCCACCGACGGCGATGCGCGCCGGGTCCACGTTGAGCGCCGCGGCATTCGCGAATACCCATTGCGTCGCCGCGTAACAATCCTCCGGCGCGGCCGGGAACTTGTGCTCGGGCGCGAGCCGATAAGCGACTGAGACAACGACGCATCCCGACGCATTGGCGAGCATCCGGCAGGGCTGATCGGTCATCTGGATATCGCCGAGCACCCAGCCGCCGCCGTGAAAATAGACCAGTGCGCCGCCGGGCTCGGCGCCGACCGGCGTATAGATACGCAGCGGAATCGCGCCGCCGGGACCGGGCACTGTACGATCTTCCACTTTCGCCACCGGCTCGACGACGCCCACAGCCATCTGCCGGGCCATGAGCGCGCGAGCTGCAGCGGGCTGCAGGGTATGAAAGGCTGGGACTTCCGCCGCGGCCATCACGTCAAGAATCTTCTTCATCTGCGGATCGAGTGGCATCTCAATTCCTCGCCGGACCGTCAGTTAATGCCGCGCAACATCAGATATACAGACCAGCCAGGCGTTCGAGCTCGTGCTCGTACTCCGACGCCGGCATCCGCGCGCCGACGAGCATCAGCACGAAACGCTCTGCGCCCGCGTCCCGGTATTCGCGCAGCCCGCTTTGCACGCCCGCGCGATCGCCGCGCAGCCCGCGCTTCATAATCGTGATCTCGAGCTGTGAGTAGTCGCGGCCGGCGTGTGCGCACGCCTCGCGCAGTTTGTTCAAGTCGTCGCGCAACTCGGCGGGTGAGAGAAAGATCGGACACCAGCCGTCGCCCCAGCGCGCGACCCAGCGCAGCGCGTGCTTGTCCTTGCTGCCGATCAGGATCGGCGGTCCGCCTTTGCGCGCGGGCTTGGGATACGACCTCACCGGCGGAAAGTTTACGTACTTGCCCGCGAACGACGCTTCTTCGCGCGTCCACAGTTCGCGCATCGCGGCGATATATTCCCGGGTCTGGCTCCAACGATGGGGAAAATCGGCGCCGAGGATCTCGGATTCCTCCTTGAGCCAGCCCGCGCCGATGCCGAGGAGCACGCGGCCGCCGGAAAAATAGTCGAGCGTCGCGATTTCCTTCGCTGCCACGATCGGATTGCGCTCGGGGACCAGGAAGACCCCGGTCGCAAGCTTAAGCCGCGTGGTCACCGCGGCCGCGAGCGCCATCGCGACAAACGGATCGCACACATGCGAGTAGACCTCGGGAATCCCGCCTTGACCGGGCGGCGTTTCCGGCAGGGGCGTGGTCGTGTGCACCGGGATCACCGCATGTTCCGGCAGCCACAACGATTCGAAACCGAGCGCCTCCATCTTGCGCGCGAGCGCGGCCGGATCGACGCTGTACTCATTTACGGTGAACAAAATACCTATTTTCATTGTCGGGTCCGGCCGGCGCCACCGGCTGCACGTCTGGCGGGTACTTAGCGCCGTTCGACCGGTATGGTCAATCGCTTTGCAGGCCAGGCGTTTTCCTTGAGCCCGGCTTCGCGCTAGAAACGGCGCGATGACCAGACCAGCCATCAAGCGGATGCGCGCGGCGCCGCGGTCTTCAGCGAGCGCGTCGCAGAAGACGCGGAGGCGCAGGGCCGCGCCGGTCACCGGCGCGACGGTCGGGCGTCTGCTCCGACGTTTGCGGCGGGCCGCGCCCGCCTGGAACGCCCCCGTGTTGACCCTGATGGCGGCGGAGAAGCGCGACCCCTTTCTCACGCTGATTGGATGCATCCTGAGCCTGCGGACCAAGGATGAAACGACCGCGGTCGCGGCGCCGCGCCTGTTCGCTCGCGCCGGTACGCCCGCGGCGATGGTGCAATTGGCGACGGACGACATAGCGCGGCTGATCTATCCGGTCGGCTTCTATCGCACCAAAGCTGGCGTGATCCTCGGTATCTGCCGCGACCTGATCGACAAATTCGCCGGCCGGGTGCCCGACCGTATCGACGACCTGCTGACGCTCAAAGGCGTCGGCCGCAAAACCGCGAACCTGGTGGTGACGGAAGCCTTCGGCCGCGCGGGTATCTGCGTCGATACGCACGTCCATCGCATCTCGAATCGATGGGGCCTGGTGAAGACGCGGACGCCCGATCAAACCGAGGCGGCCTTGCGCGCGGTGCTGCCGCGCCGTTATTGGTTGGAATACAACTCAATCCTGGTCGCGTTCGGTCAGACGTTGTGCCAGCCGGTTTCGCCCTGGTGCTCGCGATGCCCGGTCTGTGAGTGGTGTCCGCGGCGCGGCGTTATTAAATCGAGGTAACTAATGAACGAAGAAGTCGGTTTCATCGGCCTGGGCGCGATGGGCCTGCCGATCGCTGGTAACCTGATCACGGCTGGCTTCAAACTACGCGCCTGGAATCGCACTGCGGCCAAGGCCGCGCCGTTGACCGCGCGCGGCGCGACGCAGGTCGCGCGATCGGCTGAGGTTGCCGTCGCGGGCGGGGTCGTCATCACGATGCTCGCCGACGATGACGCGGTCGAAAGCGTCGTGACCGGCGAGAGCGGGATTGCGGCTCGGCTCGGCGCGAGCGGCGTCCACATCTCGATGAGCACGATCGCGCCGGCGACCGCATACCGTCTGGCGCAGATTCATGCTGGGGCCGGCAGTATCTATGTTGCCGCGCCGGTCTTCGGCCGTCCCGACGCCGCGCAACTGCGTCAGCTCGTCATCTGCACCTCGGGACCCGAGGCGGCGAAGGCACAAATTCGTCCGATCCTCGACGCGGTCGGGCGCGCGGTCTTCGATTTCGGCGAGCAGCCGGGGGCTGCGAACGTCGCGAAGTTATCCGGCAATTTTCTGATCGCCGCGGCGATCGAGGCGATGGCCGAAGCCTTCGCCATGGCGGAGAAGAGCGGGGTCGATCGCGCGCAGGTCGCCGAGATGCTGACCAAGACGCTGTTCGCCGCACCGGTCTATCAGCGCTACGGCGAGATGGTCGCGGCGAAGCGCCATCTGCCGGCGGGCTTCAAGCTGCCGCTCGGGCTGAAGGATGTCGAGTTGGTGCTCAAAACCGCGGGTGCGGCGCGCGTCCCGATGCCGCTGGCGGGGCTGCTCCGCGAGCGGATTATCGCGGGGCTGGCGCGGGGTCGCGAAGAGATGGACTGGTCTGCGCTCGCCCTGGGCGTGCTGGATGACGCCGGGCTCAAATAGCGCGGTCTACGTCGCATTGTCTTTGGTGATGCGATCGTTGCGCAATGCACCTGAGAATCGGAGCCCGAGGACGCTTTAGAGCCGAGAATCAGAAATCATCTAAGCACCGGAACGCGAGGGACCAGCATGAGTGAACTGGGAATCTTCGAAACGATCTATTCCGCGCGGGCGATGCGCCGTTTCAAACCCGATCCGGTGCCCGATGCGATCATCAGCCGGATACTCGACGCGGCGATTCGCGCGCCGTCGGCCGGCAACACACAGGACTGGCTATTCGTGGTGATTACCGATCCCGCCCAGCGCCATAAGGTCGGAGAGATCTACCGACGCGCATCGATGTGGGTGCGGACGATCTATGAAAACAATCCGCCACCCGCTCATATGAACCCCGGACAGTACGAGCGATTTTGGAGCTCGGGCACGTACCTGCATGAGCACATGGCGGATGCCCCGGTGCTGCTTGTTCCGTGTCTGCGCTTGCGCCAGCGCAACCTGCCGCCGGCGCTGCCGGCGGTGGCGCGGGCCGCGATGGAGCGCGAATTTTCGTGGCGGGCCGGCGCCAGCATCTACCCGGCAGTGCAGAATATTATTCTCGCTTGCCGCGCGCTCGGACTCGGAACCGTGCTTACGACCAATCACATGCTGCTTGAAGACGAGATGAAAGAAGCCCTCGGACTGGATCCAGAGGTAATGACGTTCGGCCTGATGCCGGTCGGATATCCGGTGGGCAAGTTCGGCCCGGTGGTGCGCAAGCCGATCGCTGAAGTTGTGATCCGCGATCGGTTTCCGCAGCCGTGGAAGGAATAGTCGGCCGGCTGGTCGCGGTATCGGGACGCGCATGGCGGAGGCGCGCGTCACGATATCGCCCGGGGGTCGCGAGCGGAGCACGCTGGATGACGCCGGGATCAAACAGCGGGGGCCGCTCGAAACCGCCAGCCCTCTGGACCGCCGTGCTTTGTGCCGCGGCGTTGCTGCTGATGGCAGGACGGGCGCGCGCGATCGATTTTTACGAAATCCAGATTTACCCGACCGAGACGACGCCGCAGGATGCGCTCGAACTCGAACTGCATTCCAACAGCGTCACGACCGCGACCGGCGCCGAAGCTCATCAGCAGATCCGGCCCTACGAGATCCACGAAACGCTCGAGGCGACCTACGGCCTGACGCCGCATATCGAGGTTGGTCAGTATCTCTGCACGGCCAAGCTCGATAACGGCAATTATGAATATGCCGGCAGTCGCACCAAAATGCATTTTGGCCTCGCGGCGAGCGACGACTGGCCGATCAAGCTGGGCGGCAATCTCGAACTCGATTACATGCGGCGCGCGGCGGAGGAGAATCCGCTCTCGCTCGAAATCCGCCCGATCCTCGAGACGCGCTTCGGCAAATTCACAGTGATCGCCAATTTTGCTTTCGACAAACCCTTTGACGGGCCGGGGACCCACAAGGGGATGACGCTCGCGCCGTCGGGCGAGGTCACCTACGACCTCTATCGCTGGCTCTCGCCAGGGGTCGAGTATTATGGGGATATGGGCGCGCTTCAGCATCTGCCGGGTGTCCAGCGCCAGCAGCACTTCATCGTGCCGGCCCTGAATCTGCCCTTGATCGCGTCGCTCGAGCTGAATCTCGGGGTGGGTATCGGGCTCACGCACGCGAGCAACGGGACGTTTATCAAATCGATCGTGGGATGGCAGTTCTGAGCGGGAAGTGCCGGCGCCGCGCAGCCAATCTGAAACCGGCGTCAGCGCGTACTTGAAGGGGAGGGCCGGCTCGCGCGAATGGAGCGAATTCGGGCCCGCAACGTCTAAGGCTATGGCGCGCAGAATTGTCGTTGCGTGTATAGCATAGCTTAACTAATGTCGAAGCTTACCTAATCCCGCATCGACCCTTTCATAGAGCATCCAGTGGCGGAAACCCGGCGCGACGAACAGAAACTGTGGCTGATTCTGTTCCAGATCAAGGCCATCCGCACGCGGCTTAACCTGCTCGCGATTCAATACTGGCTGTTTGTTACGCTCGCGATCCTGATCGCCGCAGGTACGGCGATTTTTGTGCTGGCCGCGGTCTTGAGTCCGATCGCTTTCCTGACGGTCGCCGCGCTCGCGATCGTCTTCGCGCTCGCCGGGCTGGTGGGCGCGGCGCGCGCCGCGTTCCGCCAGAGCGCCAATCCGACGCGGGCCGCCTTACTGGCCGATGAGCGCGCCGAATTGAAGGGGCGGCTCACGACGGTATTGGCGCTGGCTGACGCGCCGCCGCGGTCTTCGCTCTGGCCTTATCTGGTGGAAGACACCTATGGTCTGCGCGGTCGCTTCGAGCCCGCACGGATCGAGCCGCGCTGGCTCTCGCGCGCAATCCTGGCGCCGCTGGCAGTGGCCCTCGCGGTGGTCGCGCTGAGCGCGGCGCTGAGGTATTACGCGCGCCTCCCAGCGCGCGGCCTGGCCGTCGCGCAATCCGACATCACTGCCGATATCGGCGACCTCGAGGTGCTGCCGGCGGATTCTTCGGTCAAGCCCAACGCGCGCATTTATGCCGACGCCAATACCCTGCGGCAGCTTGCAGCCAAGGTCGCGCAGGCCAAGCGCAGCGGATTGTCGCGCTGGCTGGACAAGACGCGCAGGCTGGCTGGCAATTTGCAAGACCAGGTGACCGGCCGCAACCCCTTACCGCTGGCTTCGATCCATTTGAAGTCGCGCACACCGGCTTCGCCGAACGCGCCGCCGTCGCAAGTCGCGCGATCGGCGCCTGCGGGGCCTGCCGCCGATCACCGCGGGAACTCAGCGCAGAATTCTGCGGGCGGGCGTTCTCAAGGCGCGAATGGCAATGCCCGCGATAAGGATCGGCAACCACCCGCGGTCTCGATACCGGGGGACCAGGCCGACCAAATGGCCCAGAATGGCGCGGCGGCGCCCTATCAGCCGGGCGCCGATAAGAGCGGCGGCGGGGCGGGTGATCCGTCGGCTGCGGTTCCGCTGGGCGGCGACGGCGGCGGCGGCTCGAGTCATGGCGCCGGCTCCGACCCCGAGCATCTGTTCGGACCGCCCGAGGCGCAGCAGCTCGGCAGCGACAGCTTCAAGATCGCGATCGAAGCTGCGCCGTCCGACGAGGCCTCGAGCAAGGGCGCGCCGGCCTATATCCCGCCCAAGGTCCGGGTGCCGTTGAATTCACAGCAGTTTGCCGACGAGCCTTTGGCGCGCACCTCGGTGCCGCCCGGTGATCAGATGACGATCAAGAAAGTGTTCGAGCGATGAACGAAACCCAACCCGTAAACGGCCTGCAAGCGCCGACCGTCGCCGACTTTGCCGGGACCTTCCGGCGCATCCAGGCGGAAGTGCACAAGGCGATCGTCGGGCATGAGCAGGCCGTCGAGGAGCTGCTCAGCGCGTTCTTTGCCGGTGGGCATGTGCTGATCGAAGGGGTGCCGGGCACCGGCAAGACCACCCTGGTCAAGGCCCTCGGGCAGGCGCTGAATCTTTCGTTCAACCGCATCCAGTTCACAGTCGATCTGATGCCCGCGGATATCACCGGCACGCGCGTGATCCTGTCGGGCGCGGACGGCCGGCGCGAATTCGCCTTTCAGCCGGGGCCGGTGTTTGCGCATATCCTGCTCGGCGACGAGATCAATCGCGCGACGCCCAAGACGCAATCGGCGCTGCTTGAGGCGATGGCGGAATTGCAGGTGACGGTAGCCGGCGTTACCTATCCGCTGCCGCCCCCGTACCTGGTGATGGCGACGCTCAATCCGCTCGAGATGGAAGGAACTTATCCGCTGCCCGAGGCCCAGCTCGATCGCTTTCTGTTCAAAGTGCGGCTGAGTTATCCGGCCGAGGACGAAATGGTGCGGATTATCGGTTCGACCACGCGGGCCGAGGAGGCCACGGTCGAGCCGGTGTTCGTCGCGGCCGAAGCGGCCGGCGCGATCGAGCGGCTCAAGCGCCTGGTGCGCGAAGTAATCGCGGCGCCGCAAATCGAACACTACGCCGCGCGGATGGTGCGGGCGACGCAACCGGCCAACGCCCATGTGATGGGCGAGACGCCGTCGACGATCGCGGTGGACGCGGTCACGCGCTACGTGAGCTTCGGCTCGAGTCCGCGTGGAGCACAGGCCTTGATCCTCGGCGCCAAGGTGCGCGCGCTGCTCGACGGCCGCGCCAACATCGCCTACGACGACGTTGATCGCGTTGCGCCCACCGCGCTCGAGCATCGGATCATGCTCAATTACGCGGCGCACGCCGATAGCGTCAACGCGCCGCGAATCGTCGCAGAAGTGGTCAAGGCGGTACAGCCCACGCGCAGCTGACGGCGCGGGAGCCTGCGATGCTCGAGCGGCGCGCCTTCGAACCGGAGTTTTTGCACAAGCTCGACGGCCTCGTCTTGAGCGCCACGCGGGCGCGCACGCGGCGCGCCGGCCGCCGCGTGGTCGGCCGCGTGCAGGGCAACGGGATCGAACCGGAAAACTATCGCGAGTACGCGCCTGGCGACGATCTGCGCTTTCTCGACTGGAATGCCCTGGCACGGCTCGACGACCTGACCATCCGCACCTTTCGCGCCGATCGCCAGGTCGAGGTCACCGTCCTGATCGACGCCAGCGCGTCGATGGGCGTGCCGGAAGCTGACGACAAGTTCGGCCTCGCGCGCCTGCTCGGCGCCGGGCTCGCCTATGTTGCGATGAGCAAGAACGACCCAGTGCGGCTCGCGGCCTTCAGCCGGCGCGGCGCCAGCCCGCGCCTCGAAGCGACGCGCTTCTACCGGCGGCAGGAATCCTATATTGAGCTGCGGCCATTTGTTACCGGCCTCGCGACCGGCGGCGAGACGCGCATGGCCGCGGCGGTCGGCCAGCTGCTCAACGCGCGCCGCGCGCCGGGCATGGTCTTCGTCCTTTCGGATTTTCTGGTCGTGGCGGCGGACTATGAAACCGCGCTGGCGGATTTAACTGCGGCCCATCACGAAGTCAAAGTGGTGCACGTGATGGGCGAGCGCGAGATGGCCGGCGCCTATCCGCCCGGGGCCTACCGGTTGCGGGACTGCGAGAGCGGCGCTGTGCGCGAGGCGACGCTGGGTCCGGCCGCGGCGGCCTCGTGCCGCGCGCGGGCCGCACAACATGGCGACCGCGTGCGAGCCTTTTGCGCCAGCCGCGGCGTGACCTACGCGCAGGCCTTTGGCGCCAACGCCGTGGATGAAATTATTCTGCGCGAATTTCCGCGGCTGGGGGGCCTGGCTTAGCCATGGGCCTGCTCGATCCGCTTAACCTGTTGATGGGCTTGAGCCTGGCGGTGCTGGTGGCGATCTACCTGCGCGCGCGCTCGCGGCCGACGATCATGGTCTCGAGCCTCGAACTGTTCGCGGAAGCTGCGGCGCCGGTCGCGCGCAGCCGCGTCCTGCGCGTCGACGCGCTCTTCTGGCTCGAAGCCGCGGCGTTGACCGCCTTGACGATCGCCGCGGCGGGCTTCTACCTCCGTCAGCCGAAACCCGCGAGTCCGATGGTGCGGGAGGCGCTGATTTTCGACCTCGGGGCGGCGATGGACGCCCGCGCCGACGGCGCCAGCCGGCTCGCTGCGGCGCAGAATGCGGCGCTCGCGCTGGTTGACGGCGCGCCCGCGGACCGCGAGTTCAGCGTTATTGGCTACGCTCTCGACGCGAAATTTCTGCGCGCGGCGTCCGTGCGCGGAGCCGCACTGCGCCGCGCGATCGTGGGCCTCACGCCGGCCGCAGTCGCGCCGCGCGCGGCGGCGCTGCGCGCCGCTCTCATCGACGCCAACGGCGCCGCCAGGATTGACCTTTTCACCGACCATCAGCCGGCGCCGGAGC
>JBOHWF010000412.1:0-15618 GCA_050736455.1 Binataceae bacterium (SeqCode) | reverse complement strand
CCCCTATCATGCGGCGCTGACGCGCGTTGCCGACTCGCTGCTGCGCGCGGCGCCTCAAGCGGCGGCCGGCGAGAACCTCGCGGCGCCCGCCGAGAACGCCGCGCGCGCCACGCTGATGATCGTGGTGTCCTCCGATCGCGGATTGTGCGGCGGCTACAACGCCAATCTGCTCCGCGCCGCCGAGAGCGAAGCCCGCCGCCAGCGCCAGGCCGGCGCCGAGGTCAAGCTGTTTGCGGTGGGCCGCAAGGCGCTCGAGCATTTCCGGCGCGCGCGCCAGCCGCTCGAGGGCGAGCGAATCGGCAACGCGCCGCGGCTCGCGACCGTCGGGCTGGCGCGCGACCTCGCGGCGATCATCCTCGGCAGTTGGCGCGCTGGCGCGATCGCCGAAGCCGGCATCGTCTACAGCCAGTTTCGCTCGGCGATTTCGCAGCGGCCGCTTTACGAGCAGTTGCTGCCGATCGCGCCGCCCGCCGCCAACGGCGCGCCCGTGCCGGCCGCCGCCATCGATTATCTGGTCGAACCCAGCCCGAGTGAAATCGTGCCGGTCGTCTTGCGCAGTTACATCGAAGCCGCGACCCTCCACGCCCTGCTCGAGGCCGAGGCCAGCGAGTACGGGGCCAAGATGACCGCGATGGACGCGGCCTCCAATAACGCCGCGGAGATGATCGCGGCGCTGACGTTGGAGATGAACCGCGCCCGCCAGGCGACCATCACGCGCGAGCTGATGGATATCGTCGGGGGCGCCGAAGCCCTGCGTAGCTAGGGACGTTGTTTCGCAAGTGCAAGCGACAATTTGTCATTCCGAGCGGAGTCGGCGGAGCGAGCAATCCCGCAGGGCCAGCGAATTATCGAGCGGAACACGCGCTGTGATTCCGGGATTCCTCGCTGCGCTCAGAATGACATAAGGGATGCTTTGCCGATAAAGATGCTTGTGAGACACGACTAGCCGCGCGCTGGCAAAAACAAAAAAATTCTCAGGTGAAGATACTGCCATGAGTGGACAAACAACCGGCCATATCAATCAGGTTTTGGGCAACGTCATCGACGTCGAGTTTTCCAACGGCTCGCTGCCGGCGATTATGAGCGCGTTGCGCGTCAGCAATCCTTCGATCGACGATCGCGCCGGCAACCTGGTGCTCGAAGTCGCGCAGCATCTCGGCGAAAACACCGTCAGATGCATCGCGATGGACTCGACCGAAGGCCTCGTGCGCGGGATGGAGGTGCTCGACACCGGCGGCCCAATCGCGGTGCCGGTCGGCGATGGCACGCTCGGCCGCCTGATGAACGTGATCGGCGAGCCGATCGACGAAGCCGGCCCGATCAAGACCGATCGCCTGATGCCGATTCATCGCGAGGCGCCGGACTTCGCCGATCAAGGGATCGAGGTCGAAATCCTCGAGACCGGCATCAAGGTGATCGATCTGATCTGCCCCTATTCGCGCGGCGGCAAAATCGGCCTGTTCGGCGGCGCGGGCGTCGGCAAGACCGTCACGATTCTGGAGCTCATCAACAATATCGCCAAGGAGCACGGCGGCGTTTCCGTCTTCGCCGGCGTCGGCGAGCGCTCGCGCGAGGGCAACGACCTCTACCGCGAACTCAAGGAATCAGGCGTGCTCTCGAAGACCGCGCTGGTCTACGGTCAGATGAACGAACCGCCGGGCGCGCGCGCCCGCGTCGGTCTGACCGGCGTCACCGTCGCCGAATATTTCCGCGACGAGCAGGGCAAGGACGTCATCCTTTTTATCGACAATATTTTCCGCTTCGTCCAGGCCAACTCCGAGGTCTCGGCGCAGCTCGGCCGGATGCCGAGCGCGGTCGGCTATCAGCCCACCCTCGGCACCGACATGGGCGCGTTGCAGGAAAGAATAACGACGACGAAGAAGGGCGCGATCACCTCGGTGCAGGCGATCTACGTGCCGGCTGACGACTATACCGATCCGGCGCCGGCGACGACCTTCTCGCATCTCGACGCGATCACCGCGCTCGAACGCAAAATCTTCGAGAAGGCGATTTTCCCGGCGGTCGATCCGCTGGCCTCGACCTCGCGCATCCTCGACCCGCAAATCGTCGGCGAGGAGCATTACGCGGTCGCGCGGCAGGTCCAGGCGCTACTCCAGCGCTACAAGGATTTGCAGGACATCATCGCGATTCTCGGGATGGACGAGCTCTCCGCCGACGACAAGCTGGTGGTGGCGCGCGCGCGGCGAATCGAGCGCTTCCTCTCGCAGGCGATGCACGTCGCCGAGCCGTTCACGAATATCCCCGGCGCCTACGTCACTCGCGCCGAGACCGTGCGCGGCTTCAAGGAAATCCTCGAGGGCAAGTGCGACGATCTGCCCGAGTCGGCGTTTTACCTGGTCGGCACGATCGACGATGCGCGGGCCAAGGCCGAACGCCTCGCGCGCGGCGAAGCCCGCTAGTCGCGGCCGAGTACGCATCGTCACTCTTGAGCCAGAGGTCAAGGCAGAAGAGAAAATTCGCACTTCAGAGAGACAGATGAAGATCGGAATATTCGCGATGCTGTCGGAAATGACCTTGGACCCGGCTGCCGTCGCCCGCCGATGCGAAGAGCTGGGTTTCGAATCCGTCTGGGCGCCCGAGCACGCGATCATCCCCGTGAACACCAAGGTGCCTTACCCGGCGCTCGACGGCAAAATTCCCGATGTCTACACGCGGTTTCCTGACCCCTTCATCCTGTTGGGGATGATGGCTTCGGTAACCCGCACCCTGAAGCTCGGCACCGGCATATGCCTGGCGCCGGAGCGCCATCCGCTGGCCCTGGCGAAGGAAGTCGCGACGCTCGATCACTTCTCTGGCGGCCGGTTTCTGTTTGGCGTCGGTGCCGGATGGCAGGCCGAAGAATCGCAGATCATGGGCGTCGACTTTGCGCGGCGCTGGCCGATCACGCGCGAGTACCTGCGCGCGATGAAAGAGCTGTGGACCAAACCTGAGGCAACTTTCGACGGCCGCTTTCTGAAATTCCCCGCAGTGATCTCGAACCCGAAGCCGCAGCAGAAGCCGCATCCGCCGATCTTTATCGGCGCCGGCGGGCTCTTCTGGAAACGCGAGCGCGCGATCAAGGACACGGTTGCGCTGGGCGATGGCTGGATGCCGGTCGCGCTGCCGCCAAAGGATCTCACCGGCGATCTTGCCTTGATGAAGCGGCTATGCGCCGAGGCCGGGCGAGACTTCAAACGGCTCGAGATCTCGATAACCTTCCTGCAGCAACCCGAGTTGCAACCGCAGGACCCGAAACGGGCATTGGCAGAGTATGCGGAGGCGGGCGCTCATCGGCTGATTGTCGCACCGGTACTCGATCGCGAGAATGCCGAGCGCGTGCTCGAGCAGACGGCCAAGGATTACTTGAAATAGCGCGAGTCAGATTTTGGCGCGCAGATAAGGCGACAGATGGCGGAGAACTTTCCATTCAAGCTCGTGAGTCCGACCGGCATGGTCTATGAGGGACCGATCGCACAAGCCACGGCGGTCGGCGCGCTCGGGGAATTCGGCGTGCTCGCCAATCACATCAACTTCGTCACCGCGCTCAATCCGGGCGTGATCACCCTCAAGCTCGCCGACGGCGCGACCGCCGAGTATCTGCTGTCGGGCGGCCTGGCGGAAGTGAAGGACGGCGCGATGACCGTGCTGGCGTCGGAAGCGGTTCCGCTGGCGTCAGTCGATCCGGTCGCCGCGGCGCCGGAGGTGCAGGCCGCCGAAGCGAAACTCGCGCACATGAGCTTCTACGATCCGGGTTATCAGGAGGCACAGGAGGCGCTGCGGCTTGCCCGCGCGCGCGCCGAGATCATCCACCTCAGCCGCCATTCGCAATGATTATTGGTCTCGTCGGCGGCGGTGAAGGTTGCGCGCAGGCGACGGGTGGTCGCGCGGCATCACCGATCTGCCGAAAAAGCTCGATTGCCTGATTGTTGCAATTAAGTCCGGCTCGGTGGTAGTCGGTTGATTATCTGTCCAAGGCAGGCCAGCCATGGCGACCAAGGTCTCCGACGTTCTTAGGCACAAGGGCTTCGCGATTGTTTCGGTGGCGCCAATGCAAACGATCGCGGCCGTGGTGGAGGTCCTCACGCAACATCGGATCGGCGCCGCGCCGGTCACCGATGAAGCCGGCCGGCTAATCGGGATCATCTCCGAGCGCGACATCGTGCGCGGGATGTCGCAACATGGAATCGCCGTGCTGACGCTGCCGACCGAAAGTCTGATGACGCGCGAGGTCAAGACCTGCACGCCCGACGACCCGCTCGTCGCGCTGATGGAGATCATGACGAATCAGCGCATCCGCCATCTGCCGGTGGTTGAGGGCGGCGCGCTCAAGGGCATCGTCAGTATCGGCGACGTCGTCAAACAACGGCTGGCCGAGGCGCAGCTCGAGCTCGAGGAACTGCACCGCTACATCTCGGCTTCCAATTATTGACGTGCGACCGGCGGGGAGCGGCGTCAGTGACGCAGCCGCATCGCGGCGCTGGGCACGCCGGTGCGGGCAAACGACTTCTCGCAATCGGCGCTGGAGGGGCCGCGCAAGCTGCCCTCCATGTAGGCGAGGCCGGGACAACGCGTGCACGAGGTCGCGTGCGGGCAGGTCGAGCAGACCGGCAGATCGCGAATCCGCACCGCGCGGACCTCGGCCAGTTGCGGTGAATCGCGCCAGATTTCGCTGAAGCCTTGCCGGCGGACGTTGCCGCTCGCCAGCGGGAACTGCACGCACGGATAGACTTCGCCGTAGGGCGAAATGTAACACGTGCTGTGACCGGCGCTGCAGGGCGCGGCGTCGAGCTCGTCGTCGCTCGGCGGCGCGCAGGATTGCTCGAGGCGGCCGGCCACGCGCTCGTCGTGCAGCACCCGTTTTAACTCGTCGGGGGCGACGTTCAGCGCGAGGATCGAGCGCTCGCCATTGAGATGCGGCGTGATCGTCGGGTCGAGCGTGAAGCCGGCGCCGAGCGCAGCCGCCAGCGCCTGGACCTCGGGATAGTCGCGCGCATTGTCGCGCATCAGGACGGTGGCGAAATTCACGCGCAGTCCCTGGCCGAGCAGAAAGCGCGCCGCGGCCAGTGAGCGCGCCAGCGAGCCTTTGACCTTGGTGATCGCGTCGTGAACTTCGGGGCGATGCGAGTAGATGCTGATCTGGACGCTCTCGAGACAGAGCTCGCGCAGCGCGGCGGCCTCGCGCTCTTTGATCAGAATCCCGTTGCTCTTGAGCTTGACGCTGAAAGCGAGTTCGCGCGCGCGCCGGACGATCGCGAAAAAGTCCGTGCGCAGCAGCGGCTCGCCGCCGCTCAGTGTCAGCCGCAGAACACCCGCCGCCGCCATCTCGCCGAGCAAGCGATCGATCTCCGCGAAGCTCAGCTCGCCGTGATCGTCGTGATCGAGATAGCAGTGGATGCAGCGCTCGTTGCAGCGGTAGGTGAGATCGAGATGGGCCGCGAGCGGCACGCCCAGCGCCACCGCCTTGGCGTTGAGTTCGGCGGCGAGCGCGCTCACGCGTCCGCCTGTGCGAGCGGCTGGTCGGCCAGCTCGAGGACGCCGTGGCCGGCGAGTTGCTCCGCCCATTCGAGCGCGTCGCGGTATGCGGTTTCCGCGTCCACTTCGAACTGCGGCACGATCACTTCGGCGACAATCTCGCGCAGCGGGCGGCGGCCGTCTGCAGCCTCCCACAAAAGCCGCGCCGCCTCGTTAAGGCTGAAGAGCGTCGAGTCGATGACCGACAGCACGACCATCTCGTCGCCCAGCGCGCGCGCCGCGGTCTTGGAGCTGCGCCTGACAAACCTGTCGTTCATGCGACCAGCTTCCAGACCGCGGGTTCGGGCTTGAAGGTCAATTCGTAAGCGGGGACCGCGGCGACGAAATCGCAGGCCGATTTGAAGACGCGCGCGGCCGGTTCGCCGTCGGCGAAAAATAGAATATTGCGCAGCAGTTTGCGGACGGCCACGGCCGCGGTCATCGGGTGGACGCGGTTTTCGGCGCCCTGCACGAGGAAATAGAGCGCCGCGATCGGGGCCGCGGCGTTCTCGCCTGAAACTGCGAGTTCGCCCGCGAACGGCGTGCCGAAAGCGATGTGGCGATCGTTAATGCACCGCACGTACGAAACCTCGTCACTGAGCCTGATCGCGTCCGGCGGGGCGAGCCGGCTGATCGTCGTCTTGCCGGCGCCCGAAAGTCCCGACAACAAAAATGCGCGGTCGTTGCGGATCGCGCTGGCCGAGTGCAGCAGAAAGCCGCCGCGGTCGGCGAGTATCAGGCTGTGCACGATGCGAATCACCGAATCGATCGAATAAGGGTTGGCGGATTGGGTGACCACGCCACGGCGCGAGTCCGGATCCCACTCGGCACGGAAGTCGTCGCGGCGGATAATCCAGCGCCCGGCGGCGAGCCGGACCTCGAGTTCCGTGACCCCTTCGCGGGCCAGCGTCTCAGGTGGCACGATAGTAACGTCAAGCTGGGCCTGCGCCCGGTCTGGGTCGGAGCGGAAGTTCGCGTAGCGCCCCTCGACGATTGCGGCAAAATCCGCGTCGATAGTGCGCACGGCGATCGCTAGCCCGCCAATCTCGATTCCGATCGTGAAACGGCTTTCTTCGGTCATCTGACGCCGCCGAGCGCCGCACGCTGCGTCGCGGTCCGCGACATGGATCTGATCGCGCGAAGCTGCAGTGCGCAGGTCTTGAGCCGTAACCACCGGAGCGGAGCGCAGCCTGCGATCCGGCTCGCCAAACTGGGCAGAGGATTCCGCGAGCCGCTACCGAGTGGACGGCCGTTGCGAGCGACGATTGTGCCGAGCACCGCCGACGCGGGTCCGATCGGATCGCTGGCTGGCAGCGCGTCGCCGCGCGTCACAATCACGATCGGCTGGCCGCTCTCGCGCCGCTCGACCACGCGATGAGCCCGCAAACCGCGATCGCTCATGGTCAACGCGATTTCCCCGATGCGAGGGAACGCCGTGTTCACCGGTCTGGCAGTGAGGACGTCGCCGGGCCAAACGGCCGGTATCATGCTGCTCCCGAGCGCGCGGAACTTGACCTCGCGACCCGCGCGGAGCGCCTCCGCCACGAGCTCGCCGATCGCCTGATCCCGGCGATCACGGAAGGGGGTCGCCGGCGCAATCACGACCGTTTGAGCACCATATGGCACTGCCCTTCAGTCCCCCCAGTCTTGCCGCAAGTGAGCGCCATCGTCTCGAACACCCGCTCGTAGCGGAAGCCGGGCTTGACGTAGGGCTTCCTGAGCGGTCTGCCTTTGGGGTTCTCACGGGCTTTTTCAGGTTCTTTCGCCATCTTCGATCCTCGCTCTCAGCCGTTGCAAAACTTCAGGAAAACACCTTTTATCCCACTTTAAGCCAAACCGCCGCAGCAGGTCTAGAGCTTTCGAATCTCACGACGCGGTTCTCCCGCGGAGGAGTCTTTCGAGGCAGACCAGAGACTTCGGGTCAAACTCGAGACAATCCGCGCGGGACGCACGAGATAGTAGGCCGGGTAAAGCCATCGCGGGAGCCGGCAGTAGCGCCAATCGATCAACGTCGGTGCGAGCCCGCGCAAGAACATGTAGCGCAAACGCCCACCGACGCTACCGACTCCGACGAGCGATCGCGCAAACGACCGAATCGGAGAATCGGCGGGCAACGCCGCGCTCGTAAATAGCGCGCGAAGCCTGGTCGCGGCTAAGCCCGCGTCTGCGCGAGCCTCCGCGATCAATTCGGTGGGAAGCTCTGCGGCGACGAGGTCGGTGGCGAGGATCACGCCGAGATTGAGCATCCGCGCGCAGCCGCTGGCGGCCGCGCGATCGCGCAGCGTCGCCCAATCGAGTTTCACCCGACTGGCCAAGTGCGCGATATCACAAATTTGACTGAGCACCGGCCAGCCGTGACGCGACGCGTGCACTACTAGATAAAGCAGATGATCTTCTGGCGCGAGGGTCAGCACAGGCGTTGCGCAGAACGTCGCAACCGTCGCGCGATCCCAGAGTGCGTCGCCCGGGGGGCCGAAGGGGTAGTAGCCGGGCGAAAGATCCCAATGCAGATCGAGGTTGACGTCACCGTCGCGAGCGCGAAAATTCACCTCGACGGTGTGAAAGAAATCCGAGCGAAAAGCAGCTTCGTCGTAGTTGTCGGGTGAGAAACCCAGTTCGCCGAGGAGGCGCGCGGCGCGGGGCACGTCGGCTTGGTGTACCAGGACGTCGAGATCGGCGAACATGCGCAATCCGGCATCACCGTAAGCGATTTGCGCGAGCATCGGACCCTTGATCGCGAGCGCGGCGATCGCGCTTTGGGAAAATTCGCGCATCAGGTCGATCAGTCGCGACGCGAGGTACTGGTTGCGCAGCGCATTCGCCGTAGCATGCGTCATGATGCGCTGTCGGATTGGATTCGATGATCCGTCCAGCCTCGCGAGCTGCCGCGCCACCAGCGGAATCACGCCGTGCCATCGCGCGGCGGCCTCGAGCCATGACCAATCGAAGTCCACGCCCGGCAGTTCCAGTGAAGCGCGCGCCGGGTTGGGCGCGCAGCAGCCGAGCAGAAAGCTTAGTTCGCGCGAGCGCTCAGGGCTGCCTGCCATCCTGGATTTCTATCGTGCCTGCGGGTTTGGAAGAACTCCTGCGCCGGGCCGTGCGAAGCCGTCTTTCCCAGAGCGCTCAGGTGAGATAATAATGTCATCTGGAAATTATTTCCGATGCGGAATGGGACGATGGCCGCGGGCGGCGGCAAAATGGAATTTCAAGTTAGCGCAGACGGATCGACCGAGCGACGGGTTACCGAGCTACTCGAACTGTTCTATCCGGTGCACTACAAGACCGGTATCGCCTTCGAGGACGCGATGCGCGGCGATAAGCTGACGCGCAAACAAACGGCGATCCTGTGGCTGATCCACTCTGAAGGCGTGGAAAAGCGGCAGATGCGCCGCAAGGAGATCGAACGCTCCCTCCAGACCTGGTTCGAGGTCAGCAGCTCGGCGATCACCAAGGCCCTGCGCGGGATGTCGCGGGGGCCGCTGAGCCTGCTCAAGATTGTCGAAGACCCCGACTCGGCGCGGGAAAAGCAGGTGGTCCTGACCGCGAAAGGCGAAAAATTCGTCGAGCTGATGATCGAAGAGGGGCGACGCCTGATCCGGCAGATGGTCGCGCAGCTCACCGAAGCGGAGGTCGATGGCGGCATCCTCTACCTGCGCAAAGCCACCGATGGCTTTGCGCAATTCGTGGGATCAAGCCGGACATAAGCGAAGTCCGGCGCCTGGTGATTGATGCCGCGCGCGGGCGGCGCGATCCAACTGCTAAATTCTGCGGGTCGGGTCGCCGGACGCATCAGCGAGGCGACGAAGTCGCGCTCGGCGGGCGCCGGCAGCCAGTTCCCAACGTCGGCGTTCCACTCTTCGCGCGCTACGATCCGCCCGTCGGGCGTTAGCGATAGGTTCGCGAATTCGCCAATCCTGCGATTGAAGCCGCGATGCGGCAGGGTCAGCGCGAAATCGATCCCGGCTTCCTTGATGATCCGGTTCCAGCGCGCCACCCCGCGCGTTGAGTCGGCGACGTAGTCGTCGCGCAGAATTTCGTTCAGCGCGAGCAGCGCCGGCTGCTGCTCCTTGACCAGATCGTCGCCGGCCGATCGCAGAATCTCGTACTTCTGATCGCTGAGCTGATGATCGTCGGCCCGATCGCTCTCGCGGAAACGGCCCTTCAAGCCGGCGGTGAAATAGTTGGCGGCGTTGGTCGAAAGCTCGGAACCGAAGAGGTCGAGCGAAACCGCGTAGTGGAAATTCAGATATTTCTGGAGCAGCGCAAGCTCGATACCGCCGTATGCGCCGACGTTCGCCGTACGATGCTCCCGCATCAGCGCGCAGGTGCGCGCGACCACCCGCGCCACGCCCATCTCGCCGACGAACAGATGATGCGCCTCCTCGGTCAGCATGAAGCGGCAGGTGCGCGCGAGGGGATCGAAACCGGATTCGGCGAGGCTGGCAAGCTGATACTTGCCGTCGCGATCGGTGAAATAGGTGAACATGAAAAACGCGAGCCAGTCGGGCGTCGGCTCATTGAAGGCGCCGAGGATGCGCGGCCGCTCGGCGTCGCCGGAGTGGCGTTGCAGCAAGGCCTCGGCTTCCTCGCGCCCGTCGCGCCCAAAATAGGCGTGCAGCAGATAGACCATCGCCCACAGATGACGCGCCTCCTCGACGTTGATCTGAAAGAGGTTGCGCAGATCATAGAGCGAGGGCGCGGTCGCGCCGAGATGGCGTTGCTGCTCGACGGAAGCGGGCTCGGTATCGCCCTGAGTGACGATCAGCCGCCGCAGCATCCCGCGATATTCGCCTGGCAGATCGGTCCAGACCGGAGCGCCGCGATGCGCGCCGAAGCCGATCGTGCGGCCGGCTTCGGCGTCGGCGAGAAAAATCCCCCAGCGATAATCCGGCATCCGGACGTGATCGAAAATCGCCCAGCCGTCGGCGTTGGCCGAGACCGCGGTCCGCAGATAGACCTCGGTCGCCTGAAAGCCGGTTGGCCCGAGTTCGCGCCACCAGTTCAGAAAACGCGGCTGCCACTCTTCGAGCGCACGCTGCAGGCGGCGGTTCCCGTTCAGGTTGACGTTGTTGGGGATGCGCTCGGAATAGTCGATTGGCATCAGACCCTCCGCGGGTCGAAGGTGGCGCGCTGGCCGCTGCCGTAGCGCTTGAGCGCGCCGTTTTCGCCGACCGCATTCGGGCGCTGAAAGAGCCAGTTTTGCCAGGCCGAGAGGCGCGCGAAGATTTTCGTCTCGAGGGTCTCCGGTCCGGCGAAGCGCAGCGACGCTTCCATCGCGGTCAAGGCGTCGGGTGAGAAGGCCGCCCGCTCCTCGAGCGCGACGCGGACTTCGTCGTCCCAGTCGATGGCGTCGGGAGCGAAGCCGACCAGCTCCAAGTCCAGCGCGCGCTCGGCGTCCAACTCTTCGCCGACCCGCTCCTGCAACGCGGCGACGCGCACAGGCTCGCCGAGAAAGCGGCTCGCCAGCCGCGACAGACCGTTGCACATCGGCAGCGCGCCGAAGTTCATCGCCGTCAGCCGCACCCGCGCCGCCGGCAGCTCCGCGTCTTCGCGCAGGCCGTTCAGCATGTAGGCGCGATCGGCGGCGAGCGCGATTTCGAGCAACGTCCCGGCAAAGCAGGAGCCGGGCTCGATCAGCGCGAAGATCGAGCGCGAGCTGACTTCAAGCCGCTTCAGGACGCGCTTGAGATAGAGCGTCAGCTCGCGCGCCAGCCAGTGATCGGGATTTTCGGAGAGCAGATGGTCGTAGCTCTCGACCAGGCGGCCGTCGCCACGGGTGCGAAAGACCCAGGTCCCGAGCGCCGGCGCGTTGAAGCGCAGATGAAGCATCGCGTCGTCGAGCTCACGGGCCAGCGCCAGCGGCCAGAACGCGTCGTCGATCGCGTCGAGAGCCTTGATATCCGCGGGCGCGGCGATGCGCGGCCCGAGGATTGTGATATTGGCGACTGCGCGTTCACGATCGAGCTCGACGATCACGTTCGTGTAGGTGAGGCGATCGTCTTCGATCCGGCGTGACAGCGGACCGAGCAGCACGCCCTTCGCGGCGGCCGGGCGCGGCGACGCCGCGGCGAACTCGCGCGCCTTGCGCTGCGCGGCCGCGGCGAGCTGCGTGCGCGGCGCGATCTCGTCTACCAACCGCCAGGCGATCGCGCGCGCGCCACGGACCCCCTCCTCGGTAGTGCAGAAGAAATCCGCGCGATCGCGCCGGACGCGGCGTTTGTCCACCAGCCGCGTCAGCCCACCGGTGCCGGGCAAGACCGCGAGCAGCGCGACCTCGGGCAGCGAGACGCTGGTGGCGCCGTCGTCAGCCATGATCAGGTAATCGGTCGCCAGCGCCAGCTCGTAACCGCCGCCCGCGCACGCGCCGTTGATGAGCGCGAGATAGTGCTGACCCGAGCAGGCGCTCGCGTCCTCGAGTGCGTTGCGGGTCTCGTTGGTGAACTTGCAGAAATTCACCTTGAAGCCGTGCTCCGCCTGCGCCAGCATCCGGATGTTGGCGCCCGCACAGAAGACCCGCTCGCGCGCCGAGGTCAGAATCACCGTGGCGACCTCGGGATGCTCGAAGCGCAGCCGCTGGCTGGCGTCGTAGAGCTCGAAGTCGACGCCGAGATCGTAAGTGTTGAGCTTCAGCTCGTAACCGGGATGGATGCCGCCCGCCTCGTCCACCGCGAGCGCGAGGGTGGCGACGCGGCCGTCGCAACTCAGCCGCCAATGCCGATAGCGCTCGGGACTGGTCTGAAAATCGATCATGATCTGCCGCTTATCATACTGCAGAGTCGTCGCGATCCCACAGCACGAGACGGATCCGCTCGGGCGGCACGGCGACGTCGATCGCGTCGCCGACGCGGAGTTGCAGCGCCGCACGCGACGGCGACGGGTGGGCTTCGAGAAGCAGCGGACCGTCGAGCACCACCCGTACGCCCAAACCCTCGTGGCGGACTTCGGCGATCACGGCGCGGAAGCGGTTCCCCGAAAGTCGCGGCGCATCTTCCCCAAATGCGACGTCGCGCGCGCGAATCGCCATTCCGATGTGAGCTGCGGGCGGCGCGCGGTCGAAAACCTCGAGTCGCATGCCACCGCTCTCGACGACCGTACAGCGCTCGCTGCGGTCGAGGACGCGGACGCGGAAGAGATTCTGAAAACCCACCAGCCGGGCGACGTGGGCGGTCGCCGGATGATCGAAGAGCTCGGCCGGCGGCCCCTCCTGAACGATTTCCCCGCGCGCCAGCACGGCGACGCGATCGCCGATCGCGGCCAGATGAGGATCGTGGGTCGCGACCAGCGCGGGCAGGCCGAGGCGGTTGATCAGCGCGCGCAGCTCCTCGAGCACGCGATCGCGCGCCGCCGGGTCGAGCGCATTGGTCGGCTCGTCGAGCAGCAGCAGCTCGGGCCGGCGCGCGAGCACGCGGGCCAGCGCGACCCGTTGCATCTGCCCGCCCGACAGGCTGCGCGGATCGCGCTCGGCCAGATCGCCAAGGCCCACCACTTCGAGCAGGGCGCACGCGCGTGCCCGCCGCTCAGCGCGGGCGCCATCGAGCGCGAAAGCGACGTTGCCCCAGACCGGCAGATGCGGGAAGAGCGCGTAGCCCTGCGGGAGATAACCGATCGGCCGCCGATGCGCGGGCGTGCCGCCATACGGCGTTCCCGCGCCCGCGATCAAACCCGCGATCGCTTTCAGCAGCGTGGTCTTGCCCGCGCCACTCGAGCCGAGCAGCACCGTAAAGCCCTCGACTTCGAGCGCGGCCTCGAGCGCGATCGGTTTTTCGATCCGGTATGCGACCTTCATAGCGCCGCTTCGATTCTGGCGAGATTGCGCCGCGAGGCAATCCCGAGAATCAGCGGCAGTGGCAGCGCCACCATGAAGAAGAGCCAGAGCAGGGCGAAGACCGCCTCCAGTCCGAGGTCCTGCAGGTTCACCCACAATTTGACCGGGATGCCCTGCGGAAAGTAGGCGATTATCAGCACGATGCCGAACTCGCCGAGCGCGCGGACCCAGGCGATCGCGATCCCAACGCCGAGTCCGAGCCACGCCAGCGGAATCGTCACGCGCCAGAAAGTCGCCCACGGCGTCCGCCCCAGCGTCAGCGAAATCTGCTCGAGATCTGGATCGACGCTCTCGAAGGCCGCGCGCGCCGCGATGATAAAATAGGGCGCCGCGGCGTAAACCTGCGCCAGCACGAAGGCCGCGGGCGTATTAGTCAGCTCGACCCCCATCCGATGCGCGGCGATCCCGGCCCATCCGTAAGGGCCGTAGAAGAGCGCCAGCAGGATCCCCATCGCCAGCGGCGGCGTCAGCAGTGGAATCAGGATCAGCGTTTCGGCGAGCCACTTGCCGCGGAAATCGTGCCGCGCCATCCAATAGGCGAGCGGCGTCCCGCCGAGCACGATCAGCACGAGCGCCGCGAGCGTGTAGATCACGGAAACGCGCAGCGCGTCGAGGTCGCCGGCGGCCGGGCGCAGAGCGGCCCACGGCGTCATCCAGGCGAAGGCGAAGAACGGCGCCGTCAGGGCAGCGAGAATGCCGATCGCCGCGGCGGCGAGTAGCGCACGTTTCATCGCAAAGGGGCGGCCGCCGTCGCGTCGTAGCCACTCTCACCGAGCAGCTCCTGGCCTCGCGAACCGTGCATGAAATCGACAAAGCTTGCGGCGAGCTCGGGATGCTCCGCGTTGGTCAGCCCCGCCGCGTAAAAAACCAGCGGCTCGGGTTTGGCGGTAATCGGTTTGCCGTCCGGGGCGGCGGTCGTAAACGCCACCTTGCTGTACCAACTGTCGAAGAAGGCCGGGTCGGCGAGGTTAATTTCGCGCGGCAGCATGACGAACGGTAGGTGTTGCGATTTGACCGCCGAGAGATAGCCGACGGTCGCATCGATCTGGCCGCTCTCGAGCCGCGTCAGCAGCGAAGGCTCGGTGAAGATCTGCGCCGGGTTGCGCAGTTCGCCGAGAATCTGCGTTTTGAGCCCGTCGGCTGAGTAGTATTTCTCGGCCAGCATGAACGTAAAAACGACGTTGCGGCCCTGCGGGTCGGTCGCCGGATCCGTGCGGCCGAAACGCAGGCCGGGCGAGGCCAGCACCTTGTACCAGCGCTTACTTGAAGCTGACCCGGCCGCGGCAAAGTCGGCGGCGAACTGGCTCTTCGGTCCATACGCCAGCGCCATCTGGGTGCTTGCAACCGGAGTCGCCTCCTTGACCAGGCCGTCCTTGAGCAGGATCCGCATCGGCCCCGGCGTCACCGAAACGAAGACGTCGGCGCGCATCTGCTTGCCCTCGAGCAGATGGGCCAACGCATAGGAAGCCTCGCCGATCCCCTGGTACTCCGCGCCGTGCGCCTTGACGAACTCGGGACCGATTTTTTGATCCATCACCGCGCCCATCGAACCAGCATAGGCGACGCGGATGGCCGCCGCGGCATCGGCCGCGCGCGCTCGACTGGTCCCGCCCGCGAGTGCGATCAACATCGCAATGGCGGCAAGGGCGAGAACGCGAGCGTTCATAACGCCAAGAGAACGTTTGCGTTCGGCCACACTAAATACCTCAGCGGGAGCGCCAATTTTTGGACTTAACCAGCTCGCCGTTCTATGCCACGATACACTATACCTGACAAGTATGATGGCCAATCAAATCGAGGAGCGACTGCGCGCGATGCGGGTCGCGCGCAAGCTCAGCCAGGCCGAACTGGCGCGGCGCGTGCGGGTTTCGCGCCAGGCCCTGGGCGCAATCGAAAGCGGTCTCTATCAGCCGGGGGTCGCGGTGGCGCTCCGTTTGGCGCGCGAGCTGGGCGAATCGGTCGAGAGCCTGTTCGGCGACCCTGAGGACCGCCCGCTGATTGTTGACAGCGCCGCGCCCGAGTCGCGCGTGCCGAGTACGCGCGTCGCGCTGGCTCGGCTCGGCGGCCGCCTGATGGCGACCGCGGTGCCGGCGGCGGCGCTGGCGCTGCGGCCCGCCGCCGGACTGATCACGCGGAGCTTGCGCGGCAAACGGGTCGAGGTCGCGGCGCTGCGCTCCTCGGCGGAAATCGATTTGACCCTGGTGATCGCCGGCTGCGACCCGGCCGTCGCGCTGCTGCGCGATCACCTGGCGCGCCGTCAGCCGCTGGTCGAGGTCGCGGCG
>JBOHWF010000411.1:0-6436 GCA_050736455.1 Binataceae bacterium (SeqCode) | reverse complement strand
GTGCTGGCGCGGGCCGACGCGATCGACGGACTCGGCCTCGAGGGCGTCGGTTCGGTCCCCGAGTACGTAAGGGCTTATCCGGAGGGTCCCCTGGCCGCGGCGGTGGTCGGGAAGGTAGGGCTGGACGGTCAGGGGCTCTCCGGCCTCGAACTTGGCTATGATCGCAGTGTGCGCGGCGAGCGGGTCAAGCTGCGATTTCATCAGGACGCGCGGCGCCGGCCGATCTTCGATTCGCCGGTCGCGTTGGCGGGCGCGCGGCCGGGCGCGCGACTCGAGCTGACGCTCGACGCGGCGATCCAGGGCGAGGCCGAAAGTGTGCTTGCCGCCGAAGTACGCAGCAGCGGCGCCGATCACGGCGCGGCGGTTGTGCTCGATCCGTTTAGCGGCGAAGTGCTCGCGCTGGCCAACGCCAGCGCCGATCCGGCGCGCGCCGGCGATCGCTTGCACGACGCCGCGGTGCAGGACGCCTTCGAGCCGGGTTCGACGATCAAAGGACTGCTCGGTGCGATCGCCCTCAATGATCGGGTGCTCGACACGCGGCGGCAATTCTACTGCGAGAACGGGCAATGGCGAATCGGCGGCAAGGCGATCCATGATGACAGTCCGCATCAATGGCTCGACCTCGGCGGTATCGTTGAAGTGTCCTCGAATATCGGCGCGGCGAAGATTGCGCTGGCGCTGGGGGCGCAGCGCTATTACGCGGGGCTCGAGGCCTTCGGCATCGGCCGCCGCAGCGGAATCGATCTGCCGGGCGAGGCGGCCGGGCTGATCCGACCGCCGGCACGCTGGCACCCGCTCGACCTGGCCGATCACGGCTTCGGTCAGGGCCTCGCGGTGACGCCGATCCAGCTTGCGACCGCCTATGCCGCCATCGCCAACGGCGGCGTGGTGATGCGCCCATACGTGGTCAAGGCGGTCGTCGACGCGGCGGGCGGGATTTTGCGGCATACTCCGCAGGTGCTGCGCCGCGCGGTGGCCCCGCAGGCCGCGCACACGATGAATGATCTGCTGCGCAACGTCGTGAGCGCGCCCGACGGCACCGGCCGGCTGGCGCAGGTGGCGAATTTCACGGTGGCTGGCAAAACCGGCACGGCGCAGATGGTGAATCCCGCGACCGGCGCGTATTACCAGAACCGTCTGGTGGCGTCGTTCGTCGGGTTTGTGCCGGCTAAGGATCCGCGGCTGGTCATTCTGATCGTGCTCTATGACGTCCCGCACGCGCATTTCGGCGGACTGTTTGCCGCGCCGGTTTTCAGCCAGATCGCGTCGGCCGCGCTGCGGCGGCTCGAGGTTGCGCCGGAGCGGCCGGTGACGGCGATCGCGAGTCTGCTGCCGCTGCCGTTCGATGCGGGTGAGTTGCCGCCGAGCGGCGCCGACGACCAATTTCGGGCGCCGACTGCAGGCGGCGCCGAGACCGGCCTGACGCCGAATTTCCTCGGGCTCAGCCTGCGCGGGGCGCTTGCGCTGGCGCGCGCCGATCGCGTCAATCCCGAGATCGAGGGTGGGGGCTATGTCGCGACGCAAACGCCCGCCGCGGGGATCGCCGCCGGCGGTGCGGTCAAACTCGTGCTGGCCGACGCTGCCGCAGACCCGCCGGAATCCCGCGCCAAACTTCACGCGACGCGGGATGGCGGGCGACGGAGGCTGCGATGAGGCTCGCGGCGCTAATCGCCGGCGCGGAGCTGGCCCGCGTCACGGGAGACCTCGACGTCGAGATCAGCGGCGTGGCCTACGATTCACGGCGAGTCAATGCGGGCGACCTATTCTTTGCGACGGCGCACGAGCTCGCGGCCGCGCAGAGTCACAGCCGGGAAGCATTGAACCGCGGGGCGCGCGCAGTGGTGGTGCGGGGCTGGGACGCGGCGGCGGCGCGCTCCGCGGCGACCATTATCGAATGCGCGCGGCCACGCCAACTGATGGGCGTGGCCGCGTCGCGATTTTTCGGCGCGCCGAGCCGCGACCTCGAGCTTATCGGCGTCACCGGCACCAGCGGCAAGACCACGACGACGTATCTGCTCAAAGCGATCTTCGAGGCCGCGGGCAGGCGCGCTGCGATCATCGGTACGATCGGGATTTTCAGCGGCGAGCGAAAACTCTATAGCGGCCTGACGACCCCCGAGGCGATCGACTTCGAGCGCGCGCTCGCCGCGATGAAGGACGAGCGCGTACGTGCGGTGGCGGCGGAGGTTTCCTCGATCGGGCTGGCCGAGGGACGCATCGAGGAGCTGAGCTTTCGCGCCGCGCTGTTCACCAATCTCGGGCGCGACCACCTGGATTATCATCACAGCGCGGCCAACTACTTTGCGGCGAAGCTCCGCCTGTTTACCGAAATTCTGCCGCGCAGCAGCCATCCCGAGCCGGTCGCCGTCGTCAATGGCGACGATCCCTATGGCGCGGCCGTGCTCAACGCGGCGCCGACGGCGAAAATGAGTTTCGGCCTCGGCCATGGTCGCGACGTGCGCGCGCTCGAGGCGAAGTTGGATGCCGGCGGGATTCACGCGACGCTCGAGGCGCGCGGGCGGCGCTTCGAAATCGACTCGCCGCTGCTCGGTGAGATCAATCTGCGCAACATCCTTGGGGCCGTGGCCGTGTCGATGGCCCTGGGGATCGAGACGGCGGCGGTGGTGGAAGGGGTGCGGAAATGTCTGGGGGCCCCCGGCAGGCTGGAGGCGGTCGCGGGGCCGCCCGGCGTCAAAGTGCTGGTCGATTATGCGCACAAGCCCGACGCGCTGGCGGCAGTGCTCGAAACCCTACGCGCGCTGGGGCCGCGGCGGCTGCTTTGCGTCTTCGGCTGCGGCGGCGATCGCGATCGCGGCAAGCGGCCGATCATGGGCGAAATTGCCGGGCGGCTCGCCGACCTGACGATCCTGACCTCGGATAATCCGCGCAGCGAAGCGCCGCTGCGGATCATGGCGGAGATCGAGGGCGGCCTCGCGGCGGCCGCGCTCAACCGGATCGCAGAGGCCGCGGCGCGGACCAGCGCCGGTTACGTCTTCGAGCCCGATCGGCGCGAAGCGATCGCGATCGCGCTGCGGCTGGCCGCGCCGGGCGACATCGTCGTGATCGCGGGCAAGGGGCACGAAGATTATCAACTGGTCGGCAACCGGCGTCTCGCGTTCGATGATCGCGCGGTGGTGCGCGAATTGACCGCGGCGCGAAATTGAGGGATGCGCGAGGGCGCGAACCGCACGATGCTATATCTGTGGTTGTATCCGTTGCACGTACGCTTCCCGGCGCTGAACGTGCTGCGCTACGAGACTTTTCGCTCGGTGCTCGCCGGACTGGCGGCGCTTACCCTGTCGTTGACGCTGGGGCCCCTGCTCATCCGGCGCTTCCGTTCCGCCGGGATCGGCCAGACTATCCGCGAGGAGGTTCCGCAGGGTCATCAGAAGAAGGCCGGCACGCCGACGATGGGCGGCGTCCTGATCGTCGCCGCGTGCCTCGCAGCGACGCTGTTACTGGCCGACCCGCGCGACCCCTACGTCTGGATTGCGCTGTTCGTGACGGTGAGCTTCGGCGCGATCGGCCTTACCGACGACTATCTGAAGCTTAAGCGCGGGCGCGGGCGCGGGCTCAGCGGTCCCCAGAAGCTGGTCTGGCAATTTGCCTGCGCCCTGGGCGCGGCCGCGGTGCTCTTTGGCCTGATGGCGTTCAGCCGCACGCTCAACTTCCCCTTTTTCAAACGGCTACACCCGGGGCTGCCAATCTGGCTCTACGTGCCATTGGCCGCAATCGTGATCGTCGGTTCCTCGAACGCGGTCAACCTGACGGACGGGCTCGACGGGCTCGCGATCGGCCCGGTGATGACGACCAGCTTTTGCTACTGGGTCTTCACGTATGTCGCCGGCAATCTGAAGTTCGCGCGCTACCTGGACGTGCCGCATGTCGAGGGTGTCGGCGAGGTTGCGATCTTCTGCGCAGCGCTGATCGCCGCTTCGATGGGCTTCCTCTGGTACAACGCCTATCCGGCCTCGATGATGATGGGCGACGTCGGCGCGCTCGCGCTGGGCGGGGCGCTGGGCACGGTGGCGCTGCTGGCGAAGCAGGAACTGGTGCTGCCGATTGCAGGCGGCATCTTCGTGCTCGAAGCGGTCTCGGTCATAATCCAGCGCTACTACTACAAGCTCACGCATCAGCGGATTTTTCGGATGGCGCCAATCCATCATCATTTCGAGCTGGCGGGCTGGCCCGAGACGCTGGTGGTCGTGCGCTTCTGGATAATTTCGATTGTCTGCGCGCTGGTCGCGCTCAGCACGTTGAAACTCAGATAGGCGGGACGCGGCGGCAGTGGAACTCGACGATCAGCGCGTGATGGTGATCGGGCTGGGCGTCAGCGGGATCGCGGCGGCGCGCTTTCTCGCCAGCCGCGGCGCTCGGCTGATCATGACCGACCAGCGCGCGGACATCATTGCCGACGGCCTGCCCGCGGGCGAGCTGCGGCTGGGCGCCGAAGAGCCGCGCTGGCTCGCGGACGTCAAGCTGGTGGTGGCCAGCCCCGGCGTGGCGCCGGCGTCGCCGCTGCTGCGCGCTGCGCAATCGGCGGGCGTGCCGGTGATCGGCGAGTTCGAGCTGGCCTCGCGCTTCATCCGCGCGCCGATCGTCGCCGTGACCGGCACCAACGGCAAAAGCACAGTGACGACATTGCTCGGCGAGATTTTCAGGCGAGCCGGACGTAAGACCTTCGTCGGTGGCAACCTCGGCACGCCGCTCGTCGATGCGGTAGACCGCGGCTTCGAGCTGATCGTCGCGGAGGTTTCGAGCTACCAGCTCGAGACGATCGCGCAGTTCAAACCGCGCGTGGCGATACACTTGAATCTGACCGCCGATCATCTCGACCGTTATCGCAGTCTCGACGAATACGGCGCCGCCAAAGCGCGAATTTTCTTAAATCAGAGCGCCGCGGATTGGGCGATCCTGAATCGCGACGACGCGCAGGTCTGGCGGCTCGCGACCGGCTTGCGCGCCCGCGTCCTCAGCTTCGGCCGCGAGCGGCCACCGTCGGGCGCGGCAGTCTGGGGCGCTGGCGACGCGATCGCCTTCGACGACGGCGCGCAGTGCGGCGCAATCGCTCTCAAGCATTTCCGCCTGCCCGGGCATCACAACCGGCTCAATGCGATGGCGGCGACGGCCGCCGCGATCGCGATGAAGATCCCGCCGCCGGTGATCGAAGCGGCGCTGGCGGATTTCAAGGGCCTGCCGCATCGCCTCGAATTCGTGCGCGAGCACAACGGCGTCGCCTACGTCGACGATTCCAAGGGCACCAACGTTGGCGCCGTCATTGAAGCGCTGGCAGCAGTCGCCGGGCCGGTCGTGTTGATCGCGGGCGGCGTGGACAAGGGTGGCAGCTACGAGCCGCTGCGCGCGGTGCTTGCAGAGAAAGCCAAGCTGCTCATCCTGATCGGCGCGGCGCGGGAGAAAATGCAGGGGGCGCTCGCGGGCGCGGCGACGATCGCATGTGTCGAGACGCTGCCCGAGGCGGTGGCGATCGCGGCGCGAGAGGCGCGCGCGGGTGACACCGTAATGTTGTCGCCGGCGTGTTCGAGTTTCGATCAATTCAAGGACTATGCGGAACGTGGGCGGGTATTTCAGGAGCTGGTTGGGGCGCTTTGAGCGGCTGACGCTGCGCCGCCCTGACCCGTGGCTGGCGGCTCCAGCCGGTGCGCTGCTGGCGCTCGGCTTGCTCATGGCGCTCGATACAACCTATTTCCTGGGTCAGGAAAAAACCGGCGACGGCTTCCATTATTTCAAGCTGCATCTGATCCATATCGCGGCCGGCGCGGCAGTTTGCCTGGTGCTCTCGCAGTTCTCGCGCGCCGGTCTGCGGCGGCTGGCGCGGCCGCTCGCGCTGGTCGCACTCGCGATGCTGATCATGGTCTGGATGCCCGGACTGGCCGTGACGCGGGGCGGCGCGCGACGCTGGGTACGGCTTGGGCCGATCCTCGCGGAACCCTCGGAGCTGGTCAAGTTCGGTCTGGTCTTCTTCCTGGCGGCGTTTCTTGCCAAGCGGGAGGAGCGGATCGAGTCCTTCGCCGGCGGGCCGCTGCCGGCTTTCGCGGTCGTCGCCCCGCTCGCGCTGATGACCCTGAAGCAGCCGGACTTCGGCGCGACCGTGATGATCGTGCTGATCCTGTTGGTGATGTTGTTCGCCGCGGGCGCCCGCCTGAGACACCTGGCGCTGGGCGGCGGTGGCGCGCTTGCCGTCCTGACTCTCCTGGCAGTAGCAAAGCCCTACAGATTGCGACGGTTCGCAGGGTTCATGGACCCCTGGCGGACGGCGGGCGACGCGGGCTTTCAGCTAATCCAGTCGTTTATTGCGCTGGGCGCCGGCGGGCTGTGGGGCCAGGGGCTCGGCGGCGGACGGCAAAAGCTCTTTTACCTGCCGGCGGCGCATACCGATTTCGTCTTTGCGGTGGTGACCGAAGACCTGGGGTTAACT
>JBOHWF010000410.1:0-10383 GCA_050736455.1 Binataceae bacterium (SeqCode) | reverse complement strand
ATGCAGTCCTTCAGGATGCGTGGGGCGACCTGGCGCGGCACCGCGCTGACCGCGTAGTCGATTTTTTCCTCGGGCACCTCGGCCAGCGATTTGTAGTTCGCGATACCCATCGCTTCGATGCCCGGGATTTCATTGGGATCGATCTGCACGGAATAAAGCTTGCCGGTGAAGCGCTTCATCGCGCGCAACCACATATAGCCGCCGACCCGCTTGTCACCGATAACCGCGACCGTACGGGCCGTAAACGCCTGCGCGAGATTTTCGACGCGCCGCGTGCGATTCGGATCGACGCTTGCCGCCGAAATTGGCGCGCTCTCGAGCAGCACTCGTGCGTCGAGGATGGCGAGTCCGTGCTCGTGGGCGACAATCGGGTTGAGGTCCATCTCCTTGACTTCGGGATGGGCCGCGGCAAACGCGGAAAGCCTGGCGAGCAGGGCTGCGACCGCCTCGAAGTCGATCGGCGGGGCGCCGCGCAGGCCGTGCAGGATGGCGCCGCCCCGCAACTCGTCGAGCATGGCGCGAGCCTCGCGATGATCAATCGGCGCGAGACGAAAGACGGTATCGGCGAAAACTTCGACAAAGACGCCGCCGAGACCGGCGACGACCAGCGGCCCGAAACGCTCGTCGCGAACGATCCCGACGATCAGCTCGACGCCGGGGCGCGCCATCGTATCGACGGCGACGCCGTCGAATTGCGCGCCGGTAGCGCGGGCCTCGAGGTCGCGGCGGATGCGTTCGAAGGCTGCGCGCACTTCGCCCTCGGAGTTAAGGCCGAGCACGACGCCGCTGACCTCGCTCTTGTGGCTGACCTGCGGTGAGATCACCTTGAGCACCGCAGGAAAGCCGCGGCGGGCTGCGGCCGCTGCGGCCTCGTCGGCGCTGCGCGCCTGATCGGGAATCGCCACGGCGATCCCGGCCGCGCGCAGCAGCAGCTTGGCGTCAATTTCGGAAAGCGCGCTGCGGTCGTCCGCAATCGCGCTCGCGATTAATTCCTCAACCGTTCTCTCGTTCACAATTCTGGCGTATAGCAAAGGTCTGCGGCTGATTGAAAACCGGGATGCCTCCTTCATCGAGAAAACGGATCTTCGTTACCCGCCGGATCGCCGACGCCGCGCTGCGCCGGCTCGCTGAATCTGCGCGCGTCGATCTCTGGGACAACGAAATCGCGCCACCGCATGAGGAATTGCTCACCCGCGCCGCCAGCGCCGACGCGGTGATCAGCATGGTCTCGGATCGCTTCGACGCGGTGACGATCGCCGCGCTACCGCGGCTCGCCGTGATCAGCAACTTCGCGGTGGGGTTCGATAACATCGATCTCGAAGCGGCGACCCGCGCCGGCATCTGCATAGGCCATACACCCGGCGTGCTGAGTGAGACCACGGCCGACCTCGCTTTTGCGCTGATGCTGGCGGCGGCGCGGCGCGTCGCGGAGGGCGACCGCTATGTGCGCGCCGGACGCTGGCGCACCTGGACGCCGCGCCTGATGCTCGGCCGGGACATCTGGGGCGCGACCCTTGGGATCATTGGTTGGGGCGCGATCGGACAGGCGGTCGCGCGCCGCGCCGCAGGCTTTGGGATGCGGATTCTCTGCGCCGCGCACTCGTCCTCGCGCCCCGCCACGGCGGCAACGAGCACGCACGCGGCGCCACCGGCGGAGCAGGTCGAATTGACCCGGCTGCTGGCGGAGTCCGACTTCATTTCGATCAACGTGCCGTTGACGCCGGCCACCCATCATCTGATCGGCGCGCACGAATTTGCTGCGATGAAGCGCGAGGCGATCGTCGTCAACACGTCGCGCGGCGGCGTGATCGATCAGGAGGCGTTACTCACCGCGCTGAGGCTCGAGCGGATCGCGGGCGCCGGCCTCGACGTTACTGAAATCGAGCCGATTGGCGGCGACCATGCGCTGCTGCAGTTCCCCAACGTCGTGGTCACGCCACACGTCGGCAGCGCGAGCCACGCGACCCGCCTCCGGATGGCTGAACTCGCCGCGGACAACATCCTCGACGTGTTCGCCGGCAAGCTGCCGCGCTGCTGCGCGAATCCGAGTGTCGCGATGCGCCAGCCGGCCGCCTCCCAGTAGGCGCGGCGGTCTGCCGAGATTTTCCGTAGACGCGTCCTCATCCTGCTTCAGGGTAAGCCGGCTTCGTAACACCCGTGTGACTGGCGGCGCTGGCTCGTTTAGACTGATGCGGACCGAAGAAGCATACTATTTATGGATTTCAACTACAGCGACGAGGACGAGGCCTTTCGGCGGGAGCTGCGCGCCTGGCTGGAAGTTAACGCGCCAGACCAATCGATCCAGTCGTTAGCCGGCGGCTTCGAGCAGGATGAGGACGATTGGCGTCGCAAGCTCGGATGGTTTCGCAAGCTCGCCTCGGGCGGCTGGACCTGCGTCGATTGGCCGCGTGAGTTCGGCGGCCGCGGCCTGAGCATCCTCAAGTCGATCATCTATCACGAGGAACTGCAACGCGTTAACGCTCCCCTACCCTTCATCGGTTCGGGTCCCTCGCTGGTCGGGCCGACCCTGATGCAGTGGGGAACAGACGAACAGAAGCGGCGCTTCGTGCCGAAGATCATCAGCGGCGAAGAAATCTGGTGTCAGGGTTATTCCGAGCCGAACTCCGGCTCCGACCTCGCTTCGCTCCAGACCCGCGCGGTCGAGGACGGCGACTACTTCCGCATCAGCGGGCAGAAGATCTGGACCTCGCAGGCGCAATACGCCGACTGGGCTTTCGTGCTGTGCCGAACCGATCCCGCAGCCCCCAAACATCGCGGGATCAGCTATCTCCTCGTCGATATGAAGACGCCCGGTATCACGGTGCGTCCGCTGGTGCAGATGAGCGGCGCGACGGGCTTCAACGAGGTCTTCTTCGACGATGTGCGCACGCCCAAGAAGTTGCTGGTCGGCGAATTGAACCAGGGCTGGCAGGTGGCGATCGCGACCCTGATGTACGAACGTGGCATGAGCGGCGGCGGTCAACCGATTATCGCGGTGATCGATGAGCTCGCCGCGCTGGCGAGTCGGATCAGTCGCGACGGCCATCCGGCGTGGGCGGACGCCGGCGTGCGCCAGAAAATCGCGGGGTTCAAGTGCGAGGCCGAGGCCCTGAAGTACTCGAATCTCCGCCAGTTGACGCGCCGCTTGCGCGGACAGCCACCCGGTCCCGAAGGCTCGATGATGAAGCTCTGCGTGACCGAGCTCAATCTGCGGATCGAGCTGTTCGCGATGGAACTGCTTGGCCCCTACAGCCAGCTCGAATTCAAGGCTCCGCAGTCAATCGACGATGGCCGCTGGCTTTATCGGATGCTGAGCGCGCGCGGCGGCACGATTGCGGCTGGCACCAATCAGATCCAGCACAACATCATCGGCGAGCGCGTGTTGGGGCTCCCGAAGGGATAACCGTCGGTTCAGGCGCGGACTAACGGAACGTCTGCAATCTTCCGTGCTCGGGCGATCAGCTTGCGATCGAAGGTCGCGAGGCGGCCGGCGGGCCGGGCCGATGCGAGATGGAGCGCATCGGCGAAGTCGAGGCCGCCACGCATCCATTGAATTGCATCTTCCACCGCGGGCGCATCCTCGCATTCCACGTTGGGTAACCCGATCAGGCGCGTGAAAGCTGCGCCGATCTGCCCAGAGCCAAAGCGGTACGCGCGGCGAAGAACCCATTCCGCTTCGAGCATCACGGTTTTTGGGATCAGGACGCTTTCGCGCGCGAATATCCGCTGGACCTGCGCCGTCTGCCGCGGATCGTCAGCGGTCAGCAGCCGGACGACGATATTAGTATCGACCGCGAGCATGGCGAGCTTTCACCTCGGCGGTAATCGCGCGGTCCATCTCTGCAAGCGTCTTGGCCTTGCCAGCATGGCGCAAACAGCCGACCACCTCTTCGAGGCTCGTTGGCGCGAGCTTCTTGGCCGGCCGCAACACCAGTCCTTCAAAGGTCTCCTCCACAACGAACTCCGTGCCGGGCGGCCAGCGACGGCCGTCACGCATGGCCTTGGGCAGGACAATTTGCCCTTTTGAGGAAAGCCGGGTTTTTGTCATGAAACGTCAATGGCCTCTCGGTAAGATACGGTAAGACCAAAATACGTTGATTATCAATGATCCGCAAGTCAGCGATGCCGCTGGCGCGGCGGCACGATCGCGGCCGGCACCAATCACGTCTGGCGGCCGCGCCCGAGTTCGCATCAGGAATATAGAGAGCGTCTTTCCTACAAAGTGCCGTACGATTCCAGCGCGCAGCAACCAGGTTTCAGCACTGCATGGTCGGCGAGCGCATTCTCGGCGGGACGCGGGTGCCTCCTTCAGGCGCGCGTTTTGACCCGCGCGATGTCTCGCTGACTGATCAAATCCGGGGCGAGCCAGCCGTCGAGGTCGTACTCGGCCATGAAACCTTCAACAAACGCTTTAAGTTTTACCGTATCCCCGGTCGCGACTGCGCTCGGCAGATTCTCGAGCCGGATATTTTCGTAATTGCCCGCGTAATTGCGCTCGTAGAGTTCGTGCCGGCCGCCGAATTCGCTCCCGACGGCGTCCCAGAGCAGCTTGAGCAGCTTGACCCGCTCGACGGCGTCGTAGCCGTTCGAGCCGCGCAGGTATTTATCGAGGTAGGGCCGCAGCTCCGGCGTTTTGAAATCGATTGCGTGCGAATTGAGATAGATCAGGCCGCTTGAAATCGTCTGCTCGGCGATCTCCTTGATGCGCGGATAGGCGATGGTCGCGAGAAATCGATACGCCATGCCATAGTTCGTGTTGGGCTGCAGCGCGCCGTTGACCCACGGCTCGGGCGATTTCACCATCGCGTCCGACAGGCCCCAGAAGATATTGCGCCAGGCGAGCACTTCGCCGACCTGCACCTGCGCCGAGCGGTTGTCGATCGCGCCGATCGCCTCGGCCGCCTTCAGGATCAGTCCCGCGAGAAAATCGAGCTTGACTGCGAAGCGCGTACAGCCGTGCAGCGTGAAGCGCGGGATAAAGCCCGAGGCCGGAAAAAAGCTGTTGGCTTTTTCCAGATCGCGGTAGGCGAAAAGGTTCTCCCACGGCACCAGCACCTTGTCCATGATGAAGATGGCGTCGTTCTCGTCCACGCGCGAGGAGAGTGGATAGTCGAATGGGCTGCCCATCGTCGCGGCTGCGAGCTCGTACGAGGAGCGGCAGATGAGCTTGACCCCGGGCGAGTCCATCGGGATCATCGCGAACAGCGCCATCTCGGGCCGCCCCAGCGGCGTTGGGCCGTAGTAGCCGATGAAGTTGTTGTGGGTGAGGGCCGAGCCGGTCGCGACCACCTTTGCGCCGCTGACAATCACCCCGGCGTCCGTCTCCTTCTCGACATGGACGTACACGTCCATCACGTCGCCCGCCGGACGGCTCTTGTCCACCGGCGGATTGATCAGCGCGTGGTTCAGGAAGAGGCAGCGTTCCTGAACCTTGCGATACCAGTCCAGCGCGTTCTTTTGATATGGCGCATAGAATTCGGTATTTGCGCCGAGCGTGCCGGTGAGACTGGCCTTGTAATCAGGCGAACGACCCATCCAGCCGTAGGAGACGCGCGCCCACTCCGCGATCGCGTCGCGGCTGGCGAGCAGATCCGCGGCGTTGCGCGGCACGCGAAAGAACTTATGTGTGAAGCCGCCGCTACCGGTATCGGTCGGACAGGTCAGCACGCTTTGACGGGCCGGATCGTGCAGGGCGTCGTACATCCGCGCGAGCATCCGTGCGGAATTGCGGAAGGCCGGATGCGCGGTGACATCCTTGACCCGTTCGCCATAGATCCAGACCTCGCGCGAGTCGCGGAGGCTCTCGAGGAACTCGCGCCCGGTGAAGGGCCGCGTTGCTTTGTCTCTGGACTCGGAACGCGAAGTTTTCGCGCCCGCGGCGCGCTCGCTAGTCTGGCTCATCGTTGCACCTCGCCCGGCCCGAAGCTTAGCTCAAGTCGGCGGGGCCTTCACAACCGCGCGGACGCTGACTAAATCAGCGGCCACGCCAAAAACACGAGCCCGACCAGCGCGATAAAGCCGCCGCTCAGCACTTCGCCATAACGCTCGAAGCGGCCTAGCGCCACGCGTCTAAATCCGACCATCGAGCCGATGCAGAGTGCAACGTAGGTCGCGATCGTCGCGGCGCCAAAGACCAGGCTCATCGTAACCAAGAGCGCAGCGCCGTATTTGGCCGCGGCGAAGAACGCCGGGATACCCTCGACCATCGGAGAAGAACCCAGGATTAGAACGAGCGTGGTGCGCGACTTTGCCGCATCCTCATCTCCTTCCTGACAATGAAAATGCGGGGGATCCGAAGGGTGCAGGTGCGGACGGTCGTCGGAGCGCAGCTCCCACCATGACGACAGCGCCATCCAGGCGCCTAACCCGATCAGCGCCAGCCCTGCCGCGGTATCGACGGCGCCGCCGAAGCGACGCGCCGCGGCGACGCCGCCGACCCAGGCAATCGCGGCGATCGCCAACGTCGAGACGACGTGGCCAACGCCGGCCTGCATCGCCACCCGCGCGGTCTCGCGCATGGTCCAGTTCCGCCGCTGCGCCAACACCGTGATCGGCAGCCAATGGTCGGGGACGATCGTGTGCAGCACGCCGACCGCGCCGACTGCGGCAATCAGCAAACCAGCCGGGGTGTCAGGCATCGTGCCGCTCAGAGATACTTCGTGATCTCGCTGAACTCGGCGAGCGATTGCCGCTGCTCGCGCTGCATCGGTCCCATCGCCTGTTCGAGGCACAGGCCGACATGGTCCTGGATGAGCGTGCGCTTCGCCTGACAAATCGCCTTCTCGACGGCGTGCAGCTGTTGAGTGACGTCGAGACAGGGGCGGCCCTCCTCGATCATCGTGCAGATGCTGCGTAGGTGGCCCTCGGCGCGGCGCAGGCGCTTGAGAATCTCCGGATGGCTCTGATGGAGCTTGCTCTCGTTCATCGGCGTATCCTATCCTCTGGGAGAGGATACCCACAAGTGGTTCGATTTAGAGGCTCCATGAAACTGCAAACGATCGGTCATCTGCGCACGCCATACCGCACACTCGCCGAGTGTCCGAGCAGTCCAGCCGAAGTGACCGCACGCACCCGGATCGAGCTGCTGTGGAAATACCTCCCGGCCCTGGAGGAAATCGAAGCCGCGAGCCATCTGATCGTGCTCTACTGGCTCGATGCGGCGAACCGAGCGGTACTGCGGATCGCGACGCGCGTGGACGGGAAGGTGCGCGGCGTCTTCGCCAATCGTTCGCCGATGCGACCAAATCCGATCGCGATCGCCACGGTCAAACTTTTCGAGCTTGAAGCGCACACCATAGTCGTCAGCGGGCTCGACTGTCTCGACGGGACGCCGCTACTCGATCTCAAGCCCTACATACCCGCGCTCGATTGTGTGCCCGACGCGCGGGTCGAGTGGATGAAATGAGGCAAGCGGCGGCGCCGTTTCGGGGGTCGACGCAGGTTAAGTCGCCGAGGCCGCTCGAGTGTGCTGGCCATCCACAACGCCGAAACCATAAGATGAGAGGATTATTCGCAGGAGCGATGGATGGATTTTACCTTCAGCGAAGAGGCGGAGGCATTTCGGCGCGAGTTTCGCTCGTGGCTGGAAGTCAACCGGCCCGAGCCCCGCGCCGACGACGATCAGATCGCGGAATTTTTCGAGGCGGACAGTGAAAGCTACCGGCGCCGCCTCGCGTGGCATCGCAGGCTGCACTCCGGCGGATGGGTCGGGATCACGTGGCCGAAAGCGTACGGCGGGCGCGGCGCGACGCTCGAACAGAGTATCGTCTTCGGCGAAGAGTTGGGGCGCATCAAGGCGCCGACCATGGTCAACGGCCTCGGCGTCGCTCTGGTGGGTCCGACCCTGATGCATTGGGGCAGCGAGGCCCAGAAGAAACGCTACGTCCCGAAGATACTCTCCGCCGACGAGATCTGGTGCCAGGGATATTCCGAGCCTAATGCCGGATCGGACGTCGCTTCGCTGCAGACGCGCGCGGTCGAGGATGGCGACGATTTCGTCGTCAACGGCCAAAAGGTCTGGACCTCGGGCGCGCATCATTCCGACTGGTGCATCCTGCTCGCGCGCACCGACGCCGCCGCGCCCAAGCATAAGGGCATCAGCTATCTGCTGGTCGATATGCACAGTCCCGGTGTGACGGTTAAGCCGCTGGTGCAGATGACCGGCGATCGCGGTTTCAACGAGGTCTTCTTCGAGGACGTGCGCGTGCCGAAGGCAAACCTCGTCGGCGAGAAAAATCAGGGCTGGCAGGTCGCCGTGACCACCCTCGCTTTCGAGCGCAGCAGTATCGGCTCAGGGCAGGTGCGCGACACGATGAGCGGGCTGAAGGAGTTGGCGGGAATCGCGCGTCTGACTTCGCGCGACGGCCGCACGGCGTGGGACGATTCGAGCGTGCGGCAGAAGATCGCCGGCTTCAGTTGCGAAGCGGCGGCGCTGCGCTACACCAACCTGCGCCAGCTCACCCGCCGGCTCAAGGGACTGCCGCCCGGGGCGGAAGGCTCGGGCAGCAAGCTCGCTGTGAGCGACCTGAATCTGCGGATCGCGAAGTTTGCGATGGAATTGCTTGGACCCTACGGCCAGTTCGAACGGGACGCGGCGGGGGCGCGCGAGGGTGGGAAGTGGAGCAATCGGATGCTCGGGGCGCGCATGATGACGATCGCGGGCGGCACCAGCGAGATTCAGCACAATATTATCGGCGAGCGGGTGCTGGGCCTGCCCAAAGGCTAGATGGTTTTCTTGACACTGATTGGTTTCGACGGTAAATATTGTCCGTCGAAAATTGTTTTGTCGCGGATAATGATTCCAACCTAAATGGTGGAAATACGGAGGGTCCAATGGCGAGCGCGCTCGAGTCCACACCAGCAGCAGTCAGGCAACCAGTAGATCAATTCGACGTTGTTATCATCGGTGCCGGAGTTACCGGCCTGTATCAACTTTACCGGATACGCCAGCTCGGACTGTCGGTCCGGCTTTACGACGACGGTAGCGGAGTGGGCGGCACCTGGCATTGGAACCGCTACCCGGGCTGCCGCTTCGATTCCGAAAGCGAGACCTACGGCTATTCGTTCTCGCCGGAACTCCTGCAGGAGTGGGACTGGAAGGAGCATTTCTCTGGCCAGCCGGAGAACGAGCGTTACCTGAATTACGTCGCGGACAAGTTTGACCTGCGTCCGGACATTCAGCTCAATTCCCGGGTCACTGGCGCGGTTTATGACGAACGCGCGAATCGCTGGGATGTCCAGTTCAAGGACGGCTCGCGGGCGCGATGCCAATATCTGATCGCGGCGGTCGGAATCCTCTCAGCCGATTTCACGCCACCGTTCGAAGGGGTTCAGAGCTTTAAAGGCGAAACGTTTCATACGGGTCGTTGGCCCAAGGAGCATGTGAACCTCGCCGGCAAGCGCGTCGCGGTTATTGGCACGGGGCCGACGGCCGTCCAGCTCATCACGGAGATCGCCAAGGAAGTCGCCCAACTCACCGTCTTCCAGCGCACGCCAAATTACTGTGCGCCGCTGCGCAACGGACCGGTTAGCCCTGAGACTCAGCGCCGCTTCAAGGAGACGTATCCAGAGATTCACAAGCGAATCCGCGAGACTCCGACCGGCTTCATCTACGATTTCGACTACCGTTACACTTTGAAAGTTCCAAAAGAGGAGCGGCTCGCGCTGTATGAAGAGCTGTGGGCGAAACCCGGGTTCTCGAAGTGGCTGGCCAACTTCCACGACATCATGACCGATCGTGCGGCGAACGAGGACTTCGCCGAGTTCGTCCGCAACAAGATCCGCGAGCGGGTCAAGGATCCGGTGGTCGCGGAAAAGCTTGTCCCCAAGGACCATCCGTTCGGCTCCAAGCGCATTCCGCTGGAGAGCGGATATTACGAGCAGTTCAATCGCGATAACGTGTTGTTGGTTGACGTTCGCGAAACGCCGATCGAGCGCATCACGCCGACCGGCATCAAGACCAGTGACAAAACCTACGAATTTGACGTCATCATCTATGCGACCGGCTTCGACGCCGTAAGTGGGTCGCTAACGCGGATGGATATTCGCGGCCCCGGCGGCAAAACCTTCAAGGACACCTGGTCCCAGGGGCCGCGCAGCTATTTGGGACTGCAGACTGCCGGCTTCCCGAATTTCTTCATGGCGATTAACTCCGCCTTTTGCAACTACCCGGTGTGCGGCGAGCTGGTCGTCGAATGGATCGCCGACTGCATCTCTTATGTCCGGGATAAGGGTTTCAAGCGCGTCGCGCCAACGCCTGAGGCTGAACAGGCCTGGGTCGAGCACACGATCGAGCTGTCCAAGCAGACGCTCTTGAGCGACACCACCTCCTGGTTTATGGGCTCGAATATTCCGGGCAAACCGCGTGCCCTGGTTCTCTACGCG
>JBOHWF010000409.1:0-7286 GCA_050736455.1 Binataceae bacterium (SeqCode) | reverse complement strand
ACAAGAGGTCGCATATGTCAGATTTTACTATCCAGATCGAAGGGCCGGGCATGAGCCTGAAACGAGACGTCGAGGAACCTCTGGTTCTGCGAATCCTTGGAGTTCTGCTTGGACCCAAGGTGCAGACGATGTTCTCGACAGCGCCGGGGGGGCAGGCGCCTGTTGCCCCACCTTCCGTCAGCGGCAATTTTGGCGAGTCGCCCCGCGAGTACCTTGATCGTTCTGGTGCGAAAGCGAACCCATCGAAGATTACCGCGCTCGGACTTTACCTTCGTGCACAGGAGACGGAATCATTTACTTCCCGCAATATCCGGGACCTATTTGTTGCGGCTGGCGAGGCCGCGCCAAAAAACTTGTCGCGGGATATCAATAGAGCGATCCAAGCAGGATGGCTCGCGTCCCGCCCTGACCAAACAGATGCGTACTACATAACCAACCGTGGGGAAGGGGCAGCTGCGGCTGGATTTTCGGAGCGACCGTCACCGCCCCGGCGACCAAATCGGTCAAAAGGAAGGAGCAGCTCAAATCCAGAAGAAGGCTCTTCAGTTCAGAGCGCTACAAGAAATGGCGGCGGTGCGCGTTCGGTACTCGACGGATTGCTTGAAGAAAACTATTTTGCAGAACCACGAACCAGCGGTAACATTGTCCAAGCCGCCTCCGAAAAGGGTCATCGGCTGCTCCGCACGGATTTATCGCAGCCGCTATTAACTCTGGTCCAAGCACGTCCGCCGCGGCTCAGACGCCAGAAGATGACAATCGCTGGCGGCGCTCATCGGCCGGTCTGGGCGTATACGAACCCGCAGCCTGTGAAAGAAATCAAGATGTAGCAAGACACTACATCTAGCAACAGAGTCCGTTCGAAACCGGTCAGTTAAACCCGCTGCACCTGATTGAAAAGCGCGGTTTCACGTGAAACATTCCCTGTTGGATCGAGCAAGAGCCCGACGGCGGAGGGCGCCGTGTCTTTGAGCAGTGAAAAAAGTAAAAAATACGACGTGATCGTCGTCGGCGCCGGCCATGCCGGCATCGAAGCCGCCCTCGCCGCCGCCCGCCTGGGCGCGCGCACCCTGATGCTGACCCTGAACCTCGACCACATCGGCCAGATGTCCTGTAACCCGGCCATCGGCGGCATCGGCAAGGGCCAGCTCGTCCGCGAGATCGACGCGCTCGGCGGCGAGATGGCTCGCGCGATCGACGAAACCGGCATCCAGTTCCGCTTTCTCAACACGCGCAAAGGCCCGGCCGTCCGCGCCCGCCGCGCCCAGGCCGACAAGGCCGCCTACCGCGCCCGCATGAAGCGCGTGCTCGAGGCCACGCCCAACCTCGCAGTCCGCCAGGCCAGCGTCGAACGCCTGCTGCTCGAAGACGGGACACTAGGCGGAGCGCCAGCGGAGCCGAGCAGGCGAGTCTGCGAGCTGCGTTCAAAATCCCATATCCACGGCGTCGAGTCCGCCATCGGCGAGACCTTCGAAGCCCGCACCGTGATCCTGACGACTGGGACCTTCCTCAAGGGACTCGTCCACGTCGGACTCAAGAACTACAGCGCCGGCCGCGCCGGCGACTTCGCCGCGATGGGTCTCAGCGAGCATCTGGCCGAACTCGGCTTCCGCATCGGCCGGCTCAAGACCGGCACCTGCCCACGGCTCGACGCCCGCACGATCGATTTTTCGGCCCTGGAACTGCAGCCAGGCGACGATCCGCCGCCGCCCTTTTCGTTTCGCACGAAACATCTGGGACAGGGCCAGCTTCCGTGCCATCTGACCTGGACCAACGCGCGCACCCACGAGATTATCCGCGGCGCGATCGACCGCTCCCCGATCTACTCGGGCGTGATTCAAAGCCGCGGCCCGCGCTACTGCCCCTCGGTCGAAGACAAGGTGATGCGCTTTGCGGACAAGCCACGCCATCAGATTTTCCTCGAACCCGAGGGGCGCGACACCGTCGAGGTCTACCCCAACGGCCTCTCGACCAGCCTCCCGCTCGACGTCCAGCTCGCGATGGTGCGTTCGATCGCCGGCCTCGAGCAGGCCGAAATCATGCGGCCCGGCTATGCGATCGAGTATGACTTCGCCGACCCGACCCAGTTGCGCGCTTCGCTCGAAACCCGTCTCGTCGAGGGCCTCTTCTTCGCCGGCCAGCTCAACGGCACCACCGGCTACGAAGAGGCCGGTGCGCAAGGGCTTATCGCCGGCATCAACGCCACGCTCAAGGTGCGCGGCGCGGAACCGCTGATCCTGCGCCGCGACGAAGCCTATATCGGCGTGATGATCGACGACCTCGTCACGCGCGGTATCGGCGGCGAGCCCTACCGGATGTTCACCTCGCGCGCCGAGTACCGGCTCGCGCTGCGCGAGGATAACGCCGACCGCCGACTCTCTCCCATCGGCGAGCGACTCGGCCTGCTCGGCGCAGAGGCCGGCGCGCGGGTTCGGGCCAAAGAGGCGGCCATCGCCGAAGAAATTACTCGGCTCAAGTCGGAACTGGTCACGTCGACGGACGCTGTGAACGAGACGCTCGTGGCGTCCGGCGCCGCGGCGCTGAGCGAACCGACCCGGGCCGTCGAGCTGCTGCGGCGGCCGGAGCTTTCCTATGCGACGATTCTGACCCTGCTCGGTCGCGTTTCAAGCCTGAGCCCTGATGCCGCCGCCGAGCTTGAGACCGAGATCAAATACGCCGGCTACGTCCGCCGCCAAACCGAAGCGATCGCCCGCTTCCAGCGGCTCGAAGAGAGTCTGATTCCCGAGGTGATCGATTTTGCCGCAGTGCCCGGCCTTTCAACCGAGGCGCGCGAGCGGCTGACGCGGGTGCGTCCCCGCTCGCTGGGTCAGGCTGCGCGGATGCCGGGGATAACGCCCGCCGCGGTCTCGATCCTCGCCGTCCATCTGCATAGCCGTCGCGGATGATCGCTGCCGCCGGGGCGCCGATGGCACCGCGCTCTCAGGCGATTCAGACGTTTCACGTGAAACATTCTTTCACCGCCAACACGCTCTGTTGTTCCGGCGTCGCGGCTGTTGCTCTATCAACGAGCCCGGGTGCCGCGTGAATCCCGAAGTGGTCGGTCGCGAAACCCGCAGTCGGGTCGAGAACCATCTCGGGGAAATCGGGTTTTCGCCGCCCGCCGGGGTCGATTTTTTCACGCGGATCGAGCGCTTCGCGGCGATCCTCGCGCAATGGGGGTCGCGCACCAATCTGACCGCGCATCCGCAGGATCCGTCTGAGCTGGCATTTCACGTAATCGACAGTCTGGCGCCGCTGACCGTTGCGACTCAGCCGGATGGCGCGATTCTCGAAGGCTGCTTCGCGCCAGATTGGCGCGTCCTTGACCTCGGCAGTGGCGCCGGCTTTCCGGGCTTGATCCTTGCGGCCGCCTGCGACGCTCCTTTCACTCTGGCCGAGGGGCGGCATAAACGGGCGAGCTTCCTGCGGGTCGCCGCCGCCGAAATGGGCCTCGGCAACGTCGCGATTCAGGGTCTCGAGGAGAATGTTTCACGTGAAACGTTGGCAGCTCGATCGAGCACGAGCTGCGACAGCGGAGCGGCGCCGCTCCCGGGCGACGAAACCAATGTTTCACGTGAAACATTTGTTCACCGGCCAGAACGAACGCCCTCCGCTGTCGGGCTATCCCCTGATCGATCAGAGAATGTTTCACGTGAAACATTCGACTTGGTGTTGGGCAGAGCCTTCGCAAAGCCGGAAGTCTTCTGCCGCACCGCGGCCGCCAGACTGCGCAAGGGTCGTCGCGCCATCTTGTACGCCCGCGCAGAGCAGCCGCTCCCTCCGGTGGCCGTTTTTCCCGGGCCGGTGGAGCACCTCACGATCTCGTACCAAGTCCCGCGCGGGAACCTCGCGGCCGCTCGAATCCTGGCGATCTGGCGAAAGCTTAGCGATTGACATCGTCCGATCCGGCTGGCCCATGATGCGCCGACAAGCCGGGACGGCGGCGAGCTGTGCATTATCGTCGTGCGCAATGTTTCACGTGAAACATTGCGCATGTAACATCGTGCCTGGGTGGTGGCGGGCGCAAACTTACCGATTTCGCCGTGGCGGGCGACGACGGAGCACGGACTTCGCGGTTCGCAGAGCAGAATGTTTCACGTGAAACATTCTTCGCAGCCCGCGCTCAATTCTAATCAAACGATGTTTTGTTCTGGTGAAAAGTAATGGGGCGGCTAATCGCTATCGCCAATCAGAAGGGTGGCGTCGGCAAGACCACGACCGCAATCAATCTGGCGATCGCCCTCGCGTCGCCCACTCAACGTATCCTGTTAGTCGACTTGGATCCCCAAGGTAATGCCTCATCTGGTATAATGCCTTCATCTGAGCTGTTTAAAGTTAAACAATCACATCTTACAATATATGAAGCTCTGATGACGTTCGTGCCGATCGCCAAGGTTTTGCGGGAAGCCCGCGAACAGGTTTTTGTGGCGCCGTCGGGACCCGATTTGGTCGGTGCGGAGATCGAGCTCGCCACGATGGCCGGGCGGGAGCGGCGACTCGGCGAAATCCTCAAGCCGGTGCGCGACGATTACGCCTTTATCCTGATCGACACGCCGCCCTCTCTCGGGCTGCTGACGCTCAACGCGCTGGTGGCCGCCGACAGCGTGCTGGTGCCGATGCAGTGCGAGTATTACGCGCTCGAGGGGCTTTCGGCGCTGCTCGGGACGATCGCGCGGGTGCGCAAGGAGCTGAATCCGCGGCTCAAGATCGAGGGGGTGGTGCTGACGATGTTCGACACGCGCAACCGGCTGAGCGCTGAGATCGCGCGCGAGGTCGAGAAGCATCTGCCGACCGAGATTTTCCAGGCGGTCATCCCGCGCAACGTGCGCATCTCGGAAAGCCCCAGTCACGGGCTGGCGGTGATGGAATACGACGCGAAGTCGGCTGGCGCCGAGGCCTATCGGGGACTCGCGGAGGAGCTGATCGCGCGGGTCGGGACGGCAGACCGCGGCGACGGCGCGACAGCGCGCGCAATCGATTCGAGCGATCAGCGCGACCACGGAGCGCGGATGGCGGAATCCACTGAAAAGGGCGGCGCGGCCGATCGGAAAACCTGGAGCTTGCGGGCGCTATTTGCCCGCGGCGAGGAACGGGGCAGGAGGGGGACATGACACGACGGTCGCTCGGACGGGGACTCGACGCGCTGCTGCAGATGACGGAGGGGCCCGGCTTCAAGCCGGCGGGGAATTTCGACGCGGGGGATGCGCCCGACATCGCGGAGGGCGCGGCGGAGCTGGCCGCGAATGGCGGATTTTTGCTGGTCGCGCTCGAACGGATCGTCGCCGGGCGGTTTCAGCCGCGCGCGCATTTCGAGCCGCAGGCGCTCGCAGAGCTGGCGGCGGCGATCAAGGCGCAGGGGATTATCGAGCCGCTGATCGTGCGTCCGGCCGGGGCGGATTACGAATTGATCGCGGGCGAGCGGCGGCTGCGCGCGGCGCGGCTAGCCGGGCTCGAGGCGGCGCCGGTAATCGTGCGCGCGCTCGACGATCGCGCGGCACTGGAGCTGTCGCTGGTCGAGAATCTGCTGCGCGAAGACCTCAACGTGGTCGAAGAGGGGCGCGCCTTTGCGCGGCTGAGCGAGGAATTCGGCCTGCTCCATGACGCGATCGCGGCGCGGATCGGCAAGAGCCGCTCGTACGTCAGCAACATTATCCGGCTGGTGGATCTGCCGGCCGAGGTGCTCGAGATGGTCGGGCGGCGCGAGCTGACCGGCGGGCAGGTGCGGCCGCTGCTGGCGCTGAAGTCGCCCGAGGCGCAGCTCGCTGAGGCGCGCAAGATGGCGGCGGCGAAGACCTCGTCGCGGGAGGCGGAGGCGATCGCGAGCGCGCGGCGCGGGCGGCCGCCGCGGGCAGCGCGCGCGATCGACCCCAATCTGGCAGCGCTGGGGGAGGGCTTGCAGCGCGCGCTCAAGCGCAAGGTGCGCTTCGTGATGGGGCGGGGCAAGCAGCCGGGGCGGGTCGAGCTGGAGTTCTACAACGAGCAGGATTTGACCGCGCTGGCGCGGCTGCTGGCCGCCGCCGCGCGCGCGGCGGCGGCGCAAGTGAGGGACTCAGGCTAGTCGGGATTTTGTCACAGACCGGCAGTTAGTCGTAGCAATAGGTCACTATCCCTTGACTGTCTAGATTCATTCTGCTATCCTTCTTCTCATGCAGATGAAAGATCGGAAATCACCCACGCGCAGAGCGTCTTCCGAATCGGCCTATTCCTTCAGGGAGTTCATGGGGGAATATCCCGATGACGACGCCTGTTTGCAGCAACTCTGGCGCGACCGCCGCTCGCCGGATGGCGTGAACGCGCATTGTCCTAAGTGCGACGTTACTCGTCCGTTTCAGCGCTACCCGATGCGCCAGCAACGCCAGTCGTGGACGTGCACCGCGTGCGGCCAGCATGTGCACCCGACCGCCGGGACGATCTTTCACAAGTCGTCCACGTCGCTGCATCTCTGGTTCTACGCGATGTACCTGATGGCGAGCACTCGATGTGGTATCTCCGCAAAACAACTTGAGCGTGAGCTTGGAGTGACCTACAAAACCGCGTGGCGCATGTTCAAGCAGATCCGCTCGCTGTGCGAAGAGGATATTCGCGACTTGGCCGGAACCGTCGAAGTCGATGAGATGTTCCACGGCGGCAAGGAGAAGAACAAGCACGCCAACAAGCGCTTCGGCGCGGGGCGCGGGTCGGTTGGAAAGCAGCCCGTGTGGGGCGCGATGGAGCGCGGCGGTAGGGTAGTGGCTCGCGTCTTCACCGACACGACCAAGCGCACAATACTGCCGAACGTCATCGAACGAGTATTGCCCTCGTCGATGGTCTATTCCGACGAAGCAACCATTTATGATCCGCTCACCGGAATGGGCTTCGGTCACAAGCGCGTCCATCACGCGGCGAAGGTCTATGTCGAGGGCGACGTGCACGTTAATTCGCTTGAAGGATTTTGGTCGCTCGTCAAGCGCGGAATCGATGGGGTTTACCACTGCGTTTCGACTAAGCATTTGCAGTCTTACGTGAGCGAGTATGCGTGGCGCTACAATCATAGGAGCGACCGGCAATCGTCATTCAGGACTCTTCTTGTCCGGGCGGCGCGGCCTTAATGGCTGCGCCGCTTTTTTTACAAGGCGAGCAAAGTCGCGCCGCTTTGGGATGGGAATCTCATGGCCCTTCGGTGTCTTTTGCGTTGGCGTGGGGGTCTCTCGTTTTGGCATGCAGCTTAAACCGTGTCTCAAGATTTAATCGCGCCGATCATAGCAAAGGTCGAACGGGCCAAAGAGCATATCCGTGACCTCGAAACCGCA
>JBOHWF010000408.1:0-3832 GCA_050736455.1 Binataceae bacterium (SeqCode) | reverse complement strand
CGGCTCGGCAACGAGTACCTCTACCAGACGATGGCCCAGACGCTCATCGAAACCCTCAATAACTGCAAAGTTCGTAAGATCATCGTGAACTGTCCCCACTGTTTCAACACGATCAAGAACGAGTTTCCGCAATTCGGCGGATCGTACGAGGTCATTCATGCCGCCGACCTCGTGCAGCAATTGCTCGCTGCGGGGCGTCTCAAGATCTCCCCGCAATTCCCGAAGCGGACCGTGTACCACGACTCTTGCTACTACGGCCGTTACAACGACGTATATGACGAGCCGCGGACGTTGCTCAGCCGCGCGGGGGCCAAGGTTCACGAAATGCAACGCCATCGTAGATTCGGCATGTGCTGCGGTGCTGGCGGAGGGCGGATGTGGATCGAGGAAGACCCGGATAAGCGGGTGAATCTGCTCCGTACCGAGCAGGCCCTTGAGACTGACCCCGAGGTCATCGCCGTCTCCTGCCCCTACTGCATGACGATGCTCGGCGACGGCATCAAGGCCAAAGAGCTGCAGGAGAAGGTCCAGGCCCTCGACGTGATGGAAATCGTCGACGCGGTCACCCGCAGCGGTGATGCAGAGTCCTGAAGAGACTCTCTTCGCTGGGTCTTGGCCCTAACCCCGGACGCCGACGGCAGGATTTATATTACTGGTTTCATTGCTTGACGCATTGAGCCGTACGAACTACCGTAATCCTATATCGGATCTCACTCATAGTATTGTATAGTATTGAATGATGCTGAACATTGCTGGAGCTGCTTGTAACGCTCAGGCTCTCCGCGCATAGCACATCGCGCATTGAGGAGTTGCCGCCGTAAAGGCGTCATTTTCTCTAAAAGAACAGCTCACCAAAAGGAACTCAGAAGGAACTCAAATGAATGCGGCAGTCCGGATCGACCCTGAGACAGGCATGAAGGCCTTCAACACGCGAGCGGCCAAAGCGTCCGAAAAGATTGCCGGCAAGGGCTATTCCGTCGTTACTGATCAGAAACTGAGGAAGCTGCCGGAATTGCCGGCGGGCGCCACCTTCAATGCGGAAGAGCAGGCCAAGTACCGCGCGTTCAAGGAGGCTCGCCGGGGCGCCGCCGACTACATGTCCATGGAAGGCGACTTCAAGAAATATCTGGACGACGTCTACTCCGAGCCACCGATCCCGCGCGAAGCGCTGAACGACGAGTGCGAGATCCTGGTGGTCGGCGCCGGCTTCGGCGGACTGCTGATCTGGCACAAGCTGAGCGAAGCCGGCTTCACCGACGTGCGTTTCTGCGAGAAGGGCGGCGATGTTGGCGGGACCTGGTACTGGAACCGCTATCCCGGCATCGCCTGCGACGTCGAATCTTACAGCTACCTGCCGTTACTCGAGGAGGTGGGTTACGTTCCGTCGATGAAGTTCGCCTCGGGCTTCGAGATCCTCGAACACTGCCAGAACATGGCCCAAAAGTTCGGGTTCTACGACCACTGTCTGTTTCACACGACGGTCGAGGGGACGACCTGGGACGAGGCCTCCGGGCGCTGGATCGTCGCTACCGATCGCGGCGACAAGATGCGTGCCCGCTTCGTGATCCTGGCCAACGGCATCCTGACGACGCCGAAGCTGGCGCGCATCGCCGGCATGGAGAAGTTCCGGGGCGAGTCCTTCCACACCTCGCGCTGGAACTACGATATCGATTTGCGCGGTAAGCGGGTCGGCATCATCGGCACGGGCGCGACGGCCGTGCAAGCGGTGCCGGAGCTCGCCAAGATTGTCGGGCAGCTCTACGTGTTCCAGCGCACGCCGTCCTCGATCGACGTGCGTGACCAGCGCGCGACGACAGACGAGGAGCGGGCGGCTTGGGCCAACGAGCCCGGATGGGCCCGGGCAAGGCGCGCGCGCTTCGCGAAGATCTCAGAAGTCCGCGCCGCCGTCCTGGCCAACGACGACTACCTGGCGGGCAAGACCCAGGATTTCAGGAAGCCCAGGAAATTTGACCGTGTCCTGACCCCGGAGGAGCGGCTGCAGAAGCAGCTCGATTCGAGCTTCCGCCTGATGGAGCAGGTCCGCGCGCGCGTGGACGCGATCGTCAAGGACCCGAAAACTGCGGCGGCGCTGAAACCGTACTACCCGTATGGGTGCAAGCGGCCGACCTTCCACGACGAATATCTGCCGGCGTTCAACCTGCCGCAGGTCCATCTGGTTGACACCGCGCCGCGCGGTGTGACCGAGATCAACGAGCGTGGTGTTGTCCATGAGGGCGTCGAATATCCCCTCGACGTGCTGATCTACGCGACCGGGTTCCAGTGGATGGGCACGTCGTCCTTCAACATGATCACCGGCCGTGGCGCTCGCACCCTGAAGGAGAAGTGGGAAACCGAGGGGACCAAGACCTTCCTCGGCCTGCATAGCCGCGGCTTCCCCAACCTGTTCATCGTCACAGGTCCGCAAGGCGGCGGCGGCAGCTTCAACTTTACCGACGTGATCGACGCGCACGCGAACTATCTCGTATGGGTGCTGCAGACCATGCAGAGGCGCGGCGCGCGCATCGTCGATGTCCGCCAGGAGCCCGAAGACGCCTATGCGGAGCATTGTCGCGAGGTCGATCTCGCGACTGCGCCGCTGCGCGATTGCATCTCCTATTATAACGGTGAAGGCAACGCGAAACCGGGCAGTCTCGCCTATTACGGTGGTGGCAAGTGGGAGAAGTACCGCATCGCGGCGCAGTCGACGCTGGAACCCTATGAGTTCGGCGGCGGGGATCCGACTGCTTCGGTGGCGGCCGAGTGAGAAAGCATTTGCGGCCGGATCGTCCCCCGACTCACATCGCTCCGTGGGCGCGTTTTGGGAAGTGGTTTCCGACGGAATTTCCACTATTTCCGCAAAAGGATTGCCCAGATATTTCGGCATTCCTGGGAAACTGAGACGGTCTCCGGGTCCATCCCAGCGCAAATCGCGCGCACACGCGCGGATTCCGAGCGATTCTCCGAATCTAGTGGGAATTGAGAGACTGAGGTGTGGATGACCGCAGTCTGATGCGAATCGATCTCTGTCAACCGTGATTGACACTTGAGCGGTGGTTGACAAGCGAGGGTTGACAGCCGAGCGGTTGGCAAGGGCGGCTCTGAATCATCGTTATTTTGCGTTCCGCAGCGCCCGCTCTTTCATGATGGCGAAGAACACCGGCACTAGTATGAGGACATGAATAGTCGAGGTGCCCATGCCGCCGACGATTGGCGCCGCGATCGGCTTCATCACGTCGGAGCCGATCCCACTCTCCCAGAGAATCGGCGCGAGACTGAGCATCACGACGGCGACCGTCATCAGCTTGGGTCGAAGCCGCTGGACGGCGCCCTCGATGACCGCTGCTTCGATGCTCTCATGAGTAAGCTCGCCAGCTGCGGTGTGACGGTTCAGAGCTTCGTGAAGGTAAATCACCATCACGACACCGGTCTCGACTGCGATTCCGAATAGCGCGATATACCCGACCCACACGGCGACGCTGAAGTTGAAGCCCATCATGTACTGGAGCAGCAGTCCGCCAGTCATCGCGTACACGGTCGGAAGGATCAGCACGGTCGCTTCGGCAACCGACTGGAACAGCATGTAGAGCAGGACAAAGATCAGAGCGAAAACGATTGGCAAAATGACCGTCAGTCGCTTGCGCGCGCGCAGCTGAAACTCGTACTCCCCCGACCATTTCAGAGTGTATCCGGCGGGCAGATGAAGCTGTCGATCAAGGACGCGCTGCGCATTATCAACATAGCTGCCGTAGTCCGAGGTCGCGAGGTCAACATAGACGTAGCCGGTCAGCAGCCCGTCTTCGTCACGGATCATCGATGGTCCGGGACTCAAGTC
>JBOHWF010000407.1:0-3561 GCA_050736455.1 Binataceae bacterium (SeqCode) | reverse complement strand
ACTCTACACTAGTGAGGAACGCTTAACAATTATTCGTCCCAAAATATCGTCCTGGCGCGCTTTGCGCGGCGGACGCATTTCATTGATTGCGCGGGCTCCGCGGCGAGGGAAAGATTTTGAACCGGCGCCTCTCGACGTCGCGTCAAATAATCATGCACGACCTCGCCAATGCCAAGTGTCACATCGGCGACAAAATGAGTGCCCAAGAGCACATTCAAGACCGGAAGTTTCGCGACATTGCCCATCGCACGGGCAAATAATTGAAGCGCCGCCGGTCCGCTTCAGGCGCCCTTTAGCCCGCCAACTTGCCAGCGATAACGCAACGCTCGCAAATGCGCGGCCCACCATCGGCATGCGAGACGATCTTGATGAGGAAATTTGGGCAGGCCAGTTCGCGCGGGACCGGGCCTGTGTCCAGCTCCTTGCGCTTGTAGCCCATGCCGCCGGCGCCATGGAGCACCGAGCCGAAATGCGGCGTGCCAGCGAGAACCTCGCTTTCGTGGCAGCGATTGGGTCGCGCCAGTTTCCGCGGAACCCCCCAGATTTCGCGCCCGCCCACGATTGGCGCATCATCGTCGGGATCCATCGAATGAACGTAGATTCCATTTTCGCCCCGGAAGCCGACCGGAATCATCTGGCCGCTTTCGGTAATATCGCCAAAACCGGTTTTATCGTTCATGTTGGGGTCCGGTTCGAATCGGAGCGCCGGACCAATCCGCTCCCCTTCGTCAAGGCAAAATCTTGGTCAACCCGAGTTCCTCGCCGTGGGCGGGCCTGCACGAAAGTTGGACTTCGATCGTCGCGTGTGTCATGATTTCAGTCAAAGGTACTAGGATCGCATTCGTCGTTGTTAAGCGACTTATGACACGCTACTTGAGCCGGCGCTTGCTCTGATGGCGGGGGGGTCGAAGGGGTGTTGGTTAACTTCGGGTAGGCCCTTGTGTCGAGAATGATGGCGTATGCGGATGGTAAAGCTTGGCGTGCGCCGAAAGCAAGCCGTCGCGCGTACGATACCAAGGGGAGCTGATTCAATTATGCCGAATATCAAAAAAGGGCAGGTATTATGCGACTTTTGGTATTTTTCGGAACTGGATGACATAGCGGTCTCGTTCGAGAAATACGTTGAGGAAAAGATCGGACCGCGCTTGGCACGTTTTCTTCTGCGCTTTTCCGTCTTGCGGGCGCTGCTTCTGATCTGGCTCGGTCGGGATTTCGCGCTCATTGCGCCAAATTGGTTTAAGTATGGACGCCTGATCTGTGTCCTGCAGGCGATCTTGCACAATCGCAACATCGTCATTTTCGAGTGCATCGATGCCGCTATTTGGAGCAAAGGTCCCGTCCTTGGGGCGGCCATCCTCCTTTTCTACAAATATGTCATCGGGCCCAGTATGCGGGCGTCCGTTGTAGCCGTTCAGATTTTCACCAACCGGGAACGACCGATATTCGTGGAGCGCTTCGGCCTTTCGGAAGACGTGCTCCATACGGTTCCGTGGCCGCTTTCAGGGTGGGACTTCGACTTCAAGGTTCACAATCCGACCAGCACGACGAGAGACGGATATGTCATGGCCTCCGGGATCAATTCCTGTGATTGGGAGACGCTTTTCGAAGCGGCGCAGCTCGGCAATTGGCCTCTCATCGCCATGTGCAGGAGCAAGGACCTTCGGCGCGTTACCACTCTCAACAAGAACGGGCGTGCAACAGTTTTCCCCGAACACTCCCGCGCCGACCATGAACGACTCGTAGGCGGCGCCACGATCTATGCCCTTTGCCTTAAGGAGAATTTGAGAAGTGCCGGCCAGACTCGACTCTCGATCGCGATCGCGGCCGGAGTCCCCGTCGTTGCTTCCGATGTGCTCGGGATGGAGGGGTCTCTGATTGATGACGTGACGGCGATCGCCGTGGAGGCCGGGCATCCCGCTGCCCTCGCCAAAGCGATCGAAAAGCTTATGAACGAACCGGAGCGGCGAAACGCGCTCACGGTGTCTGCAAGGAAGTATGCGGCCAGATTCACAAAGGATGACTATTTTTCCGCGCTCAGACAGCTATTGTTAGTTTGTCTCGAATCGAACCGTCGCTGACCTCGACGAATATGCCGCTTGGGATGTGAACCTGCGCAAGCTAACGAGTTATGGGGTTGTCAGAGGGCCGCTGTCCGATCCGGGCGGGCGCTCCGTTCGCAAATGCTTGCGGCGCGACATGCCGGTCACGCGTTTCGGCGCATTAGCGACGATCTGGTTCTTCAATCTTTATTTGGCACTGCACTACATCAGACTTGTGTTGGCTCAGGAGTACGAGGCTTCGCCGCTCGATGAAACTACGTGCCTTATTGTGCTACCCTTCGCTATTTTGTTTCTTCAAGACCGGAGGTCTTGGCTCCCCGCCCTGTCTATGCTTGGTTACTGGACGGTTCTTATACTCGGAGCGATTATTTTCCCCAATAGGGGTGTTTCCCAACCAATTGCCGCAATAATAACTATTGCACTTGACTCCAAGCTCGCCATTATGACGTTTGCTTTTGCATGGCTTTTCAAGAGGACGGGCAGCGCGGCGCAGGTATTTGAAAATCTCTCTATTTTGATCATCATTCTATGCCTGATCAATATTCCTTTTATTTTACAGGATCTGAGCACGGGCGTGGGCATCAAGGGCGATCAGCTGTCGATGAAGGGTGTTTTTGTGCAGTCGCAAGGGCTTTTCATGCACCAAACCGAAGTCGCATGGCTCAGTGCCTTCGGCGCCTTCGTTGCCGCAACGCGTTACAGACTGCGGAAGCGGTCGCTTGACCTTATTCTCTGCGCGCTGTTTGTCATGTTTGTCTGTCTCGTTGTTGCGGTCAAAGAGACGGTGGGATGCTTTGTCGGCCTCCTGATCATCTTTCGCACGTCCCGCTCAGGATTTGGTTCGCTCGGCGTGGGACTTGCGTTGATGGCAGGCGTTGCGGCTTTCGTGCTTAATTTTACGGAGCTGGGGACCGCCATTTTGGGTCATATCGGCATGTACTACGGCAGCGATGCCATCGACAATGTACGCGCCGCCATGATGGACGCGTCCTTCCGCATCGCGGCCGCGCATTTCCCGCTCGGAACCGGAGGGGGAACTTTCGGAAGTGGGGCCGCCTATCAATTTGGCAACTACAGCCAACTATATTACGACTACGGGATCTATTTACTTTGGGGAGGAAGTCCGGATATGCCGGGCTTCCTCCAGGATATGGGCTGGGCAAAGTTGGTTGGCGAGGGTGGTGCGCTGGGTGTCATCTTCTACCTGCTTTTCCTGGTGTCGTGTGGCGCGTATCTTTTCTATCATGATCCGAGTGCAACCTCCGCCGACGAGGCCTTGCGCCGGTTGTGCCTCGCGTTCCTGATGCTGATCTTGGCGATTTCGATCGCATCGTCTCCGTTTACCGACGAATTGTTGACCTTTGTCGCAGCCCTCGGCCTCGGCTATGGCATGAGCAGACCCTTACGGAGCGGGGGCGCGCGAAATGGTGTTCGATCGGCGGCACCCACGCGATGACGCCAGCCTCACGTTCCATGCAGTCGTTGAAATTCTTTGCTGTCC
>JBOHWF010000406.1:0-6869 GCA_050736455.1 Binataceae bacterium (SeqCode) | reverse complement strand
GCCCGCGTCCGCTTCTACGGCATCACCGCCAGACCTTCGCAGCGTTCGCGCCTCATCGGAGCGGGCGCGTTCGCCGTGTTCGCCTCTCTGCCTGAACTCGCGGATTTCCTGACACCTCCAGATCGTTTGTAAGGCGCGGGTGCCCCGCGCCGTTTGATCCCATGCGACCCATTCAACGCCGTACGCCGATTTTTCCTTGGCCTCGCGACGGCGCGGCGGTAGGATGTAGTGACGCGCATAGCAGGTTTCATAAGACTGAAGCGGAGTTAGCCTTTAAGGCTTCGCTTGACTCGCTAGAATATATTACTTATATTACTGATTAACTCATCTATTATCGAGCACGAGCGTGTTTCATCTGGATAGCGGGATCATCGTCCTCTTCTGCATCGCCTTGTTCGCCGCGACGGTCAATGGAGCACTCGGCTATGGCTTTTCGTCGCTGACGGTGCCCGTCGCGCTGCTCTTTTTCTCGAACAAGGTGTTGAGCCCGGCGCTGGTTTTGATCGAACTGGGGGTCAACGCGTGGGTGGTGATTCTGAATCGTGGCAGTTTGACCGCGGTTCGTCGGCGGGTTGTGCCAATCTTGTTCGGATTGGTTCCGGGCGTCCTGGTCGGCAGTTACCTCTTGACCAACCTGAATGCGGGCTGGCTCAAGCTATGGACCTATGTCGTGCTGCTGCCCTTGATCTTTTTGCAGGCCGCGGGCTTCAAGCGGCGCATCAAGGCCGAGCGCCGGGCCGGGTTTCCGTTGGGAGTGGGGGTCGGGACGCTCTACGCGACCACGACTATCTCCGGGCCGCCGCTCGCCGTAATGTTCAACAACCAAGGTCTGGACAAGGAGGAATTCCGTGCTGCACTGGGTACGGTGAGGGTTTTCGAGACGACTTTCACCGCGATTGTCTATGCCTTCATGGGCCTCTTTAGTGCCCAGAGCGTCCGGCTGGTGGCGCCGGTCGCGCCGGCAGTTCTGCTGGGCCTGCCGTTGGGCACCTATTTGCTCAGATATATGCCGCCTGAGACTTTCCGGCGAATCTGCATGAGTTTTGACGCCTGGATTGTCGGCTTCGGCCTCGCTCGAACGCTGATTGACCTGAAGTTGCTCGCGCCGATGCAAGCCTACGGCGTATGGGCCGCGGTTATTTTCTTCGATTTCTACCTGCTCTATCTTTTCTTCGTGGTCGGACGGCTCCGCCCCGAAGTCAAGAGACCTACCTTGACCGGTCTCAGCGAGGAAGAGGGTCTGGTCTGAAAAAGCCTTCGTCCGCAGGCGTTATGGCGGGCGACGCAGTTGCCTGCTGTCGCTAGTATATATAGCTTACATGACTCTTTAACTAATCTATCAGGGGAATTTTGACTAGATGAGCGAAGGATTCACGCTGTGGTTTACCGGTCTCTCGGGGTCGGGAAAGTCAACGCTGGCGAATTTGGTGGCGGATGAACTGCGTAGTCGCGGCCGTCGCGTCGAGATCCTCGACGGCGACGAAGTGCGGACCAATCTCTCGAAGGGTTTGGGCTTCTCCAAGGAAGATCGCGACACCAACATCCGGCGGATCGGCTACGTTTGCAAACTGCTCGCGCGCAACGGCGTGATCGCGATTTCGGCGGCAATTTCCCCGTATCGCGACGTGCGCGACGAAGTTCGCAAGATGCACGATCACTTCTTCGAGGCATACGTCGAATGCTCGCTTGAGAAACTGGTCGAACGCGACGTCAAAGGACTCTACAAAAAGGCGATCGCGGGCGAGATCAAGAATTTCACCGGAGTCTCGGACCCCTATGAGGCTCCACTTCACGCCGAACTTGTCCTCAACAGCGGGATCGAGACCCGAGAGCAGAGCCTGGCGCTTTTGCTCGCGACTCTCGAAGAGAAGAATTTCATCAGCCGCGGCAAGGTGGCCCGATGAGCCCCGCGCAGGATCCGATTAGTGCGCACGGTGGCGGCGAGCTGGTCGATCGCAAGGCGCCCGCGGGCGAACGGGCGGCGCTGCGCAAGCAGGCCGAGGGTCTGGCGGCGGTAACGCTCAGCGCGCGCGACCTGGCTGACCTTGAGATGCTGGCGTCAGGCGCGTTCTCGCCGCTGACCGGCTTCATGGGCGAGGCCGACTACCTCCGCAGCCGCGACGAGATGCGCCTGGCCTCGGGCGTGCCATGGTCGATTCCAATCACGCTCGGCGTCGAGGAGGCGACCGCGCGGTCTCTGAAAAAAGGCCAGGAAGTCGCGCTGATCACCGACGCCGGCGCGCGGATTGCAATCCTGAAACTGGCGGAGACCTACCGGGTCGATCGCAAAAAGGAAGCGGAGGCGGTTTTCGGCACCGCCGAGGACGCGCATCCGGGGGCCAAGAACGTCACGTCGACGCCGGCGTGGTGCCTGGCCGGCGAGATCATGCTGCTCGAGGAGATTCCGGGACGCACTTTTCTCGAGTACCGGCTCGAGCCGCGCGCGACGCGCGCGCAATTCCGCGCGAACGGCTGGCGCAAAATCGTCGCCTTCCAGACCCGCAATCCGACCCATCGCGCCCACGAGTATATCCAGAAGGCCGCGCTCGAGATTTGCGACGGCCTGCTGCTTCATCCGCTGGTCGGCGAGACCAAGGGCGACGACGTGCCCGCCGCGATTCGGATGGAAACCTACAAAGTGTTGCTCGAACTCTACTATCCGAAGGGGCGGGCGATGCTGTCGGTGATGCCGGCGCATATGCGCTACGGCGGGCCGCGCGAGGCGATCCTGCACGCGATCATCCGGCGCAATTACGGCTGCACGCATTTTATTGTCGGCCGCGATCACGCCGGCGTCGGCAACTACTACGGCACCTACGATGCGCAAAAAATGTTCGAACGCTTTGCGCCGGCGGAGATGGGGATCACGCCGCTGATGTTCGAGAATACCTTCTACTGCGCGAAGTGCCTCGGGATGGCGTCGTACAAGAGCTGCCCGCATAGCGACGCCGATCGCCTGCTGCTCTCGGGCACCAAAGTGCGCGAGATGTTGCGGGCCGGCCAGGCGCCGCCGCCGGAATACACTCGTCCGGAGATCGCGGCGATTCTGGCCAAGGCCATGCAGGAGTCCAAGTAACGCCCGAGATTGATTGCGCAGACTGCGGCGATCCATTCGGGATCGCCGCAGTTGCATTTGCGCCGGGCGCGGCGCGCGGTTTAGCGCCTCGCGCGGCTGCGCTCCCAAGTCTTCCACTGACGGGCGCGGCGTTCGCGTCGCGACCCGATCGCGGCGTGGGCGCGCATGCGACCCCGCATTTGAGAGCCGGTGACCTGCTCCCAACCCTTTTGCGGATCGAACTTCTGGGCGTAGCCCCCGGTCAAGACCTCGAAGGCCGCGGTCGCATGGCCTTTGAAATCGATCTGGGCCTGCGCGTGCTGATGCGCGAACCAGTTGGGCGTGACGAAGTCGGTCACGAGGATGTTCGCAGCTTGATAGGCGTATTGCTCGTCCTCGACCGGATCGCAGACCTCGCCCGCCCAAAAGACACCCTGCGGATCCTGATAGGCGCTGTTAAGCCAGGGATCGACGGCCATTTCACAAATTTCGTGAGTTGCGCCGACGCTCAGGCTCGCCTTGTCGGCCAGGATGGTCTTCACGAAGACCTTCGAAATGGGTAGGCCCGCGTTGGTCAGATCGTGATAGGCAAGCGCATTGGCCTGATCACTGTCGTCGAGAAAAACCACCCACCAGGCGCTGGCGGAGGGCGACGCGCCCTTTGGCACAAAACTGAAAGTAGCTTGATCGACGCCCCAGATGGGCAGCAGATCGTTGTTCCACTGTTGCGCAAAAGCAGACACCATCGCTTGAATATCGGCGTCGGAGCTGGCGGTCGATTCATTGATTACGGCAATTTGCAGCATCGCACTCTCACCTCCGCGGTCTTAGGCGATCACTCGAAAGGCTCTTACTGCTACTGCGCGCCGGTTCGCGAAATCAAGAGGCTGTACTCGTTGAGTTCATAGGCGGCCCTTCTGGATTTGGTGGACGCTATGGCCGTGCGCGGAGCACAGTTGAACGGCGAAGCTTTAGCCTCGCGGCGGTGGCGCGCCAGCACGTCCGTATCGCGCCCAAAGATATGCACTGTCGGAAAGCGCCCCGGTACTGTTCGATAAATAGCCCACTAGGACCGCGAGATTGCTTCTTCGACGTCGCGCAGCCGATCCTTTCCAAAGAAAATCTCTTCGCCGACAAAAAAAGTGGGTGAGCCGAAGGTGCCGCGCTCCACCGACCGTTGAGTATTGGTGAGCAGTTGGTCCTTTATATCCCGCGCTCCAATCAACTCAAGAAATCGGTCGGCTTCCAATCCCGCTTCTGTCAGTGCGCGACGAAAAACCGTCGGATCGTCCATTTTCTTCGGCTCGGCCCACATGTGCCGATACATCTCGTCGACGTAGCGCTCGAAAACGCGCAAGGAACGAGCCGCAATCGCGCCACGCATCATAGTAAGCGTATTAACCGGAAAGAAAGGATTGCTCTGAAAGCGCGTGATGCCGTGGCGGCGGATGAAGCGTTCGATCTCAAGCCGCTCGTAGTCCGGCTTGTTGCGGATGCCTCTTAGGCTCTCCGCGGGCGAGCGATTGTTCGTAAGTTTGAACACGCCGCCCAGCAGAACCGGCACGTATTCGAATCTTGCGCCAGTGCGGCGCTCGATTTCCGGAATCACCAGATGGCTCAGGTAGGCGTTGGGGCTGCCGAAGTCGAAATGAAATTCTACCCGCAGCATCGTTTCACCATTTTTCTTCAAAAGGACGAATTTCCAGCTCGAAAGTCCACGCGTCACGCGGCTGCTGGTAGAGCTGCCAATAGCTTTCGGCCACTGCCTCCGGCCGCATCAAGGAGTCCGGCTTGAGATTTTCCAAAGCGGCTTCGCCTTCCCGCTCTCGAATCCGATCACGCACCCATGCGGTGTCAACACCGGCGTCGATGATGAGATGAGCTACGTGGATGCCTCTGGGCCAGAGTTCGCGCGCGGCGCTCTGCGCGACGGCGCGAAGGCCGAACTTCGCGCTGGCGAATGCAGCGTATCCTGCGCCGCCGCGCAGACTCGCGGTCGCACCGGTAAAGAAAAGACAGCCGTGCCCGCGCGGCGCCATTAGCCGGGCGGCTTCGCGGCCCGTCAGGAAGCCGCCGTAGCAAGCCATCTCCCAGACTTTGCGGAACACGCGCTCGGTGGTTTCGATGAGGGGAAAGTTCACATTCGCACCGACATTGAAGATGCAGACCTCCAGCGGCGACTGGGTGTCCGCGTCCTTGAGAAACAGCCCGATGTCATCTTCCCTGCGGGCGTCGAGTGAGCGCGCGACGATGCGCCCGCCGAGCGCTTCAACCTCCGCGACCAGCGGCGCGAGCTTTTCACCGTTGCGGCGTCCGGCGAAGACCATGAATCCTTCGGCGGCAAATTTCCGTGCGATCGCCCCGCCTATATAGTCGCCGGCTCCAATCACGGCGGCGGTGGCGTTCCTGATTTGCACCATTGGTCACCTCCGATCGCGCCCCTGACACAATCGATTGCCCGCGCCGTCGATTATCAGAAAGCCGCCCGCTCCAATCAACTCAGCGGAACCAATCGCATTACTGGAGCGGCGGTTCCTCGTCCGACGAGGGTTGCATCACGGGCGAACCGTGATGCGAGACCATCAGCCACTTCTGCCCCACCCGCGCGAAGACGTTGGTCGCGATCACCTGCGAGCGTGCGCCGCCGTCGTAGCCGCGCTGGGTCAGGTTTTCCTCGGTGATGACCACCGCGAGGTCGGCGCTGGCGTAGATTTCGAGTTCGCGGACCTCGAACTTCATCTCGAAGGCGCTGTTGAAGATGCCCTCCCAACTCTGCATCACGGGCCCCCAGCCGCTCAGCTTGCGCCAGCCGGGATGGATGCAGGCGATTTTCTGATCGCGCAGCCAGACCTCCTCCATCTTTTCGACTTCGAGGGTTTCGAACGCGCGGTAAAACCTGCGATTCGCGGCTACGACATCATCGCGATCGGACATGGGCGTCTCCATGGCTGAATGAGATTCGTCGGGTTACTGACGGGAATCCAGATAGCCAGAATACGCGATTGGCTTTTGCGTGAAAAACCCTCGCGACGAGAGCGCGCAGTCTTGCATGAACGGTCAAACGAGCTAAGTAAGAGGCATGCGGTACACAAAACTTGGCAATACGGGCGTCACGGTCTCGCGCATCTGCCTGGGATGCATGACCTACGGTGGCGGAGAGCAACCGGCTTGGGCGATGCGCCGGGACTGGGCGCTGGGCGCGGGCGAGGCGCGCGAGCATTTTGCGGCCGCGCTCGAGGCCGGGGTCAATTTTTTCGATACCGCCGACGTTTACTCGATCGGCGGCAGCGAGGAGATCACCGGGCGCTGGCTGGGCGAGATGGCCGCGCGCGACGATATCGTGGTCGCGACCAAGGCGCATGGCGCGATGGCGCCGGGGCCGAATCGGCGCGGGCTCAGCCGCAAGCATCTGATCGAAGCCTGCGAGAATTCACTGCGCCGCCTGAAAATGGATTACATCGATCTCTACCAGATTCATCGCTGGGACTACTCGACCCCGCTCGAAGAAACCCTCGAGGCGCTGGATTCGCTGGTGCGTTCCGGCAAAGTGCGTTACCTAGGCGCCTCGAGCATGGCGGCGTGGCAGTTCGCCACGGCGCTGTTCACCGCGCGCGAGCACGGCTGGCATCGCTTCGTTTCGATGCAGAATCATTACAACCTGATCTATCGCGAGGAAGAACGCGAGATGAATCCGCTGTGCGTCGATCAGGGGGTGGGGCTGATTCCGTGGAGTCCGCTGGCGCGCGGCTTTTTTGCTCATCATGGCGGCGCGAAAACCAAACGCGCCGAGACCGATCAGTTCGCGAAGTGGTAT
>JBOHWF010000405.1:0-6769 GCA_050736455.1 Binataceae bacterium (SeqCode) | reverse complement strand
GCCAAACTGAGCGCTCCCAGGGCCGCCGCCAGCCAGCCGAATCTCCTTGCTCCGGGCTTTGAACGCATGTGGCTCTGAAAATAATGTACCCTTCTCCCAGCCCCTAATCATGGCCCCCGCGTCACTGATACTCGCCTCGGCCTCGCCGCGGCGGAGAGACCTGTTCGCAGCCGCCGGCGTTGCTTTTCAAATCGTCGAGAGCGGCATCGACGAGACCCGCCGCGACGACGAAGCCGCGCCCGCCTACGCGCTGCGGATGGCGTGCGAGAAGGCCTTGCAGGTGTCGCGCCGCCACCTCGAGGCCCTGGTCCTTGGCGCCGATACGGTCGTCGAGCTTAACGGTGACATCCTGCTCAAACCCCTCGACGCTGCAGACGCCCGCCGGATGCTGCGGGCGCTCTCCGGCAACACCCACACCGTTGTGACCGCGTTTGCGATCGCGCGCGCCGACCGCCTGCTGGAAAGCGCGCCAGTGATCGCCCGCGTCACTTTTCGCGACCTCACCCCGAGCGCGATCGATACTTACCTCGCTACGGGAGAGTCCTTCGACAAGGCTGGCAGCTATGGGATCCAGGGTGCCGGTGCGGCTTTCATCGCGAGCGTTAAAGGCTCGCGTGATACCGTGATGGGTCTGCCGGTGCGCGAGGTGCTCGCCGCGCTGCGCCGCCATGGCCTCGATGCTCGCTGAGGCCGAAATCCGCGCCCGGCTCGACGAAGTGCGCAGCCGCATGGGAGCTGCCTTGCAGCGCGCCCGCCGTCCGCCCGATTCGTGCCGGCTCGTGCTCGCCAGCAAAACTCAGCCGCCTGCGGCGCTCCTCGCGGCCTACGCCGCCGGCGCCCGCGACTTCGGGGAGAATTACGTGCAGGAGGCGGTCGCAAAGCGCCGCGAGTTGGGCGTGCTTCGCGACTCCACCTGGCACCTGCTGGGCCATCTGCAATCCAACAAAGCCCGCGCCGCGCTTCAAACCTTCGATGTTATCCAAACCCTCGACAGCCGTCGGTTGGGCGCCCTGCTCTTGAAGCTTCAGCCCGCGCCGCGCGTGCGGACACTCATCGAGGTGAATCTCGGCGGCGAGGCCGCCAAGAGCGGGATCGCCCCTGATGACGCCGAGGCATTGCTCGACGCCGTCCGCGATCAGGTCGAGATCGCCGGATTGATGACCGTGCCACCCCAGACGGCGCCCGACGCGCGCACTTATTTCGCGCGCCTGTGCGAGTTGCGCGACCGCCTGGCCGCCGCCTCAGGTCTTGCGCTTAGAGAACTCTCGATGGGCATGACCGACGACTATGAAATCGCCATCGAGGAGGGCGCGACGATCGTGCGCGTCGGCCGCGCCATCTTCGGCGACCGCCACTAGGAACGTTCAGGTTTCTGCCGTTCGCGAGCGAGTTCCGCCACCAGCTCCTCCCGGCAGACAGTCTCCAGCGAGGGCAGGTCGTCACGCACCACGTGCCATAGCACGTCGTGCGCAACGTGCTCGTAATCATGGCGCAGCACATTGCCGATACCGGCCACTTTCGACCAAGGAATGCCTGGGTGCCTGGCCTTCAATTCGTCAAGCAGGTGGCGGCTGGCTTCCGAGATGATTTCGATGCCGCGCTCGACGATCCAGCGCTTGCGCCGGTCGGGTTCGAAGGCCTCGAGTGTGACACCCGCCATCTCGATCCGGATGGTCTCGATGGCCTCAACGATGTCAGTCAAGCGTGGGACAGGCGAAGCCTTAACCATCAGAACACTTGCAGCGCTGATGCCTCGATCCGCTCCCGCAGCACCGGGTGCAAGCTGCGCCGCGTCATGATGTCGGTTTTGCGCCCAAGGATTCGGGCCGCCGCGTCCTTTACGTCAATCAATTCGAAAAGCCCGAGCGACCCCAGAGCGTGGTCAAAGAAGAGATCGACGTCGGAGTCATCGTCTGCCTCGCCGCGCGCAGTCGAACCGAACAAGTAGAGGTGCTCGACACCGAGCTGTCTCAACTCGACCTCGTGCTCTTTGAGCTTTGCTATGGCGGCGGCTCGGTCCATCGTCGCATTGTAACACAGGTTCGGGGCGAGTCCCGATCGTTTCGGCGCCTCGCGGACTCGGCCGCTCCGGGAGCTTAGCGGCCGAGGCTGCGTTGTTCGCGTTCGGCCAGTTCGAGGTCGGCCTGCACCATCAGCCCGACCAGCTGCTCGAAGCGCACGCGCGGCGCCCAACCCAGCACCCGACGAGCCTTGCTGGCGTCACCGACCAGCACGTCGACTTCGGCCGGCCGCAGATGGCGCTCGTCGAGCTCGACGTATTTGCGCCAGTCGAGTTCGAGGCGGGCGAAGGTCAACTCGAGAAACTCGCGCACCGAATGATTCTCGCCGGTCGCGACGACGTAATCGCCCGCCTCCTCCTGCTGCAGCATCAGCCACATCGCCTCGACGTAGTCGCCGGCGAAGCCCCAGTCGCGCCGCGCCTCGAGATTGCCCAGGCCGAGCTTGTCCTGCAGGCCCAGCTTGATGCGGGTCGCGCTGCGCGTGATCTTGCGCGTGACAAAGTTCTCGCCGCGCCGCGGCGACTCGTGATTGAACAGGATGCCGTTGGCGGCGAACAGCCCGTAAGCCTCGCGGTAGTTGATCGTCTGCCAGTGCGCGTAGCACTTCGCGCAGGCGTAGGGGCTGCGCGGATAGAACGGCGTAGTTTCGCGCTGCGGACTCTCGACCACGCGGCCGAACATTTCTGATGAGCCCGCCTGGTAATAGCGCACGCGCCGGTCGTGACGGACATTGTGATCGCGAATCGCCTCGAGCAGGCGCAGCGCGCCGAGCCCCACCACGTCGGCGGTATATTCGGGCTGGTCGAAGGAAATCCGCACGTGCGATTGCGCGGCCAGATTGTAAACTTCGTCGGGCCGGGTCTGCTCGATGATGCGCCGGAGGCCGGTGGCGTCGCCCAGATCCCCATAATGGAGCTGCAGACCGCTGGCGCTCGCGCCGTAGCCGCGGCGCAAATGATCGATGCGGCCGGTCGCGAAGCTCGAGGTGCGGCGCACGATGCCGTGGACCTCGTAGCCCTTGTTCAACAGCAACTCGGCGAGATACGAGCCGTCCTGGCCCGTGACTCCGGTGATCAGCGCAACTTTCGCCATCGCTCCCTCAGGTCTGCGACAATCGCTTGATTATTAACGCATCGAGCGGCGGGATAAAGCGGTCCGGCTCGACGGCGACCCGGGGTCTGGGAATCAGAGCAGGATTCAGTCGCCCTTGACGAGGCGGTGGGAATCTTCCTCGAAGTGCTGGGTGGAAAACTCGAACAGCTCCGACGGCTCGAGCGCCTCCATCTGATGGACCAGGCCGGGCGGGATGTCCATGCATTGCCCGGCTTCGAGCACCAGCTCCTCGATGACCGCGGCCTCGGGCGAAGCCTTGAGGCGCAGTTTCAGCCTGCCAGTGTGCAGATAGAAGGTCTCGGTCTTGAGCTTATGATAGTGCAGCGAGCACTTCTTGCCTTGATCGAAACGCAGGATTTTGCCGCAATAGAGTTCGCCATTGGCGAGCCAGAGCTCACTGCCCCAGCCCTTTTTGACGAAATGTACCGGCGGGCGAATGCGCGCTGACGCGGCCGATGGGTTATCGGGGTTGCGCTCCAAACCGTCGTCCTTGGTCTTGTGCTCCGGCATGCCGCCAAGCCTAACAACCTCGCCGATGTCAGGCGAGACCTTTAGCGGACGCCGGAAATCTTGCTCAGCGCGACTCTCGCGTCGCGCTGGTTTAAGCGAGCGGCCGGTGTCGGGCTGGCGCCAGGCGTCGATGAAAAATCCGCGAGCCGGGCGATTCCCCGATGAAACGCAACGAAGGACACGCGGCTTAAGAGCACCAGATTAAACATCAAGATCACGAACAGGATCGCGATCGTGCCCGAAAGCATCACCGGCAGAAAGTACGATGCCGCTACGAGCAGAATCCCCGAGGCGATCGCGGCGTTGGCGACGCGCACCAGGTCGGGTAACCCGGTGTAGCGCCAGACCCGGCGATAAAGACCGGTGATCGAGCAGGCGCTGAAGGAAATCGCGAGCACCAGCGCGACGTTCGGGATTAAGTGCGCGACCGTCTGATCATTGATCACCAAACCGAGCCGCAGCAAAAACGCGCCCACATAGGCCACCGCGATCAGCACCAGATCCAGCGCGACCTCGGCCACCTGCCGCTCGTAGCCCCAGTCCAGAGCGAAGCGTACGACTGCGCGCAGCCGGCCTTCGACCAGTCTCGGCGGCCGCGCATCAAACGTAAGATCGATCATGAAGCAGGCAATCAAGCCGAAGAACGCCGCGATGATCGGAATTGCGAAAATCAGGTAGACGGGCGGGATCGCCGCCGCCACGATCGCGCACGCCCCGGACAGGGCGGCGACGGTCCAGCAGACGCCCACCGCGACCCGCTCGGAAAGGCCCAACGCCAGCAAGCGGTGGTGGGAGTGATCGAGCCCCCGCCGCGTCACCGGCGTGCCGGTCATCGCGCGGCTGATGCTGGCGATCGTCATGTCGAGCAGCGGCGCGAGCATCACCAGGATCGGGATCACATAACGCAGAATGTGCGATGAGGCGGCGGCGTCGCGGCCGGCTCCAAGCGCCAGCGCGCCGAGCAAAAATCCCAGCGGCAAAGCCCCGCAATCACCCATGAAAATGGAGGCGGGATGCGCGTTGAAAAGCAAAAAGCCCGCCAGCGCCCCGACGATCGCAACCGCCGCCCCCGCCGTGACGAAATCGTGATGGCTCGCGCCGAGGATCGCGATCGCCAGCGCGGCGCAAACGCCGATACCGGCGGCAAGGCCGTCGAGTCCGTCGATCAGATTGAAAGCGTTGATCGTCGAGAGCAGCCACACCGCGGCGAGCGCCTGATTCACCAACGGCCACGGCGCGTCAAGCGGAGTGCGCCAAAACGAAAGCGCGCCGCATACCACGATTGCCTGCAGCGCCAGCTTGCGCTTCGGGCTGAGCGCGACGACGTCGTCGAACAGGCCGACCGCAAATAGGCCGATCGTCCCGACCAGCATCCAGCGCGGGATCGCCGTGAGTGATCCGAGCGCGAGCAAAATCGCGGCGAGGATCGGCGCGCCACCGAGCAACGCCATTGGACTGTCGTGGCGTGAGTCCGAATCCGTCGGCGCCACGACGTTCAGACGTAAGGCGACCATCCTCGCAAGCGGTACCCCGACCACGGCCAGCGCAAACGCAATCAGTGCAATCACGCTCAGCTGCGTGTACGGAGCCGCGTTCAAATGAAAATGAAGAAGATTGCGCAAACCTGTTTCGCCTATCAGATCAACGCCTCACGTCTGTATCTTGTCAAGACGTGCTATGATGTGTTTTGTATAACCTGAACATGTCGGAGGGAAGACGTTTTGAGAGCTCAGGAGCTCCCGATCAGCTCAGCCATCGCGGATTGTTGATCGCGAGGGCCTCCCGCAGGGATTCCCGCACATGCTCGCGCAACGCCGCGTCGTCCGCGGCAATCGCACCGTCGCGGATTCGGCCACAGAGTTCTTCGTTCAGGGCCTCGAGGTCACCCTCGTGGCCGAGCAGCCGGCTCAGCCGCGACCGTTCGCGTGCGATATTCTCGTCGCGCAGTTCGAGTTCACGCCCAATCGTCGCCAGGACATTAATCGTCACACGGGTTTTGAACCGGTGATAGCCCGATAGCTCGGGCAACAGCTCATTCTCGAGATACTTGGTGGCAGCCTTCATCAGGATCGGGGCGTCGGGCAGACTCGATGGCATTGCAGGCCTTCCTCGCCGCTAATCGCGGCTCTCGATCAAATTCATAAAATCCCAGAGCGGCTCCTCGATTCGCCGTCCGATCGCGCAGCGCTCGACGTCGTTGTTGTCGATCCCGCGCGAACCCAGACGCAAGCAGTGCAGCGCCCATTTGAGATTGCCGAAGGCTTCCCAGAAACGGACGTGAGCCGGATCGACGGCGGCGCCACTGGCCCCTTCATAGGCCGTAAAGAGGTCTTCCCGCGAGCCGAAGCCGCCGACCGGACCCGCGCCACCGAAGCGCCACGTCCGGATGCAGAGCCAGCCCAGGTCGGCCATCGGATCGCCGGTTTGTGCGAGTTCCCAGTCGAGCACGCAGCGCACCCCGGTTTCATCGACGATCAAGTTGCCCATACGGAAGTCGCCGTGCACGACTGTGTGGCGGACAGCTTTGGGCGCGTTCTCGGCGGCCCAGCGCAAGCCGAGCTCGATTGCGGGTAAGCGAAAGCCGTAGCGATCGGCGATCTCGCGATGTGCCGCGATATGCGCAGCGGGCGGTTGGCTCATCAGGAAAGGCGCTTTGGCCGAGTCGATCCGATGGATCGCGGCGAGAATCTCGCCGCACTGACGCGCCATCAGCGGGCGCGCCGCAGCGAAGCGATCGTCGCGGATGATGCGCGGGCCGAGCGTCTCGCCGGCGACGCGTTCGGTGATATAGCCTTCGCCGAGCCCGTCCGCCGGCTCCAGGATCGCGCGGACCGCCGGCGCCGGGACGCCGACTTCCGCCGCCGCGATCATAAGATGAGCTTGCTCGCCGGGCCGCAGCTCGGGCGTGATTCCCGCCGCCGGGTCCGGCCGCTCGACGCCGATTTGCACGATCAGCGGAACGCGCTGGCCGTCGATATCCGCATCGAAGGACAACGTCGATCGATTGGCGCCGCCGGTCAGCGGCTGAAGTTCATGGACCGTTCCCGGCCGCCCGATCTTCCGCGCGACCACGTCCTCGAGCCGTGTCGCAAGCTCACCGTCGTTCATCAGGCGCTCTGCCGACG
>JBOHWF010000404.1:0-15990 GCA_050736455.1 Binataceae bacterium (SeqCode) | reverse complement strand
TCATTCGGATCCCTCGATATTGTAGCTTTTCCAGCCGCTTTCAGCTCCATTTCGACGTCGAGACCGACGGAAAGCAACATGTATGTGATCATAGCTCAGGATCTACGCTTGGTAGTTCAACCGATCGCGGGTTCCAAAACGAATCTGAGCCTCATCGCGGTCCGAGCCTCTATTTCCCCTTGGACCGGTACTCGACCGGGGTGTAGTACGGGCGCGCGCCGAGGCTATCGACCGCGGCGAAGAACTCCGGCCCCGAGGCGTTGCCGACTCCGATCATTTCGAGCGCCTGGCGCACCAGATGCCATCGTTCGGGACAAAGCTGTTTCGCTTTGTCGAAATATTTCTGAGAATCCGTCTTGTGCCCCTGCTCGAATAGATACTGGCCGAGGCGGAAATTCGCCATCGCGAGCGCCTCGGTCGCCGACGCCGCTGGTACCCGCCGGCGGCTCTCGTCGGCGGGCAGCGCATACGCGCTCTGGGCGCCCTTCCCCACCCAGTCGCGGATCGCGTCGATATAAGTCTGGCGGGCGCTTTTCCCCTTGGCCGCGATCTCGGGCGCCATCTGGAAGGTCGCGCGATCCATTGTGCGGAAGCCATCACTCGCGCCGGCCGCCTCGGCCGGCCGCACGATCCGGCCCCGCTCGTCGATCCACACCGCCATCGGGACATTGGGCATGTTGTAGAGTTCGGCGACGATGTGGCGTTCGTCGATCAGGCACGGATAGGTCGGCGCCGCGGCGCGCGCGCACTGATCGGCGCTCCAGCCCATCACGTCTTGTAGTGGCGGCGGAATCTCGATCGGCGTCGGCGGCCGAATCCAGTTTTCCACCGCGGCTTTTCCGCCGGTATCGAAGGCGACCGAGAGTATCGTGAAATTGCGCTCCTGAAGTTCTGCCTGGACGGTCTGCCACACGGGCAGATCAAAACGGCATCCTCACCACGAGGCCCACGACATCAGCAAAACCTTCTTACCGCGATAGTCCGAAAGCGAGTGCAGCTTGCCGTCGAGATCGGGGAGCGTGAAGTCGGGAGCCTGCGCGTTGCGCGACCGCTCGGTGATCGTCGCCGCCGCCTCGCCGAGCAGCCAGGTGGCGTGAGCTTCGTCGTGGACCAGCGGCCGTCCGATCTGCCCCGCCAGCGCCGCGAGGTTGACGCGCCCGTCATCGCGCACAAACTCGCGCTTCCGCGCCGGTGGAATCGGCACGCAACATTCGGCGAGGCAGAGCCCCTCCGGTTTGAGCTCCCAGCCTGTTCCGCCGGACAACTCCTGTGCGTTCAGCCACAGATTGTCACCGTCAGCGACGGCGCTCGCCGCGACAAACGGCCGATCGTAATCGATTATGGTTGCTGCCATAGCTTTTCTCCCCGGCCTCCCAACTTATCGCCGAAGCCGATCACAGTCGAGGCTTGACTGGCATTGGCCGCTCAGCGATCGACCTCTTGTGAACGCCGCGGAGCCGCAGCTCTGGTCATCGACGCGCGCGTCGGCTATGAAGCTGAACTAATCCGGATCTGACGCCCCCGCGCGTCGGACGGGAACACGAGAGAGTTCGAGGGAAAATGCACAGCATCAAATTTGGCTTGTTTCTGCCAACCGGCGATTTTCCGCAGGCGCGCGCCGCGGCCGAATGGGCCGATGCGCATGGCTTTTACTCGGTTTCGATCAACGACCATTTTTTCTCGCCGCTGGCAAAGCCCCAGACGCCGCAACTCGAATGCTTCTCTACGCTGAGCGCGATCGCGAGCCTCACAAAAAACGTCCGCCTGGCGCCGGCCGTGACCGCGATGTCGTTCCGGCCGCCGCCGTTGCTCGCAAAAATCGCCTCGACTATCGACCATTTGAGCGGCGGACGCCTGATCATGGGCGTCGGTGCGGGCTGGCAGCGCAATGAATACGACGCGCACAACTATCCCTATCCGGGCAACCTCGAACGCATCGAGCAGCTCGCCGACGCAATCAAACTGCTCAAGGCGATGTGGACGCAGGACACGCCGTCCTATCACGGACGCTATTTCTCGATCGAGAAGGCGTACAACAATCCGCGCCCAATCCAGAAGCCGCATCCGCCGATCATGATCGGCGGTTCGGGCCGCAAGATCCTCGAACTGGTTGCGGCCGAGGCGCAGATCGTCAATTTGATTCCGCCCATCGTCAATGGCAAAGACTTCGTCCAGGACCCGGCGGCAGCGGTGAAGTTCGACAAACCCGAGCTCAAGCGCCGCATCGCGATGCTACGCGAATTCCTCACCGCCGCCGGCCGCGCTCACGACGCCGTCGAGCTCAGCGTCATCTGCATGGTCAGCCTGGCGCGCAGCAAGCACGACGCGGACGCCGCCCTCGCGCGCACCGCAGCCGCGATGGGCTTCGCGAACGTCGAGGCCGCACGCAACTCGCCAGTCTTGCTGTATGGCACGCCGGACGAAGTCCGCCGCGAGCTTCGCGCACGCATCGAGGAGCTCGGGACGACCTATTACATCGTCTTCCCGTCGTCGCCAGAATCCGGCGAGCTGCTGGTCAACGAAATCATGCCGGAGTTCACGACGCAGCGCGCCTGACGCCGGCGCCCGGCTTTTTCGTCAGCCGGCCGGGTGGAGGGCGACGCTAGCGCGCCGCAGCTTCGAGCAGCGCAACCATCCGCCGGATGCCGCCACTAAGTTCCTTGATCGGCATCCGCTCGTTGACGCCATGCACGCCCCGTTCTTCGGCCGGCGTCAACTCGATCGGGATGAAGCCGTAGGCGATCAGGCCTTTGTCGCGGAAATAGTGACTGTCAGTAAAGTCGGCGATCAACATCGGCACGACTACGTCGTGATCGCGCGCCGCGACTTTTTCAAGCGCGGTCATGAGGCGGGTATTGCGCGGTGACGTGGCCGACGGAAAATTGAGAATCACGTCGCACTTGATCGCGTCGTCCGCGATCACCCGGCGCAGGTTGGCGACGACCGCGGCCGCATCTTCACCGGGCATCAGGCGGCCGTCGATCGCAGCGCTGGCGCGGGCCGGGATGACGTTGATCTGGGGGCTCCCCTCGAGCATGGTCGCGGTGAAGGTGTCGCGGACGAGCGCGTTATTACGCGGCGTCGCAACGAACTGCTTGGTGAAGACCGGATCGTCGCGCAGACTGCGGCCCAGGTCGCGCAACGCCGGCGGTCCGCCGTCAAGTTCGGCGATCGCTTTGAAGTAGTCGCGGACCGGATTGATGATGCGAATCTGCGCGCGGTAGGCGCTGATCCGCGCCAGCGCCGCGACCAAACGCGTAACCGCGGTCTCCTCCGGCGGCGTCGCGCCCGACCCCTCCAGGCCTGGCGCAGTCAGGCGGATCCAGAGCGGGGTTTTCTCCGTGATCGAAACGCCGTAGTAGCGCCGCCCGTTGGGCCGGACCATGATGCTGCCGCCCTCGTTGAGGAGATAAGCGGCATCGCCGAAGACGTCCGCTTCGTGCTCGACCATCCAGCCGGCACCGTCGCGTCCACCCGCTTCCTCGTCGCCGGTCGCCAGAAAGATGACGTCGCGATCGAGCAGCCGGCCCGCGCGCTTGATCGCGAGCATCGCCATCAAATCGATCACACCCGGACCCTTGTCGTCGATCGCGCCGCGACCCCAGACCGCGCCATCGCGGACCGCACCTGAAAAAGGCGGGACTTGCCATTCCTTGGGGTTGGCTGGAGCGACGTCGAGATGGCTTAGGAGCACGACCGCGGCGCTATGATGCCCGGTGCCGTGCAGCCGCGCCGCGACGATACCGCGGCCCGGCGCCGGCTCCCAGACCGTCGCCGGGATGCCATCGGCCAGAAATTTTTCCTTGAGCAGCTTGGCTGCGGCCAGTTCGTTGCCCGGCGGATTGGTGGTATTGATCCGGATCTCGCGCGCCAGCAGCTCAGTCGCCTCCGCCGTCAACCGCGCATAATCGATCGGCCTCGGAGCCGGCGCCTTTTCGACCAGGCCGCCGAGCGATTGCGGGCTGGGCCTGGACGAGGCCGCCCGCGCCACGCCACCCGCCACCAGCATCGCGGCAAGCAGAACGGCGAGACTGAGCCGGCGGCGCTCAGCGGTCGCCGTAGTTGAAAACATCGATGACGGTCTGGAGGAAGGCTGCGGCGGGCGCGCCGTCGATGATCCGATGGTCGAAGGTCAGAGATAGCGCGACCATCGAGCGCCGCACTATTTCGCCCCGATAGACCGCCGGCTTCTCGACAATGCGCCCGACGCCGAGGATGCCGGCCTCGCCCAGATTGAGGATCGGCGTGAAGACGTCGACGCCGAAGGCGCCCAGATTCGTGATCGTAAAAGTGCCGCCGCCCACGTCCTCGAGCTTAAGCCTGCCTGATCGCGCGCGCTCGCCCAGCTCCTTGGTCTCGAGCGCGATCGCCCGCAGGTCTTTTCGGTCGGCCGCGCGAATCACCGGTACGATCAGACCCTCGTCGAGCGCCACCGCCATCCCGATATTGATCTCTGCCAGCGAAATGATCGCGTCGTCAGCCAGCCGCGAATTCATCCGCGGATGGCGCGCGAGCGCCCGCGCGACGCCGTGAATCATCAGGTCGGTGTAAGTGAAATCGAATTCGCGCATCAATCGGCTGCGGAGCTCGACCGCCGCCGTGACGTCGGCTTCGCTGCTGATCGTGAGCTGAGCAGTCTCGCGAAGACTCTGCTGCATCCGCGCCGCGATCGTCTTGCGCATCCCGCGCATCGGGGTGCCGCGCAGACGCGGCTTGGCCACCGCCGACGAATTGTCCACGGCCGTGGGCAGCGTCATTTGCGGGGCGCCGTTGCCGGACGCAGCGGCTGTCCGCATGGCAGGATTGCGCGCAGCGCCTTCGACGTCCTCACGCGTCACGCGACCGCCAGGACCTGTACCGATCACTCGCCCCAAATCAACGCCAAGCTGAGCCGCGAGCTTGCGCGCGACCGGACTCACGGCGCGACGCCCGTCCGCATTCACGTCCGCGGTCTCGCCGTTGCCGGCGGTCGCCGGCGCAGTCGCTATCGCGATCGACGCAGATGCCGCCGATCGCGCCGCGCTGCCCGCATAGCGCCCAGCCAGCGCTGCGAGGTCTTCGCCCGGCGTCGCAATTAATGCAACCACACCACCGCATTCAACAATCGCTCCTTCCTCATGCGTCCAGGCCGCCAAAGTACCCGAGGCCGGGGCTTCAACCTCGTACAGAACCTTTTCGGTCTCGACCTCGTAGAGCGGCTCGCCCGCCTTCACCGCATCGCCGGGAGCCTTGAAAAAACGCTGGATCGTGCCCTCATGCATCGTGAGGCCGAACTTGGGCATGGTGACTTCGATCGGCATCGCGTAAATACGGGAGGCGCGTGCTGCGACAGCCGGACCTAATGTCCGATCAGTTCGCGAATCGCCGCTTCGATGCGCGCCTCGTCGGCGACCGCGGCCTTTTCGAGCGGCGGGCTGAAGGGGATGGGGACGTCGAGCGAGGTCACACGCCGGACCGGGCCGTCGAGAAAATCGAAGCCCTTTTCGCCGATCATCGCCGCGATATCGGTCGCCGCGCCGCCGCGCAGATGGCCTTCGTCGACGACCACGGCGCGATTGGTCTTCTCGACCGAAGCGAGAATGGCCTCTTCGTCGAGCGGTACGAGCGTGCGCGGATCGACGACTTCGACGCTGATATTTTCCTTGGCGAGCTTCTCGGCGACTTTGAGCGTCTTCGGCACCATCGCGCCGATCGCGACCACCGTCACGTTGTCGCCGGCACGTTTCACCGCGGCCTTGCCGAGCGGCACCAGGTGATCGCCCGCCGGAATCTCCTCACGCAAACGGCCAAGCCCGCCGTGTTCGAAAACGATGACCGGATTGTCGTCGCGAATCGCGCTCTTGAGCAGCCCCTTCACGTCGGAAGGGCCTGACGGCACGACGATCTTGATTCCGGGCACACTGAGGAACTGCGCATAGACGGTTTCAGAATGTTGCGCCGCAGCGCCGCCCATCGCGCCATACACCGTGCGGAAAGTGATCGGCAGGCGGGCCTGTCCACCCGACATGTAGCGCAGCTTGGCGGCCTGATTGCACACTTGATCGAAGGCGCAATAGAAGAAACTCGCAAACTCGACTTCGCAGATCGGCCGCGTCCCGGCCATCGCGGCGCCGACCGCGGCGCCGACAAAGCCGGCTTCAGCGATCGGAGTATTGCGGACCCGCGTTGCGCCGAATTTATCGATCAAGCCCTTGGTCGCGCCAAAGACGCTCAGCACCACGTCCTCGCCCATCACGAAGGTCAGCGGATCGCGCTCCATCTCTTCGAAGAGCGCCTGATTGATCGCCTGCACGAAGGTCGTTAGTGGCATCGGATTGCTCCGTTAATCGCGTCGCTCGGCTATTCAGGCGTAGAGATCTTCGGTGACTTCCGCAGCTTCGGGCAAAGGGCTTTCGCGGGCGAAGGCGACCGCGGCCTCGAGCTCGACTGCGGTTTCCTCCTCGATCTTTCTCAGCTCCGCGGCGTTGACTCGACCGGAGGCCGCGGCAAATTTTTGAAACCGGATGAGCGGGCAGCGGGTCTTCCACTCGTCGATCTCGGCCTGCTCGCGATAGGCGCCAGCCCCGAGAAAGGCCTGCTCGCCGACGACGTGCCCCTCCCAGCGATATGTCTTGCACTCGAGCAGCGTCGGTCCCTCGCCGGCGCGCGCGCGGGCGGCGGCCTCGCTCGCGTAGCGATAGACCTCGATGACGTCGTTGCCGTTGACGATCAGGCCCGGAATTCCATAGGCCTGCCCGCGTTGCGCGATGTCGCGCACCGAGGTCACGGTTTGCGCGGGCGTGAACTCGCCGAAACCGTTGTTCTCACAAACGAAGACCACCGGCAGCTTCCAGACCGCAGCGAGATTCAAAGATTCATGGAAGGTCCCCTCGTTCGACGCGCCGTCGCCGAAGAAGCAGGCGGTCACGTCGTCCCGACCGGAGACTACCGCGGCCAGCGCGGAGCCGGTCGCGATCGGCAGTCCCGCGCCGACGATCCCGTTGGCGCCGAGGATGCCCAACGCGAAATCGACAATATGCATCGAGCCGCCCTTGCCCTTGCAGTAGCCGCCGCGCTTGCCAAACAGCTCCGCCATCATGCGGTCGAGCCGGCCGCCCTTGGCGATCAGGTGGCCGTGCCCGCGATGGGTCGAGGTGATGCGATCGCTGTCGCGGAGCGCCGCACAGACCCCGGTGGCGCTGGCTTCCTCCCCGATCGAGACGTGGACGAAGCCCGGAATCTCGTTTTTCAGCGCGAGGTCGCGGACGCGCTCCTCGAACAATCGGATGCGCATCATCGTATGATAGAGATCGAGCAGGAATTCTTTGTCCAGTTCTTCCATTTTTTTCACCAAGCTCGCCGTCCGACTCGGGACCACGGCTGCTGCGGCACCGATGCCGGCCGGTTCGCGGCTATTCGCTACATCTGCGACGGTCCCGCGCCCCATGGCACTGGACTACTTTGACCGATGAACAGCACGCTCTTTGCGTCACTCTCGCAGAAACGGGATCGCCGGGTCCCTGAGCGCTAGATCAGCGATCTAATCCGAAGCGAGGAGCGATGCCAAGAGCAAACCGCAAGGGTGCAGAGTGCGGCGAACCGTGCGCGGGCGTGAGACGGTTCGACGTCGCGACGGCCGCTGAGCTGCTGCCCTGTCTGATGAGCCTGCCGGTCGGGCTCTCGCGCAAGCGTGCGAAGAATTTGATCCGGTCCGGCGCGATCAGCGTCGAGGGCAAGACGCATCTCCGGCATGATTCGCGACTGCGGGCCGGCGACGTCGTTACGATCAACGAGGCTCCGCGACCAAGCGGAGCTCCATCGCCAACGCTCAAGATCGTTTATCTCGACCCGGCGATCGCGATCATCGACAAGCCGGCGGGGTTGCTCGCGATGGGATCGGCGCGGGAAAAGGAACGTACCGCTCATCGGCTACTTAATGAGTTTCTGAAAGCGTCTACCAAGTCACACCATCAACAGGCCTTCATCGTCCACCGGCTCGACCGCGAGACCTCCGGCCTGATGATCTTCGCGCGGAGCACGCCGATCCAGTCGGCCCTTCAGCGCGACTGGAAAAACGTCACGAAGCGTTATCTGGCCGTCGTCGAGGGCGCGCCGCCTCAGGCGCTGGGGACGCTCGAAGATCGACTCGTGGAAAACGCTGCCCTGAAGGTGCGGCGGGTCAAGAGCGGTGGCGAGTTGGCCATCACGCACTATCGCCAGATCCGGCGCGGTGGGACGCGCTCAATTCTCGAACTGACGCTGGCGACCGGCCGTAAGCATCAGATCCGCGTGCAGTTGGCCGGCGCCGGCTGTCCGGTGGTCGGCGATCGCAAATACGGAAGCGGCCCGCAATCGCGGCTGGCGCTGCACGCCTGTGAGTTGCAGTTCCGTCATCCGGTCTCGCATGCGCCGATGATCTTTCGCAGCGACCCCCCGGCCGCCCTGGCCAAGTTGATCGAGTAGCACTGCGGATCGCCGATCGCAGCAGCAGAAAGCGAACGGCGGTCCGCACCATCATCTAATGGGTTTGGTTGTAGTGATTCTCGCGATTCTCGTATCGGTACGGATGCGATTTCCATTCTTGCCGCGCATACGGATGAGTCGCCAGGAACCCGTCCAACCCGGGATGGCTCTCGACATACTGCGGATTGTCGATCAGCCGCGGATTCTGATTGAGCTGCTGCGTCACTTCGGGATGCTGGTCGAGATAACGATCGGTGTTGGCCAGCGGATGCGAAGTGTTTGGATTATACGGCTCGCGCCAGCCGTTCTGCTGATCTTCCCGGCTCATGAACATGTAGGGATGCTGTCGCAGATCGGCCCGCACTTGCGGATGATTCTCCAGGTATTCCTGCAGCCCGGGATGGCTGGCCATGAAATTCGGATTGTCGCCCAAAGCAGGATTCTCCGAGAGCTGCTGCGCGACCTCCGGATGCTCCGAGAGATAACCATGATCGAAGCGCCATGAGGCGTTGCTGTAAGAATTCCACCCGCCGACCGGGTAGGGATGGAAATCACCAGTCCAGTTACTCGGCCAGTAACGCCCGTTCCAGTTGTTAAGCTGGTCCTCGGCGGCCATGAAGCGGTAGGGGTGATGTCTTATCTCGGAACGGACCTCCGGATGGTTCGCAAAATATTCGCGTAGGCCGGGATGGTTGGCCATGAATTGTGAGTTATCGACCAGCGCGGGACTTCCCGCCAGGCGCTGTGCGATCTCTGGATGCTCATTCAGGTAGCCATAATCAAAATTGGTCACCGGACTGTTCTGAGCGATGGCGGCAGAGCTGAGAGCTCCGACCAGAATCGACGCTGCAAAGGCCGCAAGCAGCCCTTTCTTTCTCGTTTTACCCGCAGTTTTCATCAGACTCTCCTCTTCATCTCCGTTGAGACGGCGCCTCTCGCCGCTCAGACCTTTGGACGGAGACCCGCTCGGTTCCGTTTACGGTTGGATCGAGTCGATCGGCCTCATGGCCTCAACCGGTCATCGCGGGGTATCAAGGGACGCTGCGGGTTTCCAACGCGGATGACGCTCGATGGTAAACAAATCTTAAGCTGGCTTCGTCCAAGAGCTTACGGAGAGTACCATCGGTCCGACGGCGGCTATGGCCAGCAGTTTCGCGCCAAGTGGTGAGAACTGCAACGACCGCAGCCGTAGAAGAGAGATGGGCCGGTGAGCTTGGAGCCTACGGATGAAGAGCTGTGCCGAAGAATCGCCGGCCGCGACGCGGAAGCGTTTGACCTGCTGGTCGAGCGCCATCAGGCACGCGTCTTCCGGATGGCAGGCTCGATTCTCGCTAACGAAGCCGACGGCCGCGACGTTGCGCAGGAGGCCTTCATCCGGCTGTTCGAGTCGGCCCATCGGTTTGACGGGCGCTCACGCTTTTCCACCTGGTTTTACCGAATCGTGGTCAATCTCTGCATCGACCATCAGCGGCGCAATCGCTGGTGGCGAAAGGTCGTGCCAATGTCCAGTCCGAGCGAAGCGTCGGACGAGTCGACGATCGACCCGGCCTCGGAGCAGCCTGGTCCGGAGTCGGAAGCGATTCGCCGCCAGACCGCCGGCAATCTGCACGAAGCGCTCAAGCAATTATCGCCGGCCCAGCGCGCCGCCGTCATGCTGCATGTGCAGGAAGACCTTACCAGCCGGGAGATTGCCGCGGTGCTCAAGTGTTCGGAGAGTACGGCGCGCGTGCATCTGCATCGCGGCGTCACGCGCCTGATGAAGACCTTGAGGGAAAAGTAGCCATGCGCCGCAGCCATCCCCAAGCCGACCTGATTCCCTTTTTGCGTGGCGAGCTCAGCGGGCGCGAGCGGGCGCGGATCGCGGCCCATCTCGAGGGCTGCGGCGAGTGCCGCGCGCAGGCGGAAACGCTGACACGGACGCTGGGGTTGATTGCGCGCGAACTCGCGCAGCTGCCGACGCCGGATTGGAATGCGTTTCGGGCCGAGTTGCGGCGCAAACTGGCGGCACGGGAAGCGCCGGCGCCTCGTTGGTGGCGGCAACCGATTTTCGCCTGGACCGCGATCGCGGCGGCGGGGGTCGCGGCGGTCGCGATCGTCTCGCTAATCGTGTTACCTCGAGGGCCAAACGGCGCCGGCCCGTTGCTCGATCAGCTCGCGTTCGAGGATATGATCAGCCGCACCGATGTCGGTCTGCTGCGCAACTACCCGATGGTCGAGCGGCTCGACCTCCTCGAAAATGATAATTATGAAGTCATCGAGCACCTCGATGAACTGGAACCGTCAGACGCAAAAGCCGGCGAGGTCCGCCACCTGTAGGACGATCATGGTGATGACCTTGGTCACGGCGGTATTTTTCAGCAGCGTACGACGCGGCGCGGCGCAGCAATCGCCGCCGCTGCGAATGCTGCTTAATCTCGATTTATTCGCCGATCCGCCGCCGACGCCTGCGGGTGACGCGACCTCCGCACCGTCGATGCTGGATCAGATCCGCACGCTCAATGAGATGGGCTATCTGGCAGGCGCAGGCGCCAGAGCCAGCTCGGCCGCGCAAGCGCCGGGCGTTCTCGCCGCCGCTCCAACCCCAGCCGCCGCTCCAACCCCAGCCGCCGCCCCAACGCCGACTGACGCCACCCCGTCCACTGACGCCCATGGAGCGCCGCAACTATGAACCGCCGGAAGTTCTTCGCCGGGTTTTGCGCCGTGATCGTGCTCATCGGGGTCATGGCGGCAGGCCCGGTCTGCGCGCAGGTTCCCGACTCCGGACCTCCGTATAGCGCCGCGGAGCGGAAACTAATCCGCCAGCATCGGCACGAATGGGCCAACCTGACGTCGGACCAGCGACAGCGGGTGCTCGAGAATTATTCGCGCTGGCAGCAGATGACGCCCGAGGAGCGGCTCGGCGTACAGCGCAACTTCCGCGAGTTTCGCAGTCTGCCGCCCCCGGAGCGCGCACGCGTCATGCAGGGCCTGCGCCGATGGCGCCAGCTCCCGCCAGCGCGTCGCGCCGAGTTGAGCGCTCGCTACGAGCATTTCAAAGGCCTGCCGCCTGAACAACAGCAGCAGATCACCCAGCGCTATCAGCGCTTCCAGAGCCTGCCGCCGCAGCAGCGCGAGCATGTGCTCAACAATTTCCAGCGCTGGCAGCAGATGACGCCCGCGGAGCGCGAGCAGATGCGCACGCGCTTCCGCAGGCTGCGCCGCCGCCCGGGCGCAGGGTTGGAGCATCCTGGGCCCGCCGGCAAAGCCCCCTGATTACAACTGATGCGGTCATAGACTCTGCGGGCAGAATCACCCCGAGGCTAGCGCAGAACTCAGCTGATCAGCGGGATTCGACCTCGCGGAAGCCGATGTTGTCGAGGCCGTTGACGCGGGCGACGACGCCGCTGAACTGCGAAGGTATGACCGGGTCCTCGCGCGGCGCGTAAAGCTGATATTCCGGCTCCATGATGTGCACCTGAAAGGCCTTATCGGCCTGCGCTACCGTGCCGGTGAAGCGGATGTAGTCCTCGTTGGCGCCGTAGCTCTGATCGATGACGGCGAAGCCTTGCGCCTGGATCCATTGCAAGACCGCGTTGAACTGGTCCTGCGTTTCGCCGAAGCGGGCGTGGACCTCGGCAGGATCGAGCCAGTGGTGGTAGCGTTTCGAGTGCGGATCCTCGACCTCGGCGGTCAGGCGATCAAGCTCGGCCTGATCGTGATTGGCGAACTCGAGCTCCATCGTCAGGACCTTGTCGTGCGGCGCCTCCTTGGCCTTGGCCATCAGGCTGTTGACCGCGGTGGAATGGCGCTGGAGGCGAGTCACTGGGACGGCGTTCGCGGCCGGCCCCGTGGCAGTTTCGCCGCAGCCGAGAAAGGCCAGGCTGAGCGCCGCGAGCACGGCCGCGAGTAGTAGCCGGGCGGGCGCAGCGCGCGAAATCGACGCGGAAGCCATCACAGAATCAGCGAAACGCAAAATCACCGGGCTTGCAAGACCGCTCGGGTGATCACTAGTTTGAGAACCGCGGCGACCCGCTTTGCGGGCGCCTACTCCAAGGAGCGACTCCGATGCAATTGATGTATTTCACCGAGCGGCCGTATCGCGACGTCCCCGAAGACGAGGTGATCAAGCACGGCGCCTTCTTCGGCCTGCCGAACAAATTTTTCGACCGTGAAAACGGCGCGCGCCTCTATCAGGAGTACCTCGACGAGGCGGTCTACGCCGAAGAGGTGGGCTTCGACGCGGTGATGCTCAATGAGCATCACGGGACGCCTTTCTGCATGGGCGGCGTGATGAATGTCGAGGCGGCGATCCTGGCGCGGATCACGCAGAAGGTCAAAATCGTGCTACTCGGCAACCCGCTGCCGACCTTCAAGAATCCGCTGCGCGTGGCCGAAGAGCTGGCGACGATCGATTGTATCTCGCGCGGACGGCTGGTGCCCGGATGGGTGCGCGGCGCCGGCAGCGAGCAGATCTTCAACAACGCCAATCCGGCCTACAATCGCGAGCTGTTCAACGAGGCCCATGACCTGATTCTCGCTGCCTGGATGCGGCCGGGTCCGTTTCGATGGGAGGGCAAGCATTTCAACTACCGCTTTATCAATCCGTGGGTGACGCCGTATCAGAAGCCGCGCCCGCAGATCTGGATCCCAGGCGTGCTCAGTCCCGAAACGGTCGAGTGGTGCGCCAAGCATCGCTACCTCTACCTCGGCCTCGGCACTGGCCTGAGCGCGACGGTTGAGCTGTGGAATCTCTACGGCGACGTCGCGGCGCAGGAGGGCTACGTCGCCGGTCCTGAGAATTTCGGCTACTTGCAGCACGTTTTTTGCGCCGAGACCGAGGCGAAAGCCGACGAGCTCGGCAGATGTCATCTGTTTGGCGGCGGGCAGGTCAACTTCTCGCGGCCCGAGCATACCCTGCCACCCGGTTACAACTCGAAAGAGGCGACGCGACGGCTGGCGCGCGCGACCGTGAGCGGCGACGCCGGAGCGGGCACCCTCGGAATCAGTGCGGAGCAACTCGGCCGCGCGCGCGATGACGTTCCGAAGAAAGCCAGCACGAAGCAACGTTTGCAGCGCGGCGAGGCCACGATCGAAGACGCCAAGGCAGCGATCTACGGCCGCTACGAAAAGACCAAGAAGAGCATGGCGGTGGTTGCCGGGACGCCCAAGTCCGTGCTGCCCAAGATTCGCCGCATCCTCGAGACGCTGCGGCCGAGCGTCTTCGGCTTTTTCGCGAGCCAGGGGCCGGTCAGCTTCGAGGATCGGATGACGAATATTCGCCTGCTCGGGCAGGAGGTGCTGCCGGCGGTGCGTGAGATGGGCAAGGAGCTGGGGCTGGTCGATCCGTTCCAGCGCGAGCCGGGGTCGCGTCCCTATGTCCCGGGCACGCAACGCGAGCCGCTGGTCACGCTGAAGGCTCGGGCCGCCGCTCCAAGCTGACGATGAACAGTACAGACCAGTACGCCGCGCTTGCGATCGTCCCGCGGCGATGGTTAGAATTCCGCGCTGAAGCCCGACCGATTTGGTCGAATCGGTGGGCCTGCAAGTGTTTTTCAGGGAGGGTCACAGATGCCGGATTTTGATACTCGATGGGTCGAGCGCTGGCAAAAAGCCGTCAACGGCGACGACGTCGCCAAACTGCTGGGCCGCCATTTCAGCCTCAACGTGCTGCTCGAGTTCGGCGACAAGGCCTACGTCGTGCATTTCCGCGACGGCAGCATCGCCAAGGTCGAGCAGGGCACCAGCGCCGAGAGCTGCTATGCGTTCGCGCTCCGCGCCCCGGCCGAGACCTGGGGTAAATTCGTCCAGCCCGAACCGCCGCCGATGTACAACGACATCATCGCGATGTCCCATCAGCTTCACGGGCGCCTCAAGATCGAGGGTGACACCAAGCAACTGTGGCAGAACCTGCGGGCGTTCGCGTGGGCGCTCGATCTGATGCGCGCGGCCTGAGCGGCGGGAGAAAAGCAATGGCGAAAATCGAATCGGTTACTGGACACTACATTTACATGCCCTATCAGGGCGAGGAATACCGCGTTTACTACGAGGAGGCGGGCAAGGGTATCCCGCTGGTCTGCCTGCACACGGCCGGCACCGACGGCCGCGAGTGGCGTCATCAGCTCAACGATCCGGAGATCCAGAAGCGCTTCCGCGTCATCGCGTTCGACATGCCGCGCCACGGCAAATCGATTCCGCCGCGCAACTGGTGGAAGGAAGAGTACAAGCTGACGGCGAAATTCTACTCGGAGTTTACCGTGGCGTTCTGCAAGGCGCTCGAGCTCGACAAGCCGGTCGTGATGGGCAGTTCGATGGGCGGCAATATTTGCCTCCATCTGGCGTTGAATCACAGCAACTACATGCGCGCGTTGATCGCGGTCGAAGCCTGCGAGTATTCGCCGGGCTGGTGGCTCGATTGGCTGCATCATCCGCATATCCATGGCGGCGAAGCCAGCGCCACCGCGGTCTATGGCCTGATGGCGCCGCAGAGTCCGCTCGAGTACCGCCAAGAGACCTGGTGGTACTACGCGCAGGGCGGCCCGGGCATCTTCAAAGGCGACCTGTATTTCTACAGCATCGATCACGATTTCCGGCAGCTCTGCTCAAAGCTCGACGGCAAGGTCCCGATCTATTTCATGACCGGTATCTATGATTTCGCCTGCACGCCCGAGATGACCCGGCAGACCGCCGAAAAGGTCAAGGGCTCCGAGTGCATCATCATGGAGGGCATCGGCCACTTCCCGATGTCCGAGAATCCCCAGACCTACAAGAAATACCTGATGCCGGTGCTGGACAAGATCAAGTAGTTCGAGCTGAGAGGCTGATGGCAATCGTGCTCGACGAGGGGTAGTCTGAAGTATTGCTCGGGCGGCGAGCTATGAGACGCCAGCCTGAACAGCTACCCGTCGCGAAGGTTGGGAATAACCTGGACGGGTTCGGAGTCAAACGAGCATGGACCTATTTGCCCCGTCGCATCTGTTGATTTTGTTGGTGATAATCCTGGTCATCTTCGGGCCGAGCAAGCTTGGTGACGTGGGCTCCGCACTCGGGCGCGCGATTCGCGACTTCAAGCGCGAGATGAATGATCCTGCAGCGCCGGCCGCAACGACGCAAAGCAAAACCGTCGCGACTGAGCCTCCCGCCTCCGACAAACCCGTCAATCCTTCCTAAGCCCTGACCGTCTGAACTCTACCTGAGCCGATTTGGCGGCCGCGGTCCGCTGGTCGAGCAGCTGCGTGGCTTCGTCCGTAGTCATCACGGTGGTAAGAGCAGGCTTAACCTTGCAGTCGCTGATCGTAGCCGGAGTCCTGCGCGGCAGAGTGTGAGAATGAGCAGTCAGGCGCGCCTCGACGAGAGAAGGCTGAAATGAATTTTGGAATTGCCCGACCGCTCGCGCCGTTGGGCGTGATGCTGTTGGGCTTAATTCTTGGGATGCGGCACGCGACGGATCCGGATCACGTAATCGCGGTTACGACGATCCTGAGCCGTGAACGCCGCCTTGGCGCGGCGACGCGGATCGGGATTATATGGGGCCTCGGCCACACCCTGACCGTGCTCGCGGTCGGCGCGGGA
>JBOHWF010000403.1:0-6552 GCA_050736455.1 Binataceae bacterium (SeqCode) | reverse complement strand
GCTGTACGTGACCGGATTGATGGTCTTATTGATGTTCGGTTACATGGCATTTGAGCTGAACTCTGGAAAATACATATATCGAGAAGATCAACTTGGCGACGACCTTTACTATCTCGGCTTGTTATTCACGCTGGTCAGCCTGGCGTGGTCACTACGTCTTTTCGGCAATCGTTCTGCGTCACAAATCGACCTGATCGATGAACTCATAGCGAATTTTGGTATCGCAATTTTGACGACCATCGTCGGCTTGGCTCTCCGTGTCGTGCTGTATAAGTGGCGCGGTGATGAACTCGAAGAACCTGAACTGAAATCGAAGATCGACCTCGCGCAAGCCAGCGGCGAGCTTAAGGCACAGCTTCTATCTGCAATCGAGGACATGAACGGCTTCCGGTTGGGGCTATCCCAGTCGATGACCGAACTGGTCAAGGACGCCACCGGCAAAATCAGCGCCGCCATTCAGGAAGGACTTGGCGACGTCCGCCATCAGGCGGCGGTCGCACGGGACGCCGTGGAGCGGGCATTGGGAGGACTTTCCGGAACTCTGGCAAGGCTCAACGAAGGAGCTGCGCAGTTGAGCGTCGAGCTCGATCATCTATGGAAGCGAGTGCAGAGCGTCGAGGCGCCTCCGGATCTCCTGCAGAAGGAGCTGGCCCCGACGCTCAAGATTTTGGCGCGTCATGCGCGCGCGATTGAAAAGATCACGGTCGAAGAAGAAGAACGTTCGCGGCAGTTTGGCGCAACGATTGGCGCGCTGAGCGAATTCGCTCGGCAAGCGGAAGAGCAGGTGCACCGAATCAGGCGGGATGCGGACGGGCTCGTCGATCTTGGCCCGGGTTTACAAAACGCCGGTCGTGAAATCGAGACCTTGGTCGCGGCGATTGCAGGAGCGAATGTGCAACTCGGGACTAGTTCGCGCGGGCTCGCACAGAGGTTGGGAGGGCTGGCGGCCGAGGGGAACGCCAATCTGGAATTGGTGAAGAAACATCGCGAAGCGCTTGAGCAGGAAGTCGTCAAATCGGTCGAAGCAGTGAACAAGGTGCACGGCGCCTTGGTCTCGATGACCTCATTGATCGTCGAGCGGCTCGGCAACGATGGAAAGTGATCGAAAGAACCGAGCTTATCGGCGGGCTTTGGCGCTTGGCCTGACACTCGCAGAAATCTTCGTGCTGATTCTGTTCGTTCTGCTATTGGCGTTCGCCGGGTCTTATGAACGAGAACGGGCGGCGCTGGCCGAAATCCCGAAGCTCCGGTCGCAAGCCGACCCGGCTACGACAGAAGCGGGGCGGCTCCACAGCGAAAATGAATACCTCAGGTCACACATTCCTGCAGCGCCGGACAAAATTGACGATTTCTTTCGTGAACTGACTCTTTGTGAAGCTGACAAGAAAACACTTCGGGCTGAACTAGATGACGCGCGGCTGGCCGAGCCCGGCGACCTGGTAAAATGTCAAGCCAGCCTCGCGGCGATCGAACAGGCTAATCAACGCCTGAGCGGCCAGAATCAAAACTTACGCGACAAGGTTGCTGCGGCGGGGAACGGTACCGAATTGCCGCCATGCTGGCCGACCCCCGAAGGGAAAATCAGGTACACCTTCAACGTCACGCTCGTCAGTGATGGAATCATCATTCATGACAATCCACCGCATCAGGATGAGGAACAACAGTTAATCAAGGAAGTTGTCGTTGACAAAGACTTGGACGCGGCGGCGTTTCTCGAGGTCACCAGCAAGCCGTATGCGTGGGCGCAGGCCCATAAGTGCGGAATTTTTGTGCGCGTATATGATCGCACAGGACCCGGCGAGAAGGGATTGTACAAGGCGCGTTTGCAAACCGTCGAGGAGCACTTTTACAAGCTCCTAATGCCGACCAGTGGCAATTCGGCGGAGGCGTTTACGCCGTGAACGATACGGAACTCGAGCGGGCGCTTTTGCGTTTGCGAACCAGCGTCGTCGAGGGATTGCTGCTCAAACTCGGCGTTGCGGGGGATACTCGACAGGTCCAGAGTCTGCTCGCTCGAAACTCCGACTCACAGGTCCTCGACGCTCTCATTCTGCGGCGTAACGAGCCATCCCGTTGGCGAGCGATTCTTCGATGGGTGGAGGGTCTGGGCCGAGTTCGTTGAGCCTCACGCAGCGTTTTCCGCGAAGGTTGGCCGCGGCGCGGCTTCCAGCTAAGATGCGCGCCATGTCAGAAACCAGGGTCGCATTGATTACGGGCGCGGGCCGCGGAATCGGCCGCGATATCGCGCAACGGCTCGGACGCGAAGGTTACGCCTGCGGGCTGATCGCGCGGACCAAGTCGCAGCTCGAAGAAACCGCGGAGCTGATCCGCCAGGCGGGCGGGCGGGCCCTGGTCACGCCGACCGACGTTTCGAAGCGGGAGCAGGTGCTCGCCGCAGTCGCCGCGGTCGAGCGCGAACTCGGCCCGATCGGCGTTTTGATCAACAACGCCGGCGCATACCTGCGCAAACCCTTTGTCGAGATCACCGAAGAGGACTTCGACTTCCAGCTCAAGGTCAACTGCTACGGACCATTTTTTGTGGCGCAGGCGGTGGTCGGTGGCATGGCCGAGCGCGGGCGCGGCACGATCATCTTTGTGCTCGGTTCCGAGACGCGCGGCGGTCCGGCGCAGTATGCGGCATACACCGCGTCCAAGGTCGCGCAGCGCGCCCTCGCGGAGGCGTGCGCCTACGAATTCATGCATCGCGGGGTCCACGCAGTCGCGCTCGATGTGGACGGGGCGGTCGGCCTGCCGCGTGTCACCGCGGGCGCCCCGGAGGAAGACCCGGACCACTTCGTCTCGACCGACTCGATCTGCAACGAGATCGTGCACGTGATCAATCAGCCGAAAGATGCCTGGACCTTCGCCGTCGATTTGCGCTCCTACTGGCAATGGCGTCCACGCGTCGCGGCGAAAAAGAAAACCTGACGCGACAGAAGTATCGGTTCAGCCGTCTTGTCGGGGCTGGCTAAACTGCACCGATGCGTTAAGCTCGAAGCCGCCGGTCGGGGTGTGGCGCAGCCTGGTAGCGCACACGCTTGGGGTGCGTGTGGTCGCCGGTTCAAATCCGGCCACCCCGACCATCCTCAGACGCTTTTCTGCTCGATCAGCGCGATTGAAGAAGGATGGGCTTTAAGGCTCTGTTTACACGCGAGAGGATGTTAAGGTAATCAATCGTCGAGTGGGCGGCCCGAATCAGAGCGGAGATGGCTGCTATGCTTATTATTGCAATTGCACTGATTTTCATGCTAATTAGTGCATCCGCTGCGGTGAATTCCTGGTGAATGACGAGACTCCCAACTCTGCGTCGTCAATCGAGCCGGGCCGTCGTCGGCTGACGGTGGTCCACATCGGCGGATATATCCGTAGCGGGAGCACGCTGCTCGGACAATTGTTAGGCCAACTGTCCGAGACGTTCTATCTCGGCGAATTCAGTTACGTGTGGCGCGAGAACTTCAAGGACAACGAGATCTGCGGGTGTCGCCAGCCCTTTTACGATTGCGCATTCTGGCGCGGGGTAGTGGCGGAAGCTTTCGGCGGTTTCGAAAACGTCGATGTTGACGGCATGTTGAAACTGCAGCGGAGCGTCGAGCGGCTGCGATATTTGCGCAGACTCCCGCGAGCCGACCGTGTGAACTCTTTCGGCCGCCTGGCGCATCAATTGGATCAGTACGCCAAAACAACCGGGCAGCTTCTAACCGCGATAGCGCGTCGAAGCGCGAGCCATACGTTGGTGGACTCTTCGAAAGAGCCAGCCTTTGCAATGATGGTGGCGGGGCTTCCGGAAGTGAAGTTCTGCGTGGTCCATCTGATTAGGGATAGCCGCGCCGTCGCGTTCTCCAATCAGCGCGAGAAGGCAAATCCGCGCAGAACCGGGCGCCAATCGATGCACGTAATGGGAACTGCACGAACCGCGTTCGAATGGTCCTTTTACAATGCTATTTGTGCAGCAATGCCGCGTCTTTCTCCCCGCCCAGTACCTTACATCCAAATCCGCTACGAAGATCTGGTGCGACGACCGGCAGCCGCGATCTTCCACATCTTGCGTTCACTCGAGCTGGAAGTCCCGCAGGAGCTATCGTTCATTCGTGATGGCGAAGCAGTTTTCGACGTCAATCACGCTGTCAATGGTAACCCGGTCCGATTTCGGAGCGGGCCCGTTAGCCTGCGCCTCGATGATGAGTGGCGTGATGCGATGAAAGAGGGAAGTCAGCGGGCCATGACTTTGCTCACGTGGCCGATGCTGCGCAGATATGGGTACATCAATCGGGCGCCGGAAAAATTGGCGGAGTCTCAGCAGTAGTGCGATGGGTGTCCGCGTGGCCCGAGCCCTCGCTTTTGATTCAGGGCGCGATCGCCGCGATCCGGTAACTAGAATCCAGCGATGTAAATTCATCGGCGATGGCTATTCAGTTACTTGGCTGTGGTCGGCCGGCTACAGAGCCGGTAGTTTTTTCGGAGGCGTCGAGCGGTCGTGAAGGTGGTTATTCTTGCGGGAGGACTGGGCACGCGGTTGCGCGAGGAGACCGAAGTGCGCCCCAAGCCGATGGTTGAAATCGGCGGCCGGCCGATTTTGTGGCACATAATGAAGACTTACGCCGCCTTCGGACATCACGACTTCATTGTTTGCCTCGGGTACAAGGGCGATGTCATCCGCGATTACTTTTTGAATTATAAAATCCGTCACAGCGATTTTACCGTTGAGCTCGAGACTGGCAACGTCGAGGTTCATAGCAGCCACGACGAAGGTAGTTGGCGAGTGACGCTGGTCGAGACCGGGCAGAATACGCAGACCGCCGGCCGGCTGCGACGCATCAAGAAATACTTGGATGGTCAACCGTTCATGGCCACATACGGGGACGGGGTCGCGAGCCTCGATCTCCAGCGGCTCGTGGCGTTTCACCGGGCTTCCAACAAGCTCGCAACGGTAACCGCGGTGCGACCTTCTTCGCGCTTTGGCGAGCTGTCGTTCAGCGATGGCGTGGTTCACAGCTTCCGCGAAAAACCGCAGGTAAATGAGGGCTGGATTAACGGGGGATTTTTCGTCTTCGAGCCGAAGATCCTCGATCTGATCGCGGGCGACGGAGAAGTCCTCGAGACTGAGCTACTGGTGAAGTTGGCAGAGACGCGCGCGCTGGCGGTATTCAAGCACGAGGGCTTCTGGCAATGCATGGACACCTCCAGGGAAACCTTGCTGCTCAACGATCTCTGGGCCAAGGGTCAGGCGCCGTGGGCGCTCTGGCGCAAATGAACCTGGGGCGGATTGCCGGGGTCTCAACGATTGGGCTGCGCCGCATTCCTGACGAGCGCGGCACGGTCTGTCATATGCTCAAGGCCACGGATCCGCATTTCCAGAAATTCGGCGAGATCTATTTTTCGACGATCTACAATGGAGTTATCAAGGGCTGGCATTTTCATCGCGAAATGACGCTGAATTACGCCTGCATCTTCGGCCGCATCAAGCTCGTACTGTTTGACGATCGCGAAGACTCGCCAACGCGCGGGCAGCTTCAAGAAATTTTCCTGGGTCCCGATAACTACTCACTGGTGATTATTCCGCCGCGGGTCTGGAACGGAGTGAAGGGCATGCACGAGCCCCACTCGATCATAGCTAATTGCGCGACCATCCCCCACGATCCAAATGAGATAGAACGGCTAGACCCTTTTAACGCGCAGATCCCGTATCAATGGGATCTCAAACACGGGTAGTTCAAGATGGCGCTCAGTACAAATTCTGGAGCTGCGAACAAACCGCGAGTCTTGATTGCTGGCATCGCGGGAGCATCGCTGGGAACGGAGCTCGCGAAGAGTCTGGCGCAGGCCGGGCGCTATGAGATCATCGGCTGTGATATTTCGCCGCTTGCTTTCGGTCACTACGATCCGACTTTTCACCGAACCTTCGTCATTGACCACGGCAACTACATCGAGTCAGTCCTGCAACTGTGCAGTCGCGAGAAGATCGAAGTGGTCGTACCGGGCGCGGAGGAAGTTAACACGGTTATGGCGGCGGCAGCCGCGCGGTTCGCGGCCGCGGGACTCAAGCTCGCAATCAACACGCCGGAAGTAATCGCCAAATTTGGTAACAAAAGCACCACTTTCAGCGAACTATCGCGTTTGGGTTTCCGCGTCCCAAAAACCGCAGACTGCAGTAACCCGGCGGCTTTCAACGCCATGACTTATCCCTGCGTGGTCAAGTCCACAATCGGCAGTGGTGGGAATCTAGTGTTTCTTGCCGGCGACCGTGAAGAGGCGATCCTCCGTTCCCAGTACGTTCTGCGCAATGCGGCGGCTGGGGTCCTGCAAGAATATATCGATGACACCGAAGGCGAGTTCACCGTCGCAGTGCTCTCACTGCCGGATGGACGGCTAGTCTGTTCAATCGCCCTGCAGCGGTTCTTCGCTGCCAAACTCTCGGTCAAGCTGAGGGACGCGGCGGGTCTCATTTCCAGTCCATACAGCCAGGGTTTGATCGACGATTTCCCGACTGTCCGCGAACAGGCAGAAAGGATCGCGGTGGCGATCGGCAGCCGCGGACCGTTAGATATCCAAGGC
>JBOHWF010000402.1:0-11512 GCA_050736455.1 Binataceae bacterium (SeqCode) | reverse complement strand
GTAAAGGATCGGGCGGTTGGCCGCTAGTGCGAGCTCCTCGTAATGCCGCTGTGAATGCCGCGCCGTGTCGCCGGCAAAGTTGCCTTGCTCGCCGTCCGGCACGTACGACATCTGGATGAAGCCTTCGTTGCGCTCGCCGAGCACCTGCGCCATCCGCAGCGCCGTCTCGTCCTTCATCAGATCGGTGACCATCGGCGTGCCGTCGTAGTCGGCCTGGACGCTGTTGCGTCCGAAACGCTGCGCCGACCATCCGCAGGCGCCGTGGTCCATCGCCTCGTTGATCAGCCGCGCCATCTCCTTGTGCTCGGCCTCGGTCGGCATCCGCCCCGACTTCGCATCTTCAAGCCCCATGACCCAGGTCATAACCGGCGCCAGCGGCATGAAGGGCAGCAGGTTGACGCCCTTGGGATGACGATCGACGCTGTCGAGGAATTCGGGATAGGTGACCCAGTCCCAGGGGAGTCCGGCCTTCATTGACGCGTAAGGAATCGCCTCGGTGCGCGTCATCGTGAGCATCGAGCGTTCGCGCATGTCGGGTTTCACCGGCGCGAAGCCGAAGCCGCAGTTGCCGATGACGACCGAGGTGATGCCGTGCCAGCTCGACATCGTGCAATAAGGATCCCAGAAGAGCTGGGCATCGTAGTGCGTGTGCAGATCGACGAAGCCGGGCGCGACGTTCATGCCGCCGGCGTCGATGACTTTTTTCGCCTGATGGGATTTGAGATTGCCGACTTTGGCGACCTTGCCATCCTTGATACCGACGTCGGCGCGGAAACGAGGCATCCGCGTGCCATCGATCACCGTGCCACCTCTGATAATTACATCGAACTCAGCCATTGCGATTGCCTCCGTGCCGGCGTCACGGCCGGCGATTTAGCGATGTTCGTGCCTTTAGCCTCTAATCTCCCCTTGCAGTTTGGCTTATACCAACCTTCCGGCGCGATTGGCAAGACCTTGGAAACGTTTTCCCGCGGACAGTTTCACGTCGCGGAATACCGTAAGCCGGGCAAAAAAAAAGAGGCCGGGCGGATGCCCGGCCTCTGCGACTCAATCGCAGTCGATGAACGCGACGAAGCCTCGGATCAGACTCCGCGACGGAGCAGCTTGCCCGGCGTCGCGCCGGTGCACTTGCCCCCTTCCTCGAAGGTTACTTCACCGTTGACCAGCATCGCGCTGTAGCCCTCGGAACGCTGCACGCGACGCCACTCACCACCGGGGAAATCGTGGACGATTTCGAGCGGCTTGATCGCCAGCTTGTTGAGGTCGTAGACGACCACGTCGGCGCAAGCGCCTTCGACCAGCGTGCCGCGATTCCGGAAGCCGGCCGCCATCGCAGGATGGGCGCTCAGGCGGAAATGCAGCTCCTCGAGCGAGAGCATATCGCTGTCGCGGCCCATGCGGATCAACGCTTCGGTCGTGTAACGGCCACCCGAGAAGAATTTCGTGTGGGCGCCACCGTCCGATACGCCGAAGATCGCCATCCCGCTCGAGGTCACCATTTCCTTCATATAGTCGTCGCGAGTATTCAGCGGCGGCGTGTAGAACTCGGTGTTCAGACCGTCGGCGGTTGCGATGTCAAGCATCGCGTCGACCACGTGCTTCTTCTGTTCCTTGGCCACCTCGCCCACCGTTCGGTTCTCGTACTGCTTGAGGTCGGAGCGGTTGCAGGTGAGGATCGTGATTGCACCGACGTCGTTGGTGATGAGACCGGTCTGGTCGACCTTGCGCAGGCCCGGGCGCCGCTCGGGATCGCTCAGCTTGAGCAGTCGATCCTCGAGTGAGCCGGTGGTGACGTCGCGCCATTCGGGCATATCGTCCCACAGGTTCCAGTCCTTGAAGGTGAAGAGGAAGCCGAGGTCGAGCGTAGCGCTCTGGCCGTAGACGCGGATGCCGCGCTTGGCGCAGCTCTCGATCCATTTCACCTGACGGCGGAAGCGCTCGGGATACAGGTCGTTGATCGCGATGGCGTTGTAGAGGATCGGCCGGCCCGCGGCGAGCGCCAACTCTTCGTAGTGCTTCTCGCTGTGGTCCTGCGCGTCGCCCTCGTAGCTGCTTTTTTGCGGGACGTACGACATCTGGATGAAGCCCTCGTTGCGATCGCCGAGCACGCTCGCGAAAGCCAACGCAGTTTCATCGTGCATCAGATCGGTGACCATCGGGGTGCCGTCGAAGTCGGCCTGGACGCTGTTCTCGCCGAAGCGCTGCGCCGACCAGCCGCAGGCGCCGTGATCCATCGCCTCATGGATGAGGCGCTTCATCTCGTTGGTCTCGGCCGCGGTGGGCATCCGGCCTGACTTGGCGTCTTCGAGACCCATGACCCACGCCATCACCGGCGCCATCGGCAGGAACGGCACCATGTTGATGCCCTTCGGATGACGATCGACGCTGTCGAGGAATTCCGGATAGGTCACCCAATCCCACGGCATGCCGGCCTTCATCGCGGCGTAAGGGATGGCCTCGGTGCGGGTCATCGTCAGCATCGCGCGATCGCGCATCTCGGGCTTGACCGGCGCGAAGCCGAAGCCGCAGTTGCCGATCACGATCGAGGTCACGCCATGCCAGCTTGAGATGGTGCAATACGGATCCCAGAAGAGCTGGGCGTCATAATGCGTGTGCAGATCGACGAAGCCCGGCACGACGTGCTGGCCGTCGGCGTCGATGACCTTCTTGCCCTCGTGCGCCTTGAGATAGCCGAGCTTGGCGATCTTGCCGTCCTTGATGCCGACATCGGCGCGATAGCGCGGCAGCCGGGTGCCGTCGATAACCGTGCCGCCTCGAATGATTACATCGAATTCAGCCATTGCAATTACCTCCGTGCCGGCATCGCGGCCGGCGGTCCATTTATTTTCAGCGCGTTTCCGTCGGGTGTCCCCTGATGTCCCCTGACAACTCCGCTTATACTAAAGTTCTGCCCGAACCGGCAAGCGCAGCGAAATACTTTCCGCGAGAAAATTTTTAGCCAGAGCGGCTCAGATTTCGGTAGTGGATTATTGACGGAGGGCGCGCGGACGACCGCTTGAGCTACCGGCCGATCGCGGCGATGGGGCAGGCGGCAACTCCACCGCGACCACCACGCCGGGAGCAGCGGGCATCGACGGCCCGACCGCGAAGGTGTTTGTTAGCGGATCGTAGAGCTCGGTCGAAGCAAGCGGGGCAGTCCTGCAATCGGTGGCTTTGCTGAATTGTGAACCAAAACCCCCGGCGATCAGAATCTTGCCGGCATTGGGCCCGGTACTTATCACTCCCGCACTCTGCGTCGTGCGACGCCAATGCATCTGCGGGCCATGCGCGAACTGATTTGTAGTCGGGTCGTATAGCTCGGTCGAAGACAGCGAACATACCTCCATCGATTGGCGCGGATCGTGGTCGTCCTGGCCGCCGGCGATAAGGACCTTGCCGGCATTCGGTCCCGAAGGAATAACCGTCGCGGTATGATACGCGCGCGGCGTTTTCATGGTCGGGGTGGCGCCGGGCGACGCGAAAGTGTTGGTCACCGGATCGTAAAGCTCAGTCGAAGCGACGGAAACAGTGCTCCCTCCGCGCTTCTCGCCCCAGCCGCCGGCAAGCAGTATCTTGCCGGTATTGGGTCCCGCGACGATCACTGTCGTAGTCAACGCCTCACGGTTGGCGTTCATCGTCGGTCCTGGCATGAAGGCGTTGGCCGCGGGGTCATAGAACTCCGTAGCGGCGCTGAGGTCTTCCGCTCCACCAGCCAATAGGATTTTGCCAGCGTTGGGCCCCGAAGGAATCACTGTCGCCGTGCCCGAGACCCGGCTTTGCGACTGACCCGGCTTCGGTCTGCATAGTTGCGCGCCGGTCACCCACGCTCCTAAAGGCCGGGTACTGGCCTATTCGGCCAGTACCGAAGGCCGCGGTCCATTTGGGCAGCCTCCGCGGATCCGCTATATAAGCGAAAGCCTTGTCGAACGGCGCCTTGATTTCAACGCTCTGGACATCGAAAGTCTTCAAGCTCGTTACCTCCCGGTACGTTTGGTTCCTTCTGGACGTTAGACTCGCGACGGATCTGATTTGTGACAGGAATAGATTTGGTTAGGACCGAAGAGGCACTTAGCTTGCAAAAATCGCGAACATGACCGACAGTTCTGCTCGAAGCGCATCGAGCCATTTGACCGGCGATCGCTGCGCGGCGAGGAGTAACGCATGTACTCACTCAAGGATAAGGGCTGCATCACCGGCGTCGGCGAATCGAAGTTCAGCCGCGGCTCGGGCAAGACCGAGCTCCAGCTTCTGCTCGAGGCCTCGGTCAATGCGATCGCGGACGCCGGACTGCGTCCCCACGACATTGACGGGATCATCGGGCCGCCGCTCGGCGCAACCGCTGAGCATATGGCGGCCAATCTCGGGATCGAGGACCTGCGTTACGCCACCAGCGTGCACATGGGCGGCGCGAGCCCGGTGGTCGCGCTGCAGAGCGCCGCGATGGCGGTCGCGTGCGGGATCGCGAACCACGTGCTGATTCCGGTCGGCTGGAACGGCTATTCGTCGAATCCGGTGCGTGGCGGTGGCGCCCGCAGCAGCGGCGGCGGCGAGGTCTCGATTCCGCCGCCGAATCCGATGGTCAACACGGTGGGCGCCTACTATCTGCCCTATGGCGCGACCGTGCCGGCGCAGTTTTATGCGTGGCTGGCGACGCGCCACATGAAGCTCTACGGCACGCCGTTCGAGTCGATGGGCGCGATCGCGATCGCCGAGCGCAAGCACGCACAGTTGAACGAGCGCGCGATGATGCGCGGGCGACCGCTATCGATGCAGGATTATCTCGATGCGCGCTGGGTCTCGTTTCCCTTCCGGCTCTATGATTGCTGCCTCGAAACCGACGCCGCCTGCGCGATCGTCGTGAGCTCCGCCGAGCGCGCGCGACCTCAGAAAGGCGCCGGTCTATATCGCAGGCGCCGCCGAGGGCCATCCCTATCCCGCCGACGACATTCCAGCGCGTCCCGATCCGTTCGTGATCGGGCTCACCTTCGCTGCGCCCAAGGCTTTCGAGATGGCGGAAGTGACGCCGAAGGATATCGATTTTCTCGAGGTTTACGACTGCTTCACGTATGTGGTTATGCTCCAGATCGAAGCGATGGGTTTCTGCAAGCGCGGCGAAGTCAAAGATTTCGTCACGGGCGGACGGATCGAGCTGGGCGGTGAGTTGCCGTTGAACACCCATGGCGGGCTGCTTTCCGAGGCGCACGTCTGGGGGACGAATCATATCGTCGAGGCGGCGCGCCAGTTGCGCGGCGAATGCGGCGCGCGCCAGGTCAAGGACGCCGAGCTCGGTCTGGTGACCGGATGGGGCGATTTCGGCGACGGCGGCCTCGCGATCCTCAGGAGATAAGCCAGTAAAGGAATGTTTCGCCTGAAACATAACTATCCATCGGAGTACTAGCCCGACATCGGAGGGCGCAGTTTCTGGACGGTGAAAAAATGGCTGATCAGAAATCCTACGCGTTACCATTACCGAGAGCGCGCGGCCGCGCCGCCGAGTTCTACCAGTTCTGCAAGAACCATGAGTTGCGGTTTCAGCGCTGCGACGATTGCGCGACCTGGCGTCATATTCCTCGCGACATGTGCGCCAAATGCGGCTCGTTCAAGTGGACGTGGACCGCGTCCTCGGGCAAGGGCACGCTCTTTTCCTGGACGACCGCGACCCAGCCGATGATGCCGCAGTTCGCCGAGAGCGTGCCTTACAGTCCCGCAGTGGTCGAACTCGAAGAGGGCGTCCGCCTCGTCACCTGGCTGGTCGATGTCAAACCCGAAGAGCTGCGTCTCGGGATGCCGCTGCGGGTCGCCTTCGACGATGTCACGCCGGAAGTGACCCTGCCGAAGTTCCGTCGCGCATAACATGCCATGCGAGATCGGAGGGGATTATCGTGAGCGAACAAAAAACGCTGTATGAGCGCCTCGGCGGATACGAAGCCATTTACAAGTTCGCGGAAGACGTCATCGCGAGAGCGATGAATGATGACGAGATTGGGCACATCTGGGACCACATGTCTCAAGACCGAATACTCAACGAGCATCAGAATTTTGTCGATTGGCTGTGCGAACACTTCGGGGGTCCAATGATGTACCGTGGCCGCGACCTGCTAACGGTGCATCGAGGGATGGGCATCACCGAAAGATATTGGGATGTCACATTCGAGAAGATCGGCGAGGCCTATGAGAAGTTTGGGCTCTCCAAGGAATTAAGGGAAGAGGTCGACGCTTTCCTCAGGAGTTTCAAGCCGCAGATTGTTGGTAGCCCGTCATTCCGCAAAGTTGTGAGAGGGCCGGATGGCCAAAGCTTCGCGGGCGGTATGGAATCTTACGGGGTAAGATGGCCGGCTGGCCAGCAGCCATCGTCGAAGCCGCCCAAGCGGCAACCATAGCAGGCGCTGGAAGAATCAGACATTCAATGATCAAGCTCTACGACCTGGCCGGCGCGGAGCCGAACCGACGCTTCAGCCCGTACTGCTGGCGGGTGAAACTCGCGCTGGCGCACAAGCAACTCGAAGTCGAAACGATTCCGTGGCGCCTCAGCGACAAGCCGCTCATCGCATTCGCCAACTGGGAAAGGGTCCCGGTGATTGTTGACGAAGGCCAGCCGGTGGTCGATTCGTGGTCGATCGCGGCCTACCTCGAGACTGCCTATGCGTCGCGGCCGTCGCTGTTCGGTGGCGCGGCGGGGCAAAGCCTCGCGCGATTTTACAATGCGTGGGCGGACACCGCCCTGCAACCGGCAATGATCCGTTTCGTTGCCCTCGACATTTTCAATCACCTCGCACCGGAGGATCGCGCATACTTCCGCCAGAGCCGCGAGGCTCGCTTCGGAGTGACGCTGGAAGAGTTCTGCAAGGATCGCGCGGCGCGGCTACCGGCTTTCGCGCAACTGCTCGAACCGCTTCGCCAGACGCTCGCGGCGCAACCCTTTCTCGCAGGCGACACGCCGCTCTATCCCGACTACATCGTCTTCAGCAGCTTCATGTGGGCGCGATCGATCAGCGCGATGCGTCTGCTCGAACCGGCCGATCCGGTGAATCGGTGGCGCGAGCGGCTGCTCGACGCTTTCGGCGGGATGGCGCGGCGCGCCCCCAGCTACTGGTAGCGGGCTTCAGCCATCCGCGTTTTGATTTTCTCCCTTAACGCAGCTCGCAGACCTCGCTTGCTCGGCGCGCAAGCTCGACCAGCTTATTGTGCGGCGAGTCGCGCGAGAGCGTCATCGAGCTCGCCCATCAGCACCGACAGGCGCCGGATCGATTCGAGCTCAGCGAACAGAGTACGCCTTTGCTCGGGTAGCCAGTCACGCAAACGCGCGAAGTTATCGGCTTCGATCCGAGTGCTGAGCTCGGAGATCGCCTGCGCCATCGCCGTTTGATGGGCCTGCGCGTCAGGTGGAGCGCTCGCGACACCGGTTGGCCGTTCGATCCATACCCGCCACAGCTCGAGCTGCGCGACGATCGCTCCGAGCGCGGCGCCGACGAGGTTCTCGGTTTCCGCATCGAGCCCGCGCCGCGGAAACGCGATCCGATACAACGCGATGCCCTCGAAGCGATGCGCGATTCGCCGCAGGCTTCCGGCAACTTGCACGACCGCATCCGCATTCAGCTTGCTCGCACGGCCCTCGAGCCGCGCGTCGTCGGCGACCGCGAGCGTCTGTTCGAGCACGCCGTTGAGCTCGGACTCGAGACCGCGGATCGCAGTGGCGTCGGCGGCGGCGCCCGGCGCGAGGGCCAGCGTCAATCTGAGCAACTGGCGCAGGCGCGGAAGCAGTGAATCGCCGGCATATTCCGGCCACAACGCGAGCGAAACCACCAGCACTATGGCCGTCCCCAGCAAGATTCCCCACACCCGCCACAGGGGAGCTTCGACGGCGACCGAAGGCGCCAGCCCGGCGAACGCCAGCATAACGGTCGTGCCGATTTGCTTGCCGGCATAAGCGATCCGCCCACTGCCCTGCCCGGCGTAGCCACTAAGGACCAGCGCGATAAATATCGCCATGACGTAGGCCGGCAGAGTTTCGAAATTCGGCGAGACGATGGTGACCATCAGGACGACGATTGCGCCCCCCAAGATGCTGCCGGCCAGCCGCAGGATCATCTTGCGTGCGGCTGCGCCGTAGGTCGGCAGCGCGGTGATGATCACCGTGGTCATGATGGTCGACAAATCCGGCCGCTGGCTGGTCAGTCCGATGATGTAGCCAACGACCAGGCCGGCTGCGACTTTCAGGCAGTAGCGAACGGTGGCGGGATCGCGTGACTTGGCGCTCGAGGGCGCCGCCGGGCCGGCAGCCGCGGAGGACTCATCGAGCGGTCGTTCGACCAGCCGGCACACGCCGCGCAGGCGAGTCAGAAAGAAGCTGAAATTCGACAGTTCCACGACCCCGGTGGTCGCCAGATACGAGGGACGCACCGCCATCACGCGTGCGTCGAGCGCCGCGGCCGCAGACTGCATCCGACTGGCCGCCGGCGACGGCGACTGGTCGGGTCCCGTGCGGAGCATCGCGGCAGGATTATCGACGAGGTCGTCGAGCGCCGCGCCGATTGTGTCAATCGCGGCTCGTATCTCGGGCGCGACCAATCGGCGAACCTCACGCGCAATCTGCGGGTCACTGGCGATCGCCAATTGATTGGCGAGCGAACGGAGCCGCGACAGGCGGGTCATCGCGGCGATCAGCACTCCGCGCCGATGCGCGGAGATGCCTTCAGTTTGAGCGCGCGCAAGCAGCGTCAGATTGGAACTCAGATCGTGCGCGGTAGTCAGCGGCGGCGGGCCGCGCAGGCTAGCTTCGGCGACGTAATATCGGGCATTCCGGATGAGGCTCGTGCGGATGCGCCGGAGATTATCCGTCAGCGATTCGACCAAAATAACTTCGGCCGGATCGGGCCAGAACCAGTTGTCGAAGAGCGCAATCAAGCCCACGCCGAGGACCAGGCCGCCAAACGTTGCGACGCCACTCGCGCCGATCTGGCCGGGCGCAAACATCACCGAATACAAATTGTCGAAAACCAGCACCTGGGTGACGATGCCGAACGAACCGAGGTTGAAACGGCCGATCACATAGGTCGATAGCGCGCCGAACACCGCGACCATCGCAAGCATCAGGGTTGGACTTTGCGACAGTAGGCGGCCGAGCACGATGGCGAGGGCGATCGTGGCGCCTTCGATTAGCGTGAAGACGATGGCGACGCGCCATCGGAGCATCGCGGTCGGGGTGCCGGCCAGGAGCCAGACGATATACGGGCCCAGGTTGGTATCGACATGCGCCGCGGCCATCAGGCCCGCGCCGAGGGCGCCGATAGTCGCCGCGCGCAAAGCCGAGCGCAGCCGATGGGGCCGCAGGGCGAATTCCTCGGCGAGCGAAGCCAGGATCGCTTCGAGCCGCCCGCCCGGGAGGGCGTCGCGCGGGAGCTCGCGAGATGGCGCTGCGGCCATCGTTCAGACGCGCCGGTCCCCGGGATCCATCAGCGAAAGCCCTCGATCGTCACGACCGCGGTCGCGCCCATCCGATAGGGAAACTGCGGGTCGGGAGTTTCAAGTGTGATGCGCACGGGGAAGCGCTGCGAAAGCCGGACCCAATTGAGCGTAGGCTCGATCGCGGGCAAACCAGCCACGGTCGCGCCGTTTTCCTGATAGAGCGCCCAGCCGACCCCCTGTACGTGGGCGCGAAAGCTGTGGCCCGGATAGGCCAGCAGAAAGACGTCGGCGGTCATCCCGACCCGAATGTGCGCGAGAAAATTCTCGCGAAAATTCGCCATCACGTACCAGGTGCGATTGTCGACCAGGCTCAGCACGTCGCGGCCCTCGTTGGCGTATTGCCCGACGGCGATATTGAGATTCGTCACGTAGCCGTCAAACGGCGCGACCACGCGGCAGTAATCGAGATTGAGCTTCGCGTTGTAGGCCTCAGCCTCGGCCGCCTTGATCCGCGTGTTGATATTGCCCAACTGCCCGAGATCATTTTGCGCCTTGTCAACCTCAGCCTGCGCGCTGTCAACATTGGCCTGCTCCGCCTGATAGCGGGTGCGTGCATTGTAAACGTCATCGGCGGTGACGAAGTGCCTGGGCAGCAGCGGCTCGATTCGCTCGAGGTACTGGCGGGCGTAAGCGGCGTTGGCCTGATGCTGCTGATGTTGCGCGCGCGCCGATCGGATCGAATTCTCGAGCGCCTGGACCTGGAGCCGGGTCAGCGCGAGCTTCGCTGCGGCGTTGTCGTCGGCCGCCTGATACGGACGCGGATCGACGACGAACAAAATCTGTCCTGCGCGGACCCGCTGATTATCCACGATCGGCAGTTCGACGATCGGCCCGCTCACGTGCGGCGCGAGGCCGATCGTATTGGCCCGCACGTAGGCGTCGTCAGTGCGCGGATAGACGTAGTATTGGCGCGTGGCGTAGATCACGCCTGCTGCGGCCGCGGCAAAGACCACGGCGCTGATCAGATGGCCCACGATCCGTTTCAGCCCGTCCCGTTTGAGGCCGCCACGCTGCAAATCTGCGCGCGGCGATTCTGACGCGTCAGGCGGCATGCGCGCTCAGGTGCGATTGAAGAAGATGATCCAGACGAGGGATGCGATCATTATCCCGAGGCTCGAATAAAACCCGGGGCGCCACCACAGGTAGGGGTCAAGCCCGCTCAGAAGGAGGAGCGGGCGGATAACCGCGATCCCCGCCGCCCCGATAATCGCGCAGAGCAGCCACGCGGGAAAATTCGCGCCGGCGATATTAATCACCGGATCGCATCCCGCGAGCGTCGCGGCTGCGAAAGTCACGATCACGGGCCAAGCGTTCATTCTGATCGACCGGCGGGGCGTCATTATACTGTCATCCGGCCAAACTATGGCCGAGCGAAATCAACGGCGCAACGCTCGACCACGTCGCGGGAGGGAGCAAGATGCGAGCGGGACACATCAAGCTGGACGAACTCCGGAGGTGGCCGGGCGCTCGCGCGGCCCGCCGCTCGATCTTTGCGCTGTATGCGGCAGCGCTAGCGCTGACGATGGGCGGCTGCGGCGAAATCGCGCGGCTGCCGGAACTGGCGCCCGACACCTACGTCGCGAGTTCGGTCGAACGTCAATGGTCGCCGCCAAGCGCCGCGCCGTCCTATGCTCCGGGCGCAACCGTGGGCGCGCAACTGGCGGCTGCGCCGCCGGCCCGCGATGAGCGCGACGCGCCCTACTCGCTGGCCGGGTTAATCGACCTCGCGCTGACCCACAATCCCGATACGCGCGTCGCCTGGGAGCAGGCGCGGGCGCAGGCCGCGGCGTGGGGGCGGGTCCGCGCCGAATACTATCCGAAGGTCGCGACGGAAACCGATTTCGAATACTCACGGACGATCTTCCAGATCGGTGGCGGCAACGGTCGCATCAAGACGGCGCAGATCACCCCGATGGTCGAGCTGACCTACACGCTGCTCGACTTCGGCCGCCGTCGCGCGAGCAGCGACGCCGCGCGCGAGCAGCTCGCCGCCGCCAACTTCTCTTTCAATCGCAAGATGCAGGAGGTGGTCTTCAATACCCAGCGT
>JBOHWF010000401.1:0-1792 GCA_050736455.1 Binataceae bacterium (SeqCode) | reverse complement strand
GCATCCCGCCGCCGACCAGCTTCTTGTACTTGATCAGCGCGATGTCAGGCTCGATCCCGGTGGTGTCGCAATCCATCATGAAGGCGATCGTGCCGGTGGGCGCGATCACCGTCGCCTGCGAGTTGCGATAGCCGGCAACTGTGCCAAGTTGCAGCGCCTCGTCCCACGACTCGCGCGCGGCGTGCAGCAGCTCGAGCGGGACGTACTCGGGCTTGAGCTGCTCGCGCGCGCAGGCGCGATGGCGCTCGATCACCTTGAGCATCGGCTCGCGATTGACCGCGTAGCCTTCGAACGGGCCAAGCGCCGCGGCGACGCGCGCCGATTGCGCGTAGGCCTCACCGTTCATCAGCGCCGTGATCGCGGCGGCGTAGCTGCGCCCCTGATCGGAATCGTAGGGCATCCCGAGCGCCATCAGCGCCGCCCCGAGATTGGCGTAGCCGAGTCCCAGCTCGCGGAACCGATGGGCGTTCTGGCCGATCTCGTCGGTCGGATAAGACGACTGATCGACCACGATATCCTGCGCCGTGATCATCACGTCCACCGCGTGGCGGAAGGCTTTGACGTTGAAGTCACCGCGCTCGTCGATAAACCTAAGCAGGTTGAGCGACGCCAGATTGCACGCCGAATTGTCCAGATGCATGTACTCGCTGCACGGGTTCGACGCATTGATCCGCCCGCTGTTCGGGCAGGTGTGCCAGCCGTTGACGGTCGTATCGAACTGCATCCCGGGGTCGCCGCAGGCCCAGGCCGCCTCCGCGATCATCTTGAGCAGATCGCGCGCGCGGTAGGTTTCGGCGATCGCGCCGCCCTTGATAAAGCGGGTATGCCAATCCGCGTCGTTGACGATCGCATTCATGAAGTCGTCGGTCACGCGCACCGAGTTGTTGGCGTTTTGAAAAAAGACCGAGCCGTAGGCGTCGCCGTCGAGCGAGGAATCATAGCCGGCGTCGATCAGCGCCCACGCCTTCTTCTCCTCGTCCTGCTTGCAGGTGATGAATTTCGCGATATCCGGATGGTCGGCGTTGAGCACGACCATCTTGGCCGCGCGCCGCGTCTTGCCGCCCGATTTGATCACGCCCGCCGACGCGTCCGCGGCCTTCATGAAGGACAGCGGTCCCGACGCGGTGCCGCCCGAGGACAGCCGCTCGCGACACGAGCGCAGCGCCGAAAGATTCACCCCCGCGCCCGAGCCGCCTTTGAAGATCATTCCCTCGTTGCGATACCAGCTCAGGATCGAGTCCATATTGTCCTCGACCTTGAGGATGAAACAGGCTGAGCACTGCGGCTGCTCCTCGATCCCGACGTTGAAATAGACCGGGCTGTTGAACGACGCCATCTGGTTGAGCAGTATCCAGGTCAGCTCGGCTTTGAAGGTGTCGCGATCAGCGTCAGCAGTGAAGTATCTCTGCTTCTCGCCCCAGCCCGTGATCGTATCGACGACGCGGCCGACCAACTGGCGCACGCTGGTCTCGCGCCGGGGGTCACCGAGCGGGCCGCGGAAATACTTCGAGACCACGACGTTGGTCGCCGTCTGCGACCATCCGCGCGGCACTTCGACGTTATGCTGCTCGAAGACGGCGCGGCCGTCCTCGCCGGCGATCACGGCCGAGCGCACATCCCAGTCGATTTGCGACATCGGATCGACGCCGATACGCGTAAAGAAGCGTTGGAGAGTAATAGAACCGCGGCGCGCGTCGCTTTTCGGGAGGGCTTTCGAGATCTCTGAGTTTTCCATGACTAGCGCCATCTCTTTTGACTCTCCCGCACCCCGTCCTTTTCATCCCTGCCTGAA
>JBOHWF010000400.1:0-8721 GCA_050736455.1 Binataceae bacterium (SeqCode) | reverse complement strand
CGCGCGCGGCCTTCGCGTGATTGAGCGCCTCGACCGTTTGCGGCATTACTCCTTCGTCCGCGGCGACCACCAGCACCACGATGTCCGTCACCTTGGCGCCGCGCGCGCGCATCGCGGTGAAGGCCTCGTGGCCCGGCGTGTCAACGAAACTGATCTTGCGGCCGTGCACCTCGACCATGTAGGCGCCGATATGCTGCGTGATGCCGCCGAACTCGCGCTCGGTCACGTTGGTGTGGCGGATGGCGTCGAGCAATGAAGTCTTGCCGTGATCGACGTGGCCCATCACGGTTACTACCGGCGGGCGCGTAACGCTTTCGCCGCCGGCCACCGCCTCGAGGTCCTCTTCAATCTCGGATTCCGCATCAAAAGCGACATTCTCGACGCTGTAGCCGAATTCGCCCGCGACCAGCGTCGCGGTGTCCACGTCGAGGACCTGGTTGAGCGTGGACATCACGCCCAGCCCCATCAGCTGCTTGATAATCTCCGCGGCCTTGACGCCCATATTGCGCGCGAGGTCACCGACGGTCACGCCCTCGGTGATGCGGACGACGCGCTTGGACGCGCGCGGCGTCGTGATCTCGGTCTTGTGCAACTCCTTGCCGGGCAAGGCGCGACGCTTGCGCGGGACTCGCAGTCCGCGCATCTCGCGCTCGGCTGCGATATCGGGCGTGCCGCGTTTGACGACTTTCTTCTTCTTGATTGTGCGCGCGCCGGGTTTGGCGGAATCCGGCGAGGGTGGCGGACCGAAGTTCTCCGGACCCGGCGTCGCCGCTGGCGCGCCAAACCGCCGGTCGCCCGGCCGGGTCGGCGCGCCCGGCCGCGAGGGAACGCCAGGCCGCGGCGGCATTCCTGGACGCGGCGGTCCGCCCGGACGTACGCCGGTGGGCGGCGCCGGACGCGCCGTCGCCGGCTTGCGCAAATCGATCTTGCCCAGCACCTTCGGTCCGGCCTGCCCTTCGTCCATCGACGGCGCGGCGGTATGCGCACGGTTGGTGAGATTGAGCGTACGACCGGCCTCAAACTGGCGGCGGACCACTGTCGCGCCCGGCATATTGGCGGGCGCTACTCGAGTCGGCGCGGTCGTCCTGACCGCGGGCCGAGCCTCAATCGCCGCCGCCTCGCGCTCCGCTTCGGGAGACGCCGCAGCGATCGGCATTGCCGTCGCCACAGGTTCGATGGTCGGCGCGGGGATCGATTCAGCCGCCGCTTCGCTGCCGCGCTTGGCGGCGCCGTTAACCGCCGTGCTCGGCCGTTCGATTTCGGATGAGTCAGCCGGACCAATCGCGGGCGTCATCGGAGGGATGGCGCTCGGAGGGACAAGCGGTGCGGGCTCAACCATCTGAAGTTCGGGTAGCGGCTCGATTTTGAGCGGCTCGTCAAACATCGGCGCAACAAAAGACTGTGCGCCGACCCCGGCGTCGTCCATCTCGAAGTGAAAAGGCTCGGCGGGCGCCGTTCCCGGTGCAGGTTCCGCGTGGCGACGGCGCACCACAGTAGCGTTGAGCCGTTTTTCGACCACCGTGCCGGCGCTGGTTTCAACCGTGGTCTCGCGCCGCATCACGGCTGCGCGATGAGCCTGGTCGTCAAGATCGGCGCGGACGCGCGTCGTCTCCTCGGGTGAAAGCAGAACGGATTCGGAGAGCGCGTGGGGCAGCTTAAGCCGTTGACAGCTGGCCAGCACTTCTTCGACCGGGATACCCCAGTCGTGGGCGAGAGTTTTTATCCGCTTGCGCGCCATCGCTGTTATCTTATCTCCGCGCTCCGACGCTATCCAGCCGCGACCCGGACCAATTCGGCAATTCTCACGCGTTCAGCGGTGGGAATTCCACGGCGAAACGCGCGAAATTCCTTGACCCGGCTGCGCGCGAATTTTTGCAAACACTCGTCGCCGCGATGCAAATAGCCGCCGCGGCCACCGCGCCGCCGCGACTCATCGAGCATCAGCGCGCCATCAACGATCGTCACGCGCACCAGCGTCTCCTGTAAACCGCGGCCGTTGCATCCGAGGCAGCTCCGTACCGGTTTATGATTTCGCGTCGCCATCGATCACCGCGGTGGCCGCCCCCTCTGCGCCGCCCGCTGACTCGGGCTCTGCGCCAAAGGCTGGATCGTCATTGGCCTGCGGCGGCGCGGATTCTGCGGCGATCGCCGCTTGCGCCGCCGCCGCGGCTGCCGCCTGCGCCCGCTCTTCCTCGAGGCGCAGCTTGCTCGCGACCCACTCCCGCGCGGCGTGGATCACCTGGATCGCACGTTCCGGGCTGATGCCTTCGACCTCGAAGTTGTGCTCGTTGGCCTCGGCCAGTTGCTCGGCGGAACGGAAGCCCCACTGATACAGCAGCTCCGCGTTGATGTCGCCGATCCCCGGGATCGCGTTGAGCGAAGCGCGGGCCTCGCGGGCTTCTTCCTCCGCCTCCGAATCGCTGCGCACGTCGAGCTTCCAGCCCGACAGGCGATGCGCCAGCCGCACATTCTGGCCGCGCTTGCCGATCGCCAACGAAAGCTGATCGTCCGGCACCACGACCTCCATCGCGTGTTCCTCGTCGTCGATAATGACCTTCGAGACCTTGGCCGGCGCGAGCGCGCGGCACACCAGTTCGGCCTGGTCGTCAGTCCACGGCACGATATCGATTTTCTCGCCGCGCAACTCCTGGACGACCGATTGGACACGCGTGCCCTTCATGCCGACGCAGGCGCCGACCGGATCGACGTCGCTGTCGTTGGAGTAAACCGCGACCTTGGCCCGCCCGCCCGGCTCGCGCGCGCACTGGCGAATCTCGACAATACCCTCGTACATCTCCGGCACTTCCTGCTCGAACAACTTGATCAGGAAGAGGTCCGAAGTGCGCGACAGGATGATCGCGAGGCCTTTTTCCGAGAGGTCAACTTCCAAGATTATCGCGCGAATGCGATCACCCTGGCGGTAGCGTTCGTGCGGGATCTGTTCCTTTTCCGGCAGCACCGCCTCGGTCCGCCCGAGGTTCACGAACATGCTCTTGCGCTCGAAGCGCTGCACGATGCCGGAGACCACCTCGTCGCGGCGATCTTTAAACTCGTTATAGATCTGCTTACGCTCGGCGTCGCGGATGTGCTGAATCAGATTCTGCTTGGCCGCCTGCGCCGCGATCCGCCCCATGGTCGCGGTATCGAGCTTGATCAGAATCTCATCACCGACCTGCGCGTCCGGATCGTACTTGGCGTGGGCCTCTTCCAGCTCGACCTCGGGACCGGGATTGGCCACCTTCTCGACCACCGTCTTGATCTCGAACAGCTCGACTTCGCCGAGCTCAGCGTTGAAGCGCGACTCGATATTGCGATCGGCGCCGAAGGTGCGGCGCGCCGCCGAATGCATCATCTCCTCGACCGCGCTCACCACGATCGTTTTGTCGATGCCTTTTTCTTTCGAGACCTGCTCAATCACGCGGTTCAGATCGACCGCCATATTGCCTCCGCCGCGCCGTCACGCCCGTCAGCGTGCCGCCGCCCGGCCCTTAAGCCGGTATTTCACTCGAATCGATGCTCATAGTTGGCGCCCTGGAGCTCCTCGAACCCGAACGCCTGCCGTCCGCCGGTCAAGTCGTCGTCGAGCTCGATGCCCGCAGCGGTCACCGCCGCCAACATGCCGCCAAAATTCTTGCGCCCCTCCCGCGGCCGATAGGTTCTGAGCTTGACCCGCCGCCCAAGGTAAGCTTCGAAGTCCTTGAGCTTGGTCAAGGGCCGGTTAATCCCCGGCGACGCCAGTTCCATGGTGTAGCGGCTCTCGACCGGGTCATAGACGTCGAGCAGATCGCCAACCAGGGGCGTCAATTTCTCCAGGTCATCGAGCGAGATCCCGCCCTCAGGCTTGTCGATCAGAAAACGCAGCAGCGCATGGCGGGTCCCTTGATGGAACTCGACGTTGACCAGCTCGAAGCCCTGCCGCTCGATATGTGGCTCAATCAGTTCGATCACTTTTTTCGCCACCGGATTAAGTTGCAACACCATCACCGGCCGTTCTCCGAAAGACTCGCCCCCGACGGTTCGCCTCGGACGGTTCGCTTCCCGACCTCGCGCCGAACCCTTCAATCTTTCGGGAGCTGGCTAACCAGTGAAAACGAAAACAAAAAATGGGCCACAGCCCACAGACGCAGACTATCACCATCGAGGATTTGCCGGCAAGCTTACGCTGGCGGAACGCGGCCGCCTCGCGAACACAGGGGATGGTTTGGCGCACGAGGGAAAAAACGCTTAGCCTTGAATAAGGGCTCGGCGCGAGCCGTCGTAGGAGTTCGACTATGAATCAAATCGACGCCAACTCGCGGCAGCCAACCGAAATCTCGCTCGATCACGCTGAAGGCGCCTTTCCGAGCGACGTTGCTTTCACCTCCACGGTCAAGGCTTTGCAGGAGCGTCGCGGCTCGCGCCCGGCCTATCACAAGATGGAGCAGACGCGCGGCTGGCATACGACCATAACGCCCGAACTCGCGGCGTTCATCGCCGAACGCGACAGCGCCTATCTCGCGACCGCCAACGCAGTCGGGCAGCCCTACGTGCAGCATCGCGGCGGCCCCAAAGGCTTCATCCATGTGCTCGACGATCGCACGCTCGGCTTCGCCGATTACATCGGTAATCGCCAGTACATCACGACTGGCAACCTCGCCGAGAACGACCGCGCGTTCCTCTTCCTGATGGACTATGCCAACCGCCGGCGCATCAAAATCTGGGGCCGCGCACGAATCGTCGAGGGCGACGCCGACCTAATCGCGCGGCTGATGCCCGAGGGCTACGCGGCTAAACCCGAACAGGCGATCATCTTTAGCGTCGCAGCCTGGGACACTAACTGTCACCAGCACATACCCCGCAAGCTGGACGCCGACGATGTCGTTCCAGCGTTCGAGCATCTGCAGGCGCACGTCGCCGAGCTCGAGTCGGAAAACGCGCGGCTGCGCGAGAGCCTCGCGCGAAAATAGGTCGCATAACGGGCTCGCGACCCAAGCGGGCGGCGGTGGTTGTTCGGTCCTAACGGGAGGTTCATCCATCCGATGTCATCCCCAACTCGCGACGGCAGAAATGTGCGAGCTCCGCGCCACAACGGCCAGACAAAATCTCGCGGCATCACTCGCCGGTGCTTCGTTCAGGGAATAGCCGCGGGTGGAGTAATGGCCGGTCTGCACGTGTGGCGATGGCCAGCATTTGCGACGCAGGATTCTGCGGGCCGTTCGGTGGTTTCCGGAACCGCTTTCAACCTGACGGTCGAGCAGGTTCGCGTGAACTACACCGGACGGCCTGCTTTCGCCACCGCCGTAAATGGACTAGTTCCAGGGCCGACGCTGCGATGGCGAGAGGGCGACACCGTAACGCTCTCGGTCACTAACCGTTTGAAGGATACAACTTCGATTCACTGGCACGGAATCCGAACTCCGTCGGACATGGACGGCGTACCGGGCCTCAGCTATCCAGGAATCGCTCCCGGCGAGAGCTTCGTTTACCGCTTTCCGATCCGCCAAAGCGGCACCTACTGGTATCACAGCCACAGCCGCTTCCAGGAACAGACCGGCCACTACGGCGCGATCATCATCGATCCCGAGGACAAACATCCGGTTGAGTACGATCGCGAATATGTAGTCGTGCTTTCTGACTGGACCGACCAGGATCCGGAGGTTGTTTTCAGCAATCTCAAGCAGGACAGCAGCTACTATAACTTTCATCAACGCACGGCGGGTAGTTTAGTATCGGATGCGCGCAAAAATGGTGTCGGCGCGGCCTTATCGGACTATCTGATGTGGAGCCGCATGAACATGAGCCCCACCGACATCCTCGACGTCAGTGGAAGCACTTACACCTACCTCATGAACGGGAGCTCGCCGACCGCGAACTGGACCGGGCTGTTCCGCCCGCGTGAACGCGTTCGCCTGCGCTTCATCAACGCGTCATCGATGAGCATTTTCGACGTTCGCATACCCAAGCTGCCCATGTCCGTGGTGCAGACCGACGGCAATGACGTCGAGCCGGTAACCGTCGATGAGTTCAGGATTTCCGTCGCCGAAACCTACGACGTAATCGTCCAACCGCCCGAGGCCGCCGCTTACACGATCTTCGCCCAGGCCGAAGATCGCACCGGCTATGCACGCGGCACGCTCGCGCCCAAGTATGGGATGAGCGCCGTTATTCCAGCGATGGACCCCCGTCCGCTGCGCACGATGGTCGATATGGGAATGGGCAACACGGCCGGCATGAGCCTGAGCGGCGCCGGCAAGACGCCGGGCATGGGAAGTAGCTCCACTGTAGAAGGCAACCACGAGATGCACGGAACGGACATCGGCGGCGTGCCCGATACGTCGACGGGAAATGCGCCCGGCACGCCCGCGGCGGAGTTTGTGCAGCACACGCCGCTGACCGGTGTAGACGCGCCGGGGCAACCAGGTCCGCGTACCAGTGCCAAGATCACCCAGCCAGACATGGGCGGCATGAAGGCACCGCTCTCGCAGAGGGTTCAGCCGCGGCCCGGACCCGGGGTCGACAACATCGCCGAGATGGCCACCGAAAGGCTCTCAAGGGCCGGCGAGGGTTTTCCCGGGCGACGCGTGCTGGCCTACTCCGATCTGCGCGCCATCTATCGCGGAACCGATCCGCGGCCGCCGAGTCGTGAGATCGAGGTGCATCTGACCGGCAACATGGAACGTTTCATCTGGGGCTTCAACGGCGCGAAGTTCAGCGACGCCGGACCGATCCGGCTCAAGCTCGGCGAGCGTGTGCGCATCGTCCTGGTCAACGACTCGATGATGGAGCATCCGATTCATCTGCACGGGCTATGGAGCGAGCTGGAAAACGGCAATGGCGCATTCCGCCCCTACAAGCACACCATCAACGTCAAACCGGGTGAACGTCTGAGTTACCTGGTCAGCGCCGACACGCCGGGTCAGTGGGCCTACCACTGTCACCTGCTCTATCACATGGAGGCTGGCATGTTCCGCGCCGTGATCGTGTCATGAGCGGCGCGAAAATCTCCTTCAGCGTCTGCCGCGGAATCTTCGGCCTGGCTGCAGTTTCAATGGCGATTTGTGCCGGCTCGCCGTTATGCGCAGAGCCATCAAGCCCCGCGACCCCGCCCTTCACGCAGTACGGAGAGCCGCCGGTCGAGGACAACACAATTTTCTACCATCTGCTGTTCGACGAGCTGGAAGGCCGTTCTAACGGACCGGACAACGAATTTCGCTGGGATGGCGGAGGCTGGCTCGGCACGGACATGAACAGGCTCCGGTTCAAGTCGGAGGGCTTCGTCGAGCGTGGCCGGGCGACCGATGGTGACACCGAGGCGCTCTACGACCGTCCGATAGCATTCCTCAAATATTTCGATGTTCAAGCGGGCGTGCGTTACGACCTGGATTCGAGTCGCGGACGCACGTGGGGCGCGCTTGGTCTCGAAGGCCTGATGCCCTACTGGTTCCAATTCGCCCCGACTTTCTATTTCAGCGATCGCGGCCACTTCGCTGGGAAACTTGTTGGTTCTTACGACTTGCTGATCACCAACCGCCTCATCGCTCAACCGGAGTTCGAATTGAATTTCTATAGTAAACGCGATCCTGCTCGCGGCATCGGCTCCGGTCTTTCTGATCTTGATACCGGCCTGCGCATCCGCTACGAAATCAGCCGCAAGTTCGCGCCATATATCGGATTCGCCTATGCGGGAGCGTTTGGTGAGACCGCGAAATTCCTCCGCGAAGAAGGCGGGAACGCGAGCGACCCGCGCTTCATCTTCGGAACTCGTGTGTGGTACTAGCAGTCGAGTCGCGGCCAAGTGCTATGGGCCGCGATCTCGGTTAGACTCGCGAAGGACTCGCCCGGTCATTTGTCGAGGCCGATTCTTTTCAGCAACGCCATAACTTACGGGATCAGCAGGAGCTTGCCGACCGACTGGCGCGACCGCAGATGCCGATGCGCCGCGACGGCCTCCGCCAGCGGAAACCTGCCGCCGATCGGAATTTTCAGCCTGCCCTCGCGCGACAGGCGAAAGACGTCCTCGAGCCCCCGCCGATGCACCTCATGCTGCGCATAGACCATCGGCACGGCCCACCCGCTGACCTTGAGCGCTTTCGCAAACAGGCGCGTGACGTCGAGCTTGTCCGGGACGCCGCCGGCGCGCCCGTATGAAATCAGATGGCCGAAAATCGCGAGGCAGCTTAGCCCCTTGTCGAAAGTCGGCTTACCCACGGCGTCGAGGATCAGATCGACGCCGCGATTGTCAGTGAGCTTCAGGGCTTGCGCGGCGAAGTCCTCTGTTTCGTAATTGATAACCTCGTCCGCCCCATATTGCCGTACCAGGTCGATCTTGGCATCGCTCGAGACCGTGCCGAACACCCGCGCGCCCGCGGCCTTGGCGAGCTGCACCGCCGCCAATCCGACGCCGCCCGCGGCCGAATGCACAATCACAGTCTGCCCGGGTGTGGTCCGATGGCAGGTGTTGATCATGTGCCACGCGGTCAGCACTGCGATCGGAAAGGCCGCCGCTTCCTCGAAGCTCAGATGGTGCGGAATCGGAATCACGCGATTTCCGCGAATCCGTGTGTACTCGGCATATGAGCCCATCCCGATATAGGCGACGCGCGTGCCGGGCGTGAGGTCTTTGACGTCGTCGGCCACCGCGTCGATCACGCCCGCCGCTTCCATCCCGGGCGTGTCGGGGAAGACCGGCTTCACCAGGTAGGTGCCTTCGGTGAAAAAGAGATCGCCGAAGTTGATCGCGAT
>JBOHWF010000399.1:0-5144 GCA_050736455.1 Binataceae bacterium (SeqCode) | reverse complement strand
GCAGGCGAGTCCGCGAGCTGCGTCAAGAGTCAAGTCAGTCAGACCGGACAATACTCTTAAGCTCGCGCCTGAAACTACCGTCTCTCGGAATGCAGCACGCCGGACGATCGCAATTGCTCGACCTTGGCGTCGGACAAGCCGAGGTGCTGCTGGAGTACCGCCGCGCCGTGCTGGCCCAGCAGCGGCGCTTCGATCGTCGGCAGTTCGGGGAACTCGGAGAACTTCAGCGGGAAGCCGGGAATCGTCAGCTCGCCGAGGATCGGATCGCTGACCTTGCGGACCATCTCGCGCGCCTTGAAATACGGATGCTCGAGCGCGCCGACCACCGACATCACCGGCGACGACGGCACGCGATGCTCCTCAAGAATCTTCAGCACCGCGGCGTCGCTGCTCTGGGCCTGCATCCAGTTCTCGATTATCGCGATCAGCTCCTTTTGATTCTTCGCCCGATCCGGGGCGGTCGCAAAGCGCGGATCCGCGATGAGGTCCGGCCGCGCGATCGCACGCGCCATCGCCGGCCACTGCCGATCGAGCACGAGCACGACGATATACCCCTCCGGCCCCTTGAAGGCCCCGCACGGGCAGACCAGCGCATGATGAGACCCCATGCGGCTGGGGACGAACGCGCCGCCGGTCAGCTCATGGACCTGCACGTTGACCTCGTGCATATGGAACAGCGCATCGACCATCGAGATATCGATATGCTGGCCGACGCCGGTTTTCTCGCGATAGTAGAGCGCATAGCCCAGCGCGGCGAAGGCGTGGACCCCGCTGCCCTGGTCGGCGATACCCATCCCGACGAACATCGGCGGGCCGTCGGGCGCGCCGGTCATGTGCATCAGGCCGGAAAAGGCTTGTGCGATAAAATCGTAGCCGACCCGATGCTTCAGCGGACCGGTTTTGCCGAACGCGGAGATCGACGCCATGATGATCCGCGGATTGATTTTTTTGAGCGACGCGTAATCCAGCCCGCGCTTCTCCATCACGCCCGGCCCGTAGTTCTCGGTCACGATATCGGCCTTGGCGGCGAGTGCGCGCAGCAGTTCGATCGCTTCGGGCTTGGCAAAATCGAGACATAAACTCTGCTTGCCGCGATTCTGCTGAACGAAGTAACCGCTGCGGCCGTCTTTGATCGCGGGCAGCAGCCGCGACGGATCGCCCATCGGTGCCTGCTCGACCTTGATAATCTGCGCGCCCATCTCGGCCATCAGGCGCGTGATTGTCGGCCCGGCCAGGTACTGGGTGAAATCCAGCACCTTGACATCCGCCAGCATCAACGGTTTTTTTGCCGCTTCACTCATCGTTGCCTCGCTTCGATCTTCGGACCTACGAAACTTTTAGCTCAATGACCGATAACACCGGCGCCGCGGACTCGACAAGTGCGCCCGACCGGCGCGGCTTGCTTCCGGCGCGGTTGCTGCCGCTCACGGCAGGAGTTTTCTGTGCCCGCGCTTTGCTGAGGTCATCCGATAAATCTCGACCTTGTAGCCGCCGATGGCTCCTGGCATGTGTCAGTTCTCCCGAACCATTGGTACCGATGCCTGACCACGAAGCCGTAGAAAGAATCGCGCAGTCGACGTGGAATCAGCCGCATCAGTGCGAACGCTGACCAAGGGGGGCCGAGCCGCGCGCAGATCTCAAGGATCGCGGTAGATTCGGTATAAACGGAGTCGCCTGCAATCAGAATAACGCTGGACAGCCCGGGAGCGCCGCACATGTGCTGCTCGATCAGCGCTTGTCCGCTCGGTGACTGCTGCGCTGCGAATCGGAGAATGCCGCTCGGATCGCGCCGAACTATGAACCTCACCCAGGCGTTGCACAGATTACAGACGCCGTCGAACAGAACCACCGGAGCAAGCGGCGGCGAGGTCAGCAACGGCCCTCTGGGCGAAGTGGTGCAAGCGTCGGGCCGGCTGCGGTCATACGAACGCACGTTGGTCCGGTCCGAACGTCGCGTTCCACTGTGCGGAGACGCTGCGCAGCAGCGCCGGGTAGACGAGCACTTTGCGGAACGGATCGATCGCTGCCATGTAGAGTTTGGTGAAGCGGCTGACCTCACGAACGTAGACGGCGAAGTAGAAGCGGTAGGCGGCGGCCGACTCGACGAGCGCGCTGAGTGCTGCGGCGTGCACGGTGCGATTGACGATCTCGTCCAGCTGCTCATTCTCAAAGCGGTAGACGATGCGGAAGAGTCCGTCGGGCGTTCCCGCTGGCGCGAGCGACCGGACGCGATCCTCATCAGTGAGGCGCTGCGCGAAGCTTTCGGCGATGGCGCCCGGCGTGGCGCGGTCCCAGCCAAGCAAACCGCCCACGAAAAAGCGGATCGAAAGCAGCGCTCGCACCGTAGGCGGCAGCTCGCCAAAAAGCCTTCCCGCACGCCGCAAAAACTCGGCGAGCGTGATTCCGCGACGCGTGCGCGGCAAATCGACGGCCCATACGTCGCGCAGCGGAACGCCCGCGAGAAACCGGTGGACGCGCAGGGGAAGCCGTTCGAACTCCTCGCGAGCGATCTGGGGCAACAGCAGCATCTGTTCGGGGCGCTTCAGACATTGGAGCAAAGCAACTTGAATTAGTCGAGGTCCGCGCGGGCGCAGCGCGGGCACAGCAGGCGCGCGCCCGATCTGCCTAGTTTGAGGCGAGCCTTGTGCGGCTCGCTGGTAACTCGCGCAGGAGTTTTTGGGCGCGCGCGCGAGCTTCACGAACGATCCCCGCGTCTTTTGCATCCTCCGGCAGCGCGCGCTTGACGAACTCTCCCAGCTCCGCGCGATGCGTCCGCAGAGCGCTGCGGGCCGCGGCCGGGGTGGGTGACTTGTTGGCCTGCAGCTTGCGCGGACCCTCATGGCCGCCCTCGGAGATATACCAATCTTTGAAAGCGCCACGGAATCCGGCGTGGAACATCAAGGAGCCTAAATGAGTCGCCGCGGGCGGTACGCGCAGCAGGAGTTCCGCATGCGTGCGGCTCTGTCCAGGACTTTCATATTCGATCATCAAATGACCGCCGGGCGGGATCGACTTCCCGAGGAGATCGATGAAGGCCGCTTCGAGACCCGCTGCGCGCGCGTCGAAAATCGCGCCGTCCCCGAATTCGACGTCGGGATAAATTCGCAACTCGAACCACGGCTTTACGAGCCGGCCGCCGCCGCTGACGAGGCCCATCGCCAGCGACGACCGCGACGACTCGCCGCGATCATCGCGCAGCGCGACGGCCAGATCGAGCCAGCCGACGCGGGACCGCACCGGCTTGAGTTCGGTCACGACGAGCCGGCGGACGTGTGAGTCGTTTCCGCGCAACGCGGCGCCATCGATCTGGGCAGCGATCCTGCCCGCCGCCGACTCGAGCAGTTTTTTATCCACAGGAGTTTAGCATCGGTTTGATTGCGACGGCGTCGTGTCCTTTTATGCGACGCAGATTTAGGTTTGTCTTTCGCTCGGACCGCCGATAGTATAAGGGATTCTCAAGATGTCCGAAGCTCTAACCAGCTCCACCTTTCCCGCGGCGACCTGCGAGGCCTGCGGCAAAACGGTGCTGACTCACCTCGTCTTCGACGATACGGGCGAAGCGCAGCGTTGTTGCGTTAGCTGCGATAGCCCGATCACGTCGACGCTGGCATGGCTTTCCGCCAGTGAGCTCGAAACGCAGGGCTATCAGTTCGGGCCGCCGCGCGCTCGTTCGGATGGTGCAGGCTCGGGCGGCGGATGTGGCGGCGGCGGTCAGTGCGGACGCTCGAACCAACGACATTAACATTAACTTGCCGCCGGCAGCGGCAATAACGGACCCGAAGGAATTTCGAGTCGGAGAGATACGCGAGTGAAGACAACCATTTCAGTGATCAAAGCCGACGTTGGTTCCATCGGTGGCCATATCAAGCCGAGCGCGAAGCTCAAGGCCGGGGTCGAGGCCTTTGCCCGCGAGCGCGGCAAGAAGCTCCTGATGGACCTCTACGTAAGCTCGACCGGCGACGACATCGCGCTGCTGATGTCGCATGACCGCGGGGTCAACGATTCCAAGATCCACGAACTGGCGTGGGACGCCTTCATGACCGGCACCAAAATCGCGCGCGAGCAGGGCCTCTACGGCGCCGGACAGGATCTGCTCAAGGATGCCTTTTCCGGCAACGTCCGCGGCCTCGGTCCGGCCTCGTGCGAGATGGAGTTCGAGGAACGCCCCAACGAGCCGTTCGTCTTCTTCGCGGCCGACAAGACCGATCCCGGCGCCTACAACCTGCCCTTCTATCTGGCCTTCGCCGACCCGATGCACTGCGCGGGCCTGCTGCTCTCCCCCAAGATGGCGAAGGGCTTCACCTACACCATCATGGATGTGAATCACACCGAGGGTGATCGCGTGATCGAGCTCAACGCCCCCGAAGAGCTGTACGATATCGCCTGCCTGCTGCGCGACAACGAGCGCTTCGTGATCGAGTCGATCCGGAGCCGCGCCAACGGCGACATCGGCTGCGTGGTCTCGACCTCGCGCCTGCACAATATCGCCGGCACCTACACCGGCAAAGACGATCCAGTCGCGCTGGTGCGCACGCAGGGCAACTTCCCAGCTACCGGCGAAGTGCTGTCGCCGTTTCGCATCGGCCATTACGTCGCCGGCACGATGCGCGGCAGCCATCATGGGCCGCTGATGCCGGTCAAGCTCAATTCGACTATCAGTTTCTTCGACGGCCCGGCCGTGGTCAGCGCCGCGGCCTTCTGCGTGCACGAGGGCAAGTTCACGGAGGCGGTCGATGTCTTTGACCACCCCTTCTGGGACTGGGTCCGGAACAATGTCTCGGCCAAGGCGGCCGAGATTCGCGCGCAGGGCTTTTCCGGTCCCGCGATGCTGCCCTACAGCGAGCTCGAATACGGCGGCGTGGTCGAGAAGATGGGCCAGCTCGATACGCGCTTCATCGTGCGCAAGGACGATCATGCGGCGACGGGCAACGGCAACGGCGGCCGCAAGAAAAAAGCCGCCTGACCGCACGCAGCTCAGCTCCAAGGGAAAGAGCCGGTCGAACGACCGGCTCTTTCCTTTTCCACAAGTCCAGAACTCTGGGTCGAAACAGCAGCCTTGGAACGCTCGGAATTCGCGCGCGCGCTACGCCGCCGAGACGCCGGCTCGAGCTTCAATCGGGGGCGCCGCTTGCGGTTCCTCCACC
>JBOHWF010000398.1:0-1510 GCA_050736455.1 Binataceae bacterium (SeqCode) | reverse complement strand
CCAAAGTGGTGCGCCAGTTCCGACAGATCGACCTCGCAGTCGGCGCTGCGCCGCAGGCTGACGCCGAGACTGCGCAAGTCGAACAACGCGATGACGGTCTGGTGCTGTTCCTCGTATAGTTTCGCCGCAACTTCGCTGCTGTAACCGAGGCAGCAGGCACTGCGCAGGCTGAGGCCGTTGCCGAGCGCACGCTCGACCATCGTGGTCCGCGCGATTTCGAGGCTGCGCGTCATCGCGGCGCGCCCGGCCTCGAGCGCGGTCTTGAGGCGGCGGTTCATCACCGGCGTTTCGAGTCGGATAATCTCGCGATATGATTCGATCCCACCGAGCGTCTGCACGGCGAGCGCCCAGTCTTCAGATCCGGGAATCTGATGGATCCAGCGATCATGATCGTCGGCCAACGCAGCGAAGGGCGCGAAGCCTGACCCGCGCCGCAGCCGCTCGGGGTGGCCGGAATCAAGCGCGCTCTGCTTGAGATACTCGAAAGTCAGGCGCGCTGCTGAGTATTGCTCCGTCAGCACGCGCCCGGCGAACGGCACGTCAAATTCCCGCGCGTCGCCGCGCGAAACCGCCGTGCGATGATGATCGATCCAGAAGACCCGCGTACCCTCCTGCGTCAGCCGGCGCAGATGGTCGCCGGTGTCCGTCGAGGTCCACGAAAGGTCAGTGATCCACAGTTCGTTCAGCTTGCTCCCGCCCTTGGGCCGCACGTTTTGAATCACGCGGTCGCTGTCACCATTGGTGGCCAGCGTGATATGCACCCGGTCAGCAGCATAAAAGCGCCGAATCGCCGCCGCCGCCATCACCCCGTCGAGGCAGGCCGGGCCATGGCTGATGATCTGGACGGTGAGCGCATCGGATTTGGGCATAGCTTTTCTATTCTATGGCAAATTTCGATTCCAGCAATTAGCGCGACATCGGAGCGCGTCCCCGCAATCCACTGAAAATAAGCCCTATGGTAAATTTCGATTCGAGCAATTAGCGCGACATCGGAGCGCGTCCTCGCAATCCAATGAAATAAGCCGCGCGACCCGCGATGAAGCGCGCCGCCCGCCGTGCTAGATTCTGACCGCCCAGGCTGTGGACGTAGCCGAAAGTGGAACCGACGATCGTCGAACGCGCGGACCATCCGATTTCACGCCGGGATATCGATCCCAATGTGCTCAAGGTGCTCTATCGGCTGATTGGCGCCGGACATCGCGCTTATCTGGTGGGCGGCGGCGTGCGCGACCTGATGCTGGGCCGGCGGCCCAAGGATTTCGACGTTGCCACCTCCGCGCATCCCCATCAGGTGCGCGAGTTGTTCCGCAATTCGCGCTTGATTGGCCGCCGTTTTCGTCTGGTTCACGTCTTCTTCGGGCAGCAGAATCTCGAAGTTGCGACCTTTCGCCGCCGCAGCGAGGAACTCGCCGATGGCGACGATCCGCTGATCCGTCACGACAACACCTTCGGCACGGCTGAAGAGGACGCCTTCCGCCGCGATTTCACCATCAACGGCCTGTTCTACGAC
>JBOHWF010000397.1:0-3856 GCA_050736455.1 Binataceae bacterium (SeqCode) | reverse complement strand
GCTCTCAGTCGCGCACTCGGCCTTCGGGAACCGGGTCGCGTTCGTCCAACGACCGAATCGCAATCCACTCATCGACGCCGCCGTGATGGCGCGTCGCGAACGCTTCGGCTGCCAGCCGATTCCGCGCCGCGGCGCCGGGCGCCCGATGCTGCGGCTGTTGCGCGATGACTGGATGGTTACGATTCCGCTCGATCTCGACGCGCGCGACGGCGTCTTTGTCGATTTTTTCGCGCGCAAAGCCGCGACCAGCGGCGCGCTGGCCCGCCTCGCCGTCGCGACCGGAGCGCCAGTGCTGCCCGCCTTCATGGTGCGCGAGGGCACGAGCGCCCGCCATCAGATTACGTTTTTGCCGATTATCGAGACCGCCTGCGACGCCGATCGCGCCGCCGCGCTGCATGAAAACACGCAGCGCTACACGTCAGTCATCGAAGGCATGATCCGTCGCTATCCGGATCACTGGAACTGGGTCCATCGGCGCTGGAAGACCCGGCCGCCCGGCGAAGCGCGGTTTTATTAGGCCTCTGCGCGTTCGACCCGACAGAGAAAACAGCCAAACTGCGCGGTGTGAATGTTCGCGTAGCGAGTCTGCGTGTCCGCAAAGCTTCTCTCGACAAAGTCGGTCAAGCGTCGCCCGTCGGAGACGTCGGTGAGAGGATAAATCATCTGATGGGCCGCGTCGTATGACCGGATCGAGAGCGGCGGGCCAGTAAGCACCTCCGGCAATTCATTGTCAGCCTGAAAGCGCTTGCATTCTTCGGCGTGGACGAAGATCGGGCTCGGTGTCCAGTAAATTCCTTCGGGCCGCTCCAAATGATATGAGCCGAGCAGCATCAGCTCGCCCTGGCGGGCTTTACGCAGGCAATGCCGGCAGGGATAGCCGGGTTCCGGGACTTCGCGGCGCAGGCGGCGCAAGGGATTGCCGCTGTCGTCGAGGCCAGTGCGCCGAAAGCGCTCGGCGCGCGCAGAATCCATCGCAACGAAGCGAAAATTCATGGGGTTTCTCCTCGGTGGCTGCGCCCGGCGCGCGCCCACAGCCGTTAGAACACCCGAACTCGCGTTCCGTGAGACCGCGCCTGCAGGTCAGAAAAGCGGCAGGTCAAAACACCGGGATAATGTCGGCGGCGGTGATGTCGCCGACGTCGACGCCAACGAGGTCAAGCTCGGGGTGTCGCCGCGAACTTTGACCCGCGGGATCACACGCATCCCTCAAGGAATGTGTGTGATCCTGGGTAGCTAGCTAAACGCCTATCTCCTGACGAACGGCCCGAAGTTGCATCCTGCCGGCGCATTCAGCGTTGTATTTCCATCGACGATCAAAGTATTTGGCACTACCGCACCGCCAGTCACGAGCTGGCTGGCCGCAAAACTCGCAATACCGAAAGGAGTCGCAGAGCTGACCGCCGCGAGATCGCCCAGATTGTCGAAGGCGATCCCGTTTGGCGCCGCCAGAGTGATATTGCCGTTGTCAGTCGTCGGACTCAATGTCACGGCCGGAGTGGGGCTCCCAGAGGCTCCCAGATCAGCTTTGGGGAATTCGACGACGGTGAATGGCGTATTGGCGTTGCTCGACCAGAGATTACCAGTTTTGTCGAAAACCAACGCCCACGGTCCCTGAACTGAACCGCTCCCATCGTCAGATAAAATCACATTAGGAGTCAAAGTCACCGAGGCCACCGTGGTCGGCGGCGGCAGGGACGAGGCATTGAATTCGAAGAGGGTCGTCGTTGCATTGTTTGCAATCCAGAGATTTCCATTTGCGCCGAAGGCGATGCCCAAGGGTCCGGTGAAGGTCGGAGTCGAGGTGATCGTCACGGTCGGCGTCTGCGCTCCGCCGGCCGCAAGCTGGGTAGTAGTAAAGACATAAACCGTGTTAGCTCCATTGTCGGTCACCCACAGATTGCCTGCAGCGTCGAATACTGCCTGTTGCGGGAATACAAAGGCGGTCGAAGTAAGCGCAACATTAGGGGTGAGAGCAGGCACTTTTTTCAGGGTCCGGAGTTGAGCGGCCGTGAATTCATTAAGCGCCGGAACAACTGTGCCGCCGACCGCGACCGTACCGCCGTCGATCACCCAGAGATCACCTGCCGTGTCGAAGACGACGCCTTGCGGCGCGCCGAACCCAGTAGCGCTATTGAGAGTCAAACGTGGCTTGCTGCCGTTGACGCCCCTTCTGAGATTGCTTGGAGAGAATTCGAGGACGTTCGTTCCGTTAGCAACCCATAGTGCGCCTCTGATTTTACCGCTGACCTTGGCGACTGAGATCGCTGGAAGCGCGATCACAGTCGCCAGCAAAATCAGTATACTAAGCACGACGTGGTCTCCAAAAGCGGCGGTAAACAGCTTTTTCTTTAAATACATCGCCCTACCTCCTATAAATCATCTGTTGAAAGCGTCGAGCTATCATGTCCTATCATTACTTGACATTTCTCCTGCGTGTCCAATGCTATATACGTTTGCGGATGTACAGGGTTTCAAATTCAGCAAAACTGATGGCGAATTATCTGCCCCCAGGAAACTACCGGCGGGGCATGGACCTCGGTCCACTGAATTCGACGCGCTGGAGATCCGTCGCCGGAACTAAGCAAAAAAACGGTATCCCGGATCCAAGCTAGAACGACTCGCCGAGGGAGTATTTAGAATACCGGGATGATGTCGGCAGCGGTGATGTCGCCGACGTCCACGCCATCGAGGTCAAGCTCGGGAATGGCCGGGAACTTGATGCCCCAATCCTCGACCACTTTCTTGACCTTGGCGATCGCGTAGCGCCAGTTGTCGGCCTGCTCGTCGAAGCTGAGTACGCCCAGCCCGCCCTGGCGCGCCAGATCGACCAGCACCCGATGATTGTCGATGAAGTAGGAAGGCAGTTCCCAGAACATCTTGGGCGGCTCCCATAAAATCATCGAGAGAAAGACGAAGCCTGCGCGCAACTGCCGCGTGATCAGGTCTTTGTATTCTTGGCTGAGGTTCGGCCAGTCGTTCTCGAGCATCTTGAGGCAGATCGCCAGATGACGGCTCTCGTCCTGCCCGACCTTGGTGAAGACCTGCTTGAAGACCGGCCGCGAGGTCCGCTGCGACATCCCGTAGAACAGCGTCGAAGCTGCGACCTCGCCGAGCAGGAACGAGGTGAAGAGGATCGAGAGCGGGTATTTGTCGAGTGACGCCGAATAGCCGCGCCAGTAGCGGCCGCCGTTGTGATAGAGCCATTCGATATTGTTGACCGCCGCGCGCTCGAGGCCGGTGCGCGGGCCGAAGCGCAGCGGCCCGTTCGGCACCAGTCGCGCGATCGCACGCTGGCAGCACTCCTCGTGATTCACCTCGTCGCGGGCGACGGCGAAGAAGCATTTGCGGATCGGGTCTTCCGCCTGAATCTCGTAGGTGTGGATCATCGCCTTGGAAAAGACCGCCGGCCCTGACCCATCGAAGACCGCCAGCACCGCATACCAGTACATGATCCCGAGGCGCTCTTCGGCCGTGAAATCCGCAGCGCGCAACTCATCCCAAGGGAGATCGGCGGGATTCCAGGCCTGCCGCTTGGCCTTTTCATACAACGCGGCCAGTGACTCGGTTTCGACCAGCCATTCGAGCGGAAAGATGTTGGGTTGCTCGATCGGCGGTGGAGCCTCGAAACCGCCCGCAGGAATCACGATACGGCTCTCCGGCCCTGCGGCGCCTTTCGCTCGGGGGTCGCTTTGCATTTGATCGGGACTGCTGCCAGCCATAGTAAGAAGATTATATCAATAATCGGCCGTCAGGTCGCATGATGGTTTGCCGTCCGGCAGGGTGGGAGTAGCGAAAATGCCACTGGTCAGAGCCTGCAGAGTTGATCAACTGAAGCCCGGCGAAGCTCTCCGCCTCA
>JBOHWF010000396.1:0-5140 GCA_050736455.1 Binataceae bacterium (SeqCode) | reverse complement strand
CGGCGCCAATGGCGTGGCGAGAGCCGCGGAGCTGCCGCGGGCGGCGTCGGCTGCCCCGGCGCCGTCAGTCGCAGCCGGCGACGAGCGGCGGGCACCCAGCATCATCAGCGAGAGTGGAACGCTGAATCTCAAGGCGCTCAAGAGCGCGAAGATCACCGAGCTGGCCCATATCGCGCGCGATTACAATATCGAAGGCGCGGCCAACATGCGCAAGCCCGAGATGATTTTCGCGATCCTGCAGGCGCAGGCGCAGCGCAACGGCTCGATCCTTGGCGAAGGCGTGCTCGAAATCCTGCCCGACGGCTTCGGCTTTCTACGCGCGCCCGATTACAACTATCTGCCCGGTCCCGATGACATCTACATTTCGCCGAGTCAGATTCGGCGCTTCAATCTGCGCACCGGCGATATTACCTCGGGGCTGATCCGACCGCCCAAGGAGGGCGAGCGCTACTTCGCGCTGCTCAAGGTCGAGTCGATCAATTACGAGGAGCCGGAAAAGGCGCGCGACAAGATTCTGTTCGACAACCTGACGCCGCTCTACCCGGAGGAGCGGATCAAGCTCGAATACAACCATGAGGATTACACGACTCGCATCATCGACCTGGTGGCGCCGATCGGCAAGGGCCAGCGCGGGCTGATCGTCGCGGCGCCGTTTACCGGCAAGACCATGATGCTGCAGGCGATCGCGAAAGCGATCGCGCACAACCATCCGGAGATCATTCTGATCGTTTTGCTAGTGGACGAGCGGCCCGAGGAAGTCACCGACATGCTGCGTTCGGTGCAGGGCGAGGTGGTCAGCTCGACCTTCGACGAGCCGCCGACGCGCCACGTCCAGGTGGCCGAAATGGTGATCGAACGGGCGCGGCGGCTGGTCGAGCACGGCCGCGACGTTGTGATCCTGCTGGATTCGGTCACCCGTCTGGCGCGGGCCTACAACACGGTCGTGCCGCCTTCGGGCAAGATTCTGTCGGGCGGGGTGGACTCGAACGCGCTGCACAAGCCCAAGAAGTTTTTTGGCGCGGCGCGCAACACCGAAGACGGCGGCAGCCTGACGATTATCGCGACCGCGCTGGTCGATACCGGCAGCCGTATGGACGAGGTGATTTTCGAGGAATTCAAGGGCACCGGCAATCAGCAGATCGCGCTGGACCGCCGGCTGCTGGAAAAACGCATCTTCCCGACTATCGATATCCAGCGCTCGTCCACGCGCAAGGAAGAGCTGCTGCTGCCGCGCAGCACGCTCAACCGCGTCTGGATCCTGCGCAAGCTGCTGTCGCAGCTCAACGCGGTCGAATCGATGGAGTTCCTGCTCGACAAGATGCAGGGCACGAAGACCAACGAAGAGTTCCTGGAGTCGATGAACGCGTAAACACACAGTTTGATGATTGCGCCTGATTGAGTGAGAATCCATGCGGGCAAAGCAGCCCGCCGAGGTCAATAGAATCGGATGGAGACTCCCGCGGTGAAGCCGGGAAAGAGGTTCAGACAGCGCCTATGACGGAAATCAGCATGAAGCAGCTGCTCGAGGCCGGGGTCCACTTCGGCCATCAGACCAGCCGCTGGAATCCCAAGATGAAGCCCTACATATTTGGCGCGCGCAACGGGATTTACATCATTGATTTGCAGCAAACGGTCAAGATGTTCCGCAGTGTCTACGAGTTCGTCCGCGATCTGGCGGCCGACGGCGGCACGCTGCTGATGGTCGGGACCAAAAAGCAGGCGCAGGATATCGTGCGCGAAGAGGCCGAGCGCTGCGGGATGTACCACGTCAACAGCCGTTGGCTTGGCGGGATGCTGACCAACTTCCAGACGATCCGGGCCTCGATCGATCGCCTCAAGAAGCTCGAAGAGATCATGGCCGATCCGGAAATGATTCAGGCGCTCACCAAGAAAGAGATGAGCGAGAACGAAAAAATCCACGGCAAGCTGATGGCGACCTTGGCGGGCATCAAGAACATGCGCAAGCTGCCGGACGCGCTCTGGGTGATCGACACCAAGAAGGAGGAGATCGCGGTGGCCGAGGCCAACCGCTTGGGCATTCCGGTGGTCGCGGTGGTCGACACGAATTGCGATCCGGACCAGATCGCCTATCGGATTCCGGGCAACGACGACGCGATTCGCGCGATCAAGCTCTTCACTGCGGCGGTGGCCGACGCGGTGATCGAGGGCAAAGCGATCGCCGAGGAACGCGCCCGCGGCGGCGACGAAACGCTCGCGCTGAACGCCAACGGCGGCGTTCCCGAGGCGCCGCCACCACCGCCGGCGTAGGGACCGCGGCACTCATCAGTCCGCAGGCTGATCCAGGTCGTAGCAATGAGCGAGAAAGTTCCGAGGCCGCGCGGCGACCGCGCCGGGCGCGCCTCACTTCAGGATGGGTGATGGACGTAAACGCGAATCTGGTCAGGGAGCTGCGGGACAAGACCGGCGCCGGCATCATGGATTGCAAAAAGGCGCTGGCTGAGAGCAAGGGCGAGCTCGAGCAGGCCGTGGTCTGGCTGCGCGAGAAGGGCATCGCCCAGGCGGCGAAGCGCGCCGGACGCGTCGCTTCGGAGGGCTCCGTCGGCAGTTATATCCACGCCGGCGGCAAGCTTGGCGTGCTGGTCGAGGTCAACTGCGAGAGCGATTTCGTGGCCAAAACCCCGGAATTCCAAACTTTGGTCAAGGAGATCGGGATGCAGATCGCGGCGCAGAATCCGCGCTGCGTGCGGCGCGAAGAGCTCGAACCGGCGGTGCTCGAACAGGAGCGGCAGATCTACGCCTCGCAGGCGGGCGACAAGCCCGCGCCGGTTTTGGCCAAGATCGTCGCGGGCAAGCTCGAAAAGTTTTACAAGGACGCGGTCCTTAACGAGCAGGCCTGGGTGCGCGATCCCAACCGCACCATCAGTGACCTGCTCGGCGAGTATGTCGGCAAGCTCGGCGAGAAGATCGAGATTCGCCGGTTCGTGCGCTTCCAGCTCGGCGAGAACCTCGACGGCAAAGCGCCGGCGGCGGAGTAGCGCGCGGCGATTCGCGCCGAGTCCCCGGGCAGTCGCGGCGATGGCGCAGGCAGTGCAATGACCGAGGTTGTCACCGGCAAACCCCGCTACCGGCGCGTCCTGCTCAAGCTCTCGGGCGAGGCGCTCGCGCCGGCGCCCGGGGTCGGCATCGACCTTGACGCGCTGGGGCGGATCGCGCTCGAAATCAAGGAAGTCGCCGCGCTCGGGGTCGAGCTCGCGATGGTCATCGGGGCCGGCAATATCCTGCGCGGCAGCGTCTACGAGGCGCGCGGGATGGATCGCTCGACCGCCGATCAGATGGGGATGCTCGGGACGGTGATCAATGCGCTGGCGTTGCAGAATGCGCTCGAGCAATGCGGCGTGACGACGCGGGTCTTGTCGGCGATCGCGATCCACGCCGTCTGCGAGCCGTATATCCGCCGGCGCGCGATTCGCCATCTCGAGCGCGGCCGCGCGGTGATCTTCGCTGCCGGCACCGGCAACCCCTATTTCACCACCGATACGGCGGCGAGCTTGCGCGCGATGGAAGTTGGCGCCGAGGTGATTTTCAAGGCGAGTCACCATATCGACGGCGTCTATGATCGCGATCCGCAGACCGAGCCCGGCGCCGTGCTGCTCGAACGGCTGAGCTATCGCGAGGTGCTCGAGCGCAATCTCAAGGTAATGGATGCGACGGCGCTGACCCTCTGCATGGATCATCAACTCCCGATTATCGTCTTTAATTTGCGCAAGTCCGGGAATATAAGAAGGGCGGTGAACGGCGAACCGATCGGCACCTGGGTGGGACCGGAGGCGCGCGCGGACGCCGCTCAGCCGCCCAGCGCGCAATGAGAGCGTGAAAATTGACACCGCGAACCCATGAAAAAACCCGGGGCCGCGCAAGGTGATGAACGACGAAGTAGTCGAGCTGGCGACGTCTGAAATGGCGGCGGCGGTCGCCGCCTTTCGCCACGAGTTGAGCCGGGTGCGCACCGGACGGGCCTCGACCGCGCTGCTCGAGGGTTTGCACGTCAACTACTACGGGGCGAAAACGCCGCTGCGGCAATTGGCCGGCCTGGCCGCGCCGGAACCGCGCCTGCTGGTGATCACGCCGTATGATCGCGGGTCGATCGGGGAAATCGAAAAGGCGATTCAAACCTCGGACCTGGGCTTGAATCCGATGAATGACGGGAAGTTGATCCGGATTCCGATTCCCGAGCTCAACGAAGAGCGGCGCCGCGAGCTGGTGAAGCATGTGCGCAAGATTGCCGAGGAGTTCCGCGTGAGCGTGCGCAACCATCGGCGCGACGCCAACGACATGCTCAAGCAGATGAACAAAGACAAGCAGATCGGCGACGACGAGCTGCGCAGCGCCGAAGCCAAAGTCCAGCAACTCACGACCGCGCATATCGAAAGGCTCGACCAGGTCCTGGCGGCCAAGGAAGCCGAGATCATGGAGGTCTGACGGGTCGCCTCGCGAACCACCCTCAGGCATTCTTTGTCAAACGTGTCTTCACTCCCTCTCGGCGAATTTCCCCGGCTCTCGCTGGACCCGGCGCGCTTGCCCCGCCATATCGCCGTCGTCATGGACGGCAATGGGCGCTGGGCGACGCGGCGCGGACTGAACCGCTGCGAAGGCCATCGGCGCGGCAAGGACGCGGTGCGCGCAGTGGTCGAGGCCGCGCGCGAGCTGAGGATTCCGTATCTGACGCTCTTCGTCTTTTCGAACGAAAACTGGCAGCGGCCGACGCCCGAAGTGCGTTTTCTGATGCGCCTGTTTCATCGGTTTCTAGTGACCGAGGGCAAGCGCCTGATGAAACGCGGGATTCGCGTGATCACGATCGGCGAAATTGCCCGACTGCCTGGTACGGTCCGGCGGGCGCTCGAGCAGATGGTCGCGCTGACGGCCGGCAACCGCGCAATGACGGTGGCGCTCGCGCTGTCCTACGGCGGCCGTCAGGATCTCGCCGCGGCGGCGCGGCGGATCGCCGAGGGCGTCGCCGCCGGGCGGATCACCCCGGACCAGGTTGACGAAAAGCTCCTGGCCAATGAACTGATGACCGCCGGGCTGCCCGACCCCGATCTGCTGATTCGGACCTCGGGCGAGCAGCGCATCTCGAATTTTTTCCTCTACCAGCTCGCCTACACCGAGATCTACTTCACCG
>JBOHWF010000395.1:0-10137 GCA_050736455.1 Binataceae bacterium (SeqCode) | reverse complement strand
ACTGCATTCGGCGGCGGCGCGACGGCTGGATCGCTGGCCAGCCCGCTCGCGGTGACCGGTCCGGCTCCCGCATCGAGCGCAGTTGCGATGACCACCGCTTTGCTCGCGTCCGTGGCGGGCGCGGAGCTGCCGCTCGGCGCCGGCGCCGCGTCCGCGGACAGCGTACTGCCCGCCACGATCGCTTTGACCTTGATCCGATAAGTCATCGGCTGGCCGTCTGCGTTTTTGATGTCAAACGCCCACTCGCCGGCCGCCGCCGCCAGCAGAACGATCTGGCCCTTGCGGTCGGTATGAACAATCAACGCTTGCGGATTATCAATGATATGCACGGCCGGCGTGTTGTCCGCGCCGAGGTCGGTGATCACATAGGTCTCACCGGCGTTGAGCGTCACCGCCACCACGCGCACGCCTAAGGGGCCAACCGCGGCCGCCGAGCTTTTGCCCGAGATGAGTAGCAGTGCTGCCGCGAGCAGCACTGACATGAGCAGACTTCCCCCGCTTTTCATAAACCCGCTTTCCTCTCGATTCAGGTCACTCGTGCCAGCCACATCACTCACGGAACATCGCTCACGGAACATCGATCGTGCGCGCATGCGGCGCGCCCAGGCCGCGGTCGCTCGCCGCGGTCTCAATATTCGCTGCATGGTCGCCGGCATCCGCGACGGCGGCGCCGCTGACGCTCTTCGAAACCCCCGGGTGGGCGTCCCCGCCCGCGCTGTCCGCGTCGGCATCAACTGCGGCCGCCGGGGCGGCGGCCGCCAGCCCTGACGCCGGCGCCGCATCGATTCCGCTCATCTTCGCCGGCGGCTCGAGCACCGGCCCGGCGTTGGCCGCGGCCAGCGACTTGGCCGACCGCGCTTTCATCGCGCCGCCCTCGCCACGCACGAAATCCACGTTCTCGACGCTCTTGCCGTCGCGCATGATCTGAATCTGGACCGGCTTCTCACCGGCGTCGCCGATGCCCCCGGCCCGCGCCGACCCGTCCGGGCGCAGCATCTGCGCCACGTCAACCCCGCGGGTCGCGATAATTTTCTGATCCGTGTAGTTGCGCATCGCCAGCCGCAGCGCACCCTCGTGGCTGGCCAACGCCAGCCGCTCGGCGTCGTTGGGATCGACCAGCAGCGTGACCACCCGCGCGATTTCGGGCTTGTCGGCGCCACTGTTTTCTACCTGCTGCGCCACCGCCAGCACCTCGACGTTTTGCAGGACAATCTTCGAGAAGGCCTGGTTGCCCGCCGCTCCGCCGCTGGTCATCGAGACCAGCACGTCGACGTGCGCATGCGGCATGACGAAGCCGGCGATATCGCTGACCTCGTCCACCGCCACCGACATCGCGCGCATCCCCTTCGGGATCAACAGCGGCAGCACGCCCGCGTTCTTGTCGCCGTCGAACAACCGATCGGCGACGAGCGGCTCGTTTTGCACGAAGTCAGTGCGGGTGAAACGGTTCAGCGGCGCCGCGGCGTCGGTGAAGGCGCCCGGCGGGATACTCTCGCGTGACCAGCGCACTAATTTCACCGCGCTCGCGTCGATTTTCGACCCGACCGGCAGATCATGCGCCGCCACCACGACGTCTTCCGACTTGAGCGTCGCCTGCTGCACCTCGAGCTCGCGCTTGTGCAGCGCCGAATACACCACCAGCGCCGCCACTAAGGCCGCGAAGCCCGCGAGCAGAACAAAAACCACCGGCCGTCGCATCTTTCCCCTCCCTCTCGAGCGCGATCGCTACCCGCGCCAACCCCGCGCCAACTGCTTTCCGCCGCAGCCGCGCTAGCGGCTACGCGCCCAGCAGGTCCGCGCTAATCCGAGGCCAGCTCGTAAGCCCCGTGATCCCAGGCCCCACCGCGGCGTAGGCGACAAACGCCACCAGCACAATCGCCGCGAGGATCAGGGCGTACTCGGTCATTGTCTGACCGCGGCGCAATCGCCAATCGACTTCGCGCACTCGGCCCAGATACCCGGCCAGACCATCGATCTGCCGGCCGCGCCCCGGCGCCTGAACTGAAGCGCCGTCAGGCGGCGCAGGCCGTGAGCTGCGTCGGGGCGCGTCCCTGGGTCGACGCGGGCGTCGCTTGTAGGGGATCAGTAACACGTCTCGTGCCAACGACTACCGAACCACTCTGCAGTTGGTGGCGAAGAGGCGGTTGACCTCTCCGCCACCCTCCCCCCCCGTTTAGGTCGCCGAGCCGGTCAGATCGGGATTGATTTTGCCGACGAGTGTGCCGATATCGGTCCCCATCGTCTGATATGTAACGAAAACCACCACCGCGACCGCCGCCAAAATCAGGGCGTATTCAGTCATGGTTTGACCTTTGCTCGCTAGCCGGCTCCGCTCGCGAATATTCAGGTAGGCCTTTGTAATGAAGCACATCGGTCGTCTCCTCCTTGGATTACTCCTGATGCATCATGTGGAGCCTAATCTAGGTCTGTCTCCACCGTCGCGATGTGTCAGCATGGGACATGCCAAGGACGCCAGAAGAGCTAAAGAAAGCTGTGACTAAAGCGAATCTGCATAGCTAGTAAAAGATTTTATCGTGTTGCCACGAAGCAACAGCCGCCGCGCAGCTCAGTTCAACTCTGCAATACGTCTCGCCTCAGCGCGTGGTTGAAGAACAATCCAGCGACCAGTATGGTGCGTTGAAATGGCTGCTCCGAATGGAACCGCAGATGAGCGCTGCGCGCCGATCTCGATGATCGCGCGGCCGGAGAGCCCAATCGCGACGGCGGTATCCGAGCGTTTTCCCGGAGAATCGACCGAGAGCTTTGAGAGCGCGCTGGCGCGCGTTCATCTATCAGCGCCGCGCTCCGGCCTGACCGCCAGGCTGCGCCGCCTGCTCGGGCGCGATCGCTACAACCGCAACTCGCGTCGAAGCGTCGCCTTCGACGGCTTTCGCAGCAATCTCTTTGACGAGAAAATCGAGCGTGACCGCCGCTACGGCAGTGTGTACTCAGTTACGGAGGGCGAGTCAGCTTACCTGGTGCGGCTCGAGATGCCGCGACGGCTGCCGGACTCCGCGCTGAAAGAAGCCTGGCGCTTGGCCGACGCGATGCCCGATTACTCGTACAGCCTCCAGCTTGATCACCAGGTTCTGTCGATCCGGGCGTCGGCCCCGAACGAAACTGTTCGGCGCCTCGCCTATGTTTCCTCGTCCTTTCCCGCGGATTTCCAGACTCGCGTCGAGTTTGCGCAGGCGATTTCCGGCTTCGTCCATCGCCTGCGCGACAAAATCCTCGAAGTCCTCGTGTTCAAACGCGATGCGCCGGTCGGGCAAAGCACGTGAAGCCGGAATCGATCATGCTAAACTCGAAGGGCGACCGCGCGCACAGAAGGACAGGCGACCTTGCATCCGCGCATAATTCGCGACGCCCACCCCGACGATATCCGGCGAATCGTTGAGCTTGAGCGACTCGCTTTCGCCCAGCCGTGGAGCGCTGAAGCCTTCGCACACGAATTTTCGCTGCCCTTTTCGCGTACGATCGTCGCAGTTGCTGCGACCGCCGTCGGCGAGAACTTGAGCGGGTTTCTATGCCGGTGGCTGGTCGCCGACGAGTGCCACATCCTGAATCTGGCCGTGCATCCCGAATCGCGCAGGAAAGGGGTTGGAACCATTCTTATGGGCGAAGTAATAGCGGAAGCGGTCATCAAAAAAGCTGCTATTATAACTCTTGAGGTGCGTAGATCGAATCTCGCAGCTCGTGGGCTCTACCGCAACCTAAGGTTCGACGAACGTCGCGTGCGCAAGAACTATTATAGCCCAGGCGAAGACGCGATCGTGATGGAACGACGACTCGCAGCCGGAACCTAACTCTTAGGCAGCGTATCGACCGGGCGGCCGAGCCTGGGAGTTCGGCCAGAGACAAGAACTTCGCCTTAATTTTGCCCCGCGTCCAGCGGATGCTGAGGCCGCTGAGTATCCGCGAGCCGCAACCAAACTTCGTTATAATTACTACCGCTTGATCTCAACCGCGTTACAAATTTGCCAATCTGTGCCATAATATTAGCCACAAGTTCACACCAATCGAGGCATTCAGGTTCAAAGGCTGGCCGGATGACCCCGAAATCGGAGGTCGTGAAGGAGCAATGATTCACCGATGAATTTGATCTTCAAGAAAGGCGAGAAAGTCGTCTATCCCGCGCATGGCGTCGCCGTGATCGACGACATCCAGAGCCGCGTCATCTCGGGGACTGAGCGCAGATTCTACATGCTGCGAATTCTCGGCACCGAAAAGATGACGATCATGATTCCCACCGAGAATGTCGAAGCGGTGGGTCTGCGACGCGTGATCGGCAAAGACACCGTCACAAAAATTTACAAGATCTTGCGCGAGCGGCGAGTCGAAGCCGATTCGCAAACGTGGAATCGCCGCTATCGGGAATACACCGAAAAGATCAAGACCGGCTCGCCGCTCGAGATCGCGAAGGTGCTCCGCGACTTGCTGGTGCTCAAGGGAGATAAGGAGTTGTCCTTCGGCGAGCGCAAAATGCTGGACACGGCGCGGAGCTTGCTGGTCAAGGAGCTTTCGATCGCCAAAGCCCATTCGGAAGAAAAGATCATGGAAGAGCTCAAGACGATCTTCGCGAACTGAGCCAACCAGCAAGCAACGCTTTGCCAGGCAACGCCTTGCAATAAATGGGGCCGCGACCAGATCGCGGCCCGGTTTTTTTGCGCGCGCGTCCTGATTGTGTCACCAATGAACCCCATGCGGGCGTCAGCGATTGTGGTCGCGGCCGGACTTGGCGCGCGGCTCGGCGCGAATACGGCCAAGGCCTTCGTCAGGCTCGGCGATTCGACGCTGCTGGCGCTGGCGCTGCGCACGCTCGGGGGGGTGCGGGCGATCACTGAGGTCGTCGTTGCGATTCCGGACGGGATGGAACGCGATGCCCGGCGCGAGGCCGAACTCGCCGGGTTTGAGCTTCCGCTAAAAATTATCGCCGGCGGCGCTGAGCGGCAGGACTCCGTCAGGCTTGCCCTCCAACTGACCAGCGCCGAGGCCAAGCTCGTGATCGTGCATGACGCGGCGCGGCCCTTCGCGACCATCGCGATGTTCAACGCGGCGCTCGACAAAGCCGCGGAGGTCGGCGCGGCGATCGTCGCGCTTCCGCTCGCCGATACGTTAAAGCGGGTCGACGGGGAGACTATTCGTGCGACGATCCCGCGCGCCGGCCTCTGGCAGGCACAGACGCCGCAGGCATTTCACCGTGAGCTTTTGATTCGCGCGCATGAGTGGGCACTGCGCGAGGGCGTCGTGGCGACCGATGATGCGGATTTGGTCGAGCGGATGGGCGCGGCGGTCGCGATCGTTAGCGGCTCCCCGCGCAACTTCAAGGTAACGACGCCCGACGATCTCCGCCTCGCCGAAGCGCTCGCGGCGGTAACCCCGCGCACGCGTTATTACTAAGGGAGTGCGAAATGAGTGGTCAAGCGAGCGAGATTGAGCGGCTCTACCAGGTTCTTCAGACCAACATGAAAAAACGGTTCTGTCCTCTGTGAGATCTGGATTCGCACAAGGCTAAATCTTAACGACCCCGGTATTTATTTCTTCTTCGAGAGAGGCGAGCGGCGTGATGGCCATAGCCAAGAAAGAATCGTGCGTGTTGGAATCACGACCAAAAAAACACTATTTGAACGACTTGACTGCCATCGAACGAGTATCGCGGTGTCTACATTCGCTACGAAGGTATACACCGCGTTCGCCCACTACTACAATTTTCAATCGATTTTGCGCCGGAGGCTAAACGATCCTGTACTAGAAGTGAATCGCTATCTCGATCAAGACTTTTCCAGCATTCCAGATCCGCCGCAGAATCAAGGGCGATCCTTCGAGAAAACCATGGTAATTCCTTACTTGAGGAGGCAGACGGTGACATGGGCACCGGTGCAGGATCTCAAGCTCCTAGCAGACATTGAAAAAAAAGCCATTGCGCTATTATCGAATTATAATCGAGGGAGAGCAGCGATTGATCCGCCAAGCAGGAGATGGCTTGGTAGATACTCAGATAAACCTGAAGTTCGCATGTCGGGCCTGTGGAACATACACCACACCAAAAGGTCCGCTCCGACTAGCTGCATATGGCTCGACTCGCTCGAAAGGTTGTCTGAGTGACCGACGCAAGCGATGTCTTTCCCGGGATTCTTCGCGCTGCAGCCACACGCGAGAATGACAGAAAAGGGCTGGGGCTATTCAAGCTAACGCGCTACCGGGCGGGCGCTTGCGGAGGGAGGGTGTCGAATTCCGGGAGCGACCCCGCGGTCATATCCCAACTGTGGCGGCTGCGCTTGAAGATAATAGCTTCGGCCCGAAACACTGACGGGTCGTCCAACGTGCCAACACAGATCGTCACGGTGTCGGGTGCTACCTCGGGCGTTCCGAACAAGAGGCTGCCGCAAGTCGGACAGAAGTGCCGGATGGATTTTTTTCCGCTGGCTCCCAGTACGGCATAGCTCCTGGTCTCGCCTTGGACCTTGAACAGCGACTTCGGCACGCCCAGGACTGGCACATGGCCGGCGCCAGAGGCTCGCTGGCAATCACGGCAGTGACAGTGCGCCGCGAACAAAGGATCTCCGCCAGCCTCGTAGCGCACGGCTCCGCATAAGCACCCGCCGGCTATCATGACGACCTCCATCAGGAATTCAGCTCGACGAAAAGACGCGAGATTCAATCTTATACGAGGAACTCTGCCGCCGGGTTCGCGCGGGGGTAATTGCGGAGATAATCAAAATAGCGCGCGAGTGACTTGTCGATCTTGAGCAATGTCCCCGGGGTGAAGTGAACGGAGTTGAGGATGGCGCGATCTTCCTCGGCGGTCCGTACGAGCAGAGCGGTGGCGATTTCGAGGCGCTCCTGCGCACTGCGACCCCGGCCCGCCTCATCTTCCTGACATACCGCCAGGTTCAAGAACACTGTGTGCTCGCCGGCTTTCGGGCAGCTGAAGCCGCTTAAGGCGCCAAACCAAAATCCGTCATAGAGCCCCTGCTGGCGAAAAAAAGACGCCCCTCGTATGCCGATCATCCAGTCGAGGCTGATGCCTCCCTGATGGTCAGCGGAGACCCGATAGTCGTAGCCGTACTCTTGCCAATCGACGGTGTCGTGAAACTCCTCGTCGGTGAACTGAATGCCATGCACCACGCGGATGTGCTGAACGTCTGCCGTATTGCAGGTGAACACCCATCCGTCGCAGGTGTAGGCCGGTTCGAGGCGTATCGAGCGCATCATCATTGTGTCTTCGTCGCGCTCGTAGCGCGGGATTTCCCAAAGCGGCCGGTCGCCGTTGAAGGCCCAGATGATCCCGTAGCGTTCGGTCGAGGGGAATGCGAACAGGCGCGCACTCTTCGGCGGCGGAGCGCCGATCGCGGTGCAGACGCAGGCGCCCGATTTGTCATATTGCCAATAATGAAATGCACATCGGACGGTGTTGCCGACCACCTGGCCGACCGAAAGATCGGCCCCCAGGTGGGCACAATAGGCGCTCATCACCTGTGCCTCACCGTCTTCGCCCCTGAATACGACGCAGCGCCCGCCGAGAAAGTCGCACCCGATGATCTGACCTCTGGCGAGTTCGTCCGACAGACAGACCGGGTACCAGGACTGGTAGTAGAGTCCGTCACTTCCATCTGACGGGAGAGGGTTTCGAATCCGCTTGCTGAGGTCAACTTTCCTTAAAGCAGTGGCGTCGTGTTCCATAACTGTCCCCCGTCTCCACGGACGCTTGCTATCAAACTAAATGCCTTTCGCGTCGGACACGTGCGCGGCAGCGATGCCTTCGTTGAGGGAGCCGGAGCGGAAGCCCTTGAGATCGACGGTCACGAAACGGAAGCCGAGCTGCTTGAGCTCGCGGTCCACCTGATCGCGGAGCGCGGGCGCGAGCAGGCGCGGAAGCTCGCCGGCTTCGACTTCGAGTCGCGCAACGTCGCCGTGGTAGCGCACCCGCGCCACCGCGAACCCGAGTCGATGGAGGAACTCCTCGCCGCGTTCGACTTTGCGCAGAGCATCTTCGGTGATCAAGGTCCCGTAGGGGAAGCGCGACGACAGGCAGGGCGATGCGGGGCGATCCCAGGTCGGGAGGCCGAGTGCGCGCGAGAGTTCGCGGATTTCGGCCTTGCCCAGCTCAGCTTCGACCAGCGGATGACGCACGCTCAGCTCAGCGGCCGCCTTGATCCCGGGCCGATAGTCGTGGAGGTCGTCGAGATTGAGACCGTCGACGATCGTCGCGATCGCGAGTTCGCGCGCCTTGGCTTCACAGACCGTGAAGAGGTTGTGTTTGCACAGGTAACATCGATTGAGCGGATTGCGGGCGTAGCCCGGGATTTCGAGCTCGTTGGATTCGATCACTAGATGGCGCGCGCCGATGCGCGCCGCCATCGCGAGCGCCGAGCGCCGGTCCTGATCGGGCATCGTCGGCGAGGTCGTGGTCAGCGCGAGGACGCGATCGCCGATCGTGTCATGCGCGACCTTGAGCACGAAGGTCGAATCGACGCCGCCCGAGAAGGCGACCAGCACCGACGGCATCGGCGCGAAGAGCGCGCGCAGGCGCTCGAGCTTGGCGTCGAGCGCGCTGGTCGTCGCGGTCACGGTCAAATGCCTTCGGCCTGAAAGAGATCGGTCGTCAGGTAGCGCTCGCCGGTATCGCAGAAGATCACGACGACGGTTTTGCCCGGCCCGAGCCGTCGCGCGACCTGGATCGCGGCGCAGCAGTTGGCGCCGGACGAGATGCCAACGAGGACGCCCTCTTCGCGGGCGAGGCGGCGCGCGAAGACGGTGGCGTCTTCGTCGCTCACCTCGATCACCTCGTCATAGACCGCGGTATCGAGGTTCTGCGGGATGAAACCGGCGCCGATGCCCTGGATTTTATGAAAGCCCGGTTCGCCGCCCGACAGCACCGCCGAGTTTTTGGGCTCGACCGCGACGATCAGCGGCGCGGGCTTGAGCTTTTCGCGCAAGTAGCGGCCGACCCCGCTGATCGTGCCGCCGGTGCCGACCCCGGCGACGAAGGCGTCGATCTGATCAACCTGCTCGAGCAACTCCGGGCCGGTGCTGTCGTGGTGCACTTCGGGGTTGGCCGGATTGCTGAATTGCTGCGGCATAAAGTAGCCGGCGTTGCTGCGCGCCAGCTCTTCGGCCTTGGCGATCGCGCCGTGCATCCCGCGTGTGTCCGGGGTGAGGACGAGCTTGGCGCCGTAGGCCGCGAGCAGTGAGCGGCGCTCCTCGCTCATCGTGTCGGGCATGGTGAGGACGAGGTTATAGCCCTTCACCGCGCAGACCAGCGCCAGTCCGATGCCGGTGTTGCCCGAGGTCGGCTCGACGATGGTGTCGCCGGGCTTGAGGCGGCCGGCGCGCTCGGCCGCCTCGACCATCGCGAGGCAGATGCGATCCTTGACGCTGCCGCCGGGATTGTAGTTCTCGAGCTTCGCCCAGACGGCGGCGGCGTCCGCACCGGGGATCCGGTTGAGCCGCAGCACCGGAGTATGGCCCACCAGCTCGAGCGGTGAATGGGCAACGCTGATTGGCATGGGCGGGATTTTAGCCGGATTGGGTCGCTGGCGCGACCAGCGAGGGGGCCGGCGGGGAGATCAGAGCGCGGCCTCATCCGCGCCCGCGCGGGCTCGCCGGCCCTTTTCCCGACGCGGGCGAGGGCCGGGAGGAGAGCGCTCGCGGTCGGAGCGAGAGGGGGGCGCGGGGCAAGAGGAAAAATTTCATCCTAGACGGGCGAGCGTGGCCGCGAGAGATTGAGGTGGCGTGACGCGCGCGGAGTGCGCGGTTGCGCCAGTTCATGAGCGAATCAAGCATCGTCACCCGTCTGCCGATCGCGGTGCGGGAGGAACTGGACCGGCGGCTGGCGGCGCGCGACTTCAAAGACCTGCAAGAGGGGCTGGAGTGGCTGGGGCGACAGGGCTATCGGTTCGCACGCGGCGCATTCATTCGCTACAGAAAAGGCTTTTATCGGCGTGCGGAAGCCGAGACGATCGCGGTCGCCCAGGTGCGGGCGATCGCCGAGGAGGGCGGCGGCGACGTGATAATGGCCGAGCGGCTGGCGCGCCTGGTGCGGCATCGGCTGTTCGGAGCACTGCTCGAGTTATCCGAGCCGATCCCGGCGCGCGACCTGATGGGAATCGCCAAGGCAGTGGCTGAGGACAGCCG
>JBOHWF010000394.1:0-16474 GCA_050736455.1 Binataceae bacterium (SeqCode) | reverse complement strand
GCTGGTAGCCGATGCGTATAGCTCTGATCGCGCGGCGCTTCGATCCGGCGGGCGGCGGCACGGAACGCGATCTGATCATGACGACGCGGGTGCTGCGCGCCGCGGAGCACGACGTCAGGATTTATGCGGCAGACGTGCGCAAACCAACGGCTGAATTCGAGGTGCGGCCGGTCCGCTGCTGGGGCGTCGGCCGGACCTTGCGCTTGCTCAGCTTTGCGGCGCGAGCGGCGGCGCAGGCGCGGCGCGACGGTGCGTCAATCGTGTTCAGCTTTGCGCGCATCGCCGGCGCCGACATCCTGCGCTCGGGCGGCAGTGCGCATGCAAGTTATATCCGCGCCGCGCGGAGTTGGCAGGGGCCGCTCGCGGCGGCGGCGATGCGGCTCAGCCCGTACCATCGCGCGCAGCTTGCGATCGAGCGGCGCGGGTTTGCGTCGCCCACGCTGAAAAGAACGATCGCGGTGTCGGCGCTGGTGCGCCGCGACCTGCTCGCCACTTTTGGACTCGCGCCGGCGACCGCGGTTACGCTGTATAACGGCGTCGACCTCGATCGCTTTCGACCCGAATCCCGCGCACGCTTCCGCGCGGCAGTCCGCCGCGAATTGCATCTGCCGGAATCAGCGCCGATGGTGGCATTCGCCGGCAACGGCTTCGCGCGCAAGGGCTTACGGTTTCTGATCGAGGCGTGGCCGCGGCTCGAGTCCTCCGCAATCCTGGTCGTTGTCGGGAGCGATCAGGCCGCCGGGAAGTACCGCCGTCTGGCGCGACGGCGCGGGGTTGCCGAGCGTATCCGCTTTATTGGGACGCATCCGCAGATTGAGCAGATCTTTGCGGCCGTAGACGCTTTCGCGCTGCCGTCGCTGTTCGAGCCGTTCGGCAACGTTCTGATGGAAGCGATGGCCGCGGGACTACCGGTGCTGTGCAGCAGCGCCTGCGGCGCGGCCGAGCTGATGGCGCCGGCGATGCGCGAGTTCGTCGTCGCCGATCCTACTGAGATTGCTGAATTGGCGGCGCGGCTCACCGCGTTGATCGAAGTGGGCGAGGATCTAAGGCAGGTGGCGCGGGCGACGGCGGAGCAATTTAGCTGGGAGAGCCACGACGCGAACCTGCTGCGCATCGTCCGGGGCTTGTAGCAACGCAGTTCTAGCGCGAGCGCCGTCGCGCTCTGAATTCTTTGCGCAGCTCGCAGACTCGCCTGCTCGCGCCGGCGCATCTTCAGAATTCTGAACGCGACTCGCAGACTCATTCGCTCGTTCCGCTTCGCTCCACTAACGGCGCCTCCGCTAGCGGAGGCCGTCGAGGATACCGCGGGCGATCGCGACGCGGCGTTCTTCTCGCGCGATGCGCGCGAGCGGGGCCCGACCAATCCGGGCGAGGGCCAGGCGGCTCGCGGCCAGCGCGAGGTCGGCACGCGCCGTCCATTTCGAGTGTTGCTCGTGGAGCGTGCGGCAGTAACCGCGCTCGCGCGCGATCCGGAGGAAGCGTTCGCGCGAGGCCCGCGCCGGATCGACCTCGTGATAGACCACGGCGTCGGGTGCGTAGCCGACGTGGAAGCCGGCGCGGCGCAGGCGTTGGGACATTTCGGTTTCCTCCTCGTGGCCCGCGGCTCCGGGACCCAGACGCTCGTCGAACGGTCCGACCTCCCGCAGCGCCGCGGCGCGAAAGGCCATGTTGGCGCCGAGCACGCCGCGCACCTCGATCACGCAGTCACCCTCATCGACGATGGGAAGGTCAAGATAGGGCGCGAGCGCGCCGACCTTGATTGCCGGATCCTCGGCGGGGATGATGCGCCCCTTCATCGCAGCGTAGTGGGGATGCGAGTCGAAGAAATTCTCAACCGCCGTTACGTAGTTCGCGCCGACCATCAGGTCGTCGTCGAGGCAGGCGATAAGTTCGCCATGCGCCGCCGCGATCGCGCGATTCTGTACGCGGCATTTGCCGGGTCGCGGTTCATGGAGATGAGTGAGCGTAAGGCGCGGGTCGAGCGGGGTCGGTGCCGGCGTGCCGTTCTCCGCGACGAACAGTTCGTGGCGCGCGGTGTCGAGCTGAGGGGCGAGGCTGTCGATGAGGCGTTGCAGCGCGGGCGCGCGCGCGTGCGTCGCAATTATGATCGAGAGTTTCACCGAGTCGTTTTTTTTCCGCCGCGATTTTTCGTTAAGCGATCGTACGAACATGATTCTCGCGCTCAAGATCGCTCACCGAGCCGTCAGCTTGAATTAGCCGCGTTGGCCGGATAAATCCATTGCTCGACCGACAGCGAGAGTGGCGGAACGGCAGACGCGCAAGGCTCAGGACCTTGTGGAGGCAACTTCGTGGGGGTTCAAGTCCCCCCTCTCGCACCATCTACGGCGTCGCATTTGCGTTCACGCCGATCACGCCGATTGCGACATCGTGAATTGCGTCGGCAGATCCGGCAGAGAAATGACTACATAGCTGAAGCCGGATCTGAGGCACGGCGCTTGCTGTTCCGATCTGGTGGTTCGCGAATCGCAGGGGGACTCCGGGCGCAGAGTGAGCCTGGCGCTGGTCTGGGCCTGTAGAGCCATGCGCCGCGAGAGTGCGCGGCGGTGGCTGGTCGCCGTGGCCGGCCTCCTATGGTTGAGCGCCGCGGCGGCGGGCTTCGTCGGGCTGTGGAATTACTCGACGGCGGCCGGAGTGCCGGGGCAGGCGCCGGCGTGGTGGCCCGCTGACAGCCGCCTCCCACGCGATCCCGCGCGCTTTACGCTGCTGGTGATGGCGCATCCGAAGTGCCCGTGCACGCGGGCGACGATCGGCGAGCTGGCGACGCTGATGGCGCAGAGCGCGGGACGGGTGCGCGCGATCGTGGTCTTCGAGCAGCCACCCGGCGTCGCGGCGAACTGGGCGAAATCCGATCTGTGGTTTTCGGCGCGCGAAATTCCCGACGTCAGCGTTGTGCTCGACGACAACAGCGAGGCGCGCCGCTTCGGCGCGGCGACTTCGGGTCAGACCATGGTCTACGACGCGGCCGGGCGGCTGGTCTTCAGCGGCGGCATCACCGCGGCGCGCGGGCATTGGGGCGACAATGCCGGGCAGGCGGAGATTCTGGCGCTGGCTGACAATACGACGCAACGCGCCGCGACGACGCCGGTTTTTGGTTGTCCGCTCTTTGGCGCAAGCGCCCGTGTGCACGCGGGATCGGCGATCACATGCCGGCGCTAGAAGCCACCGAGCCGATAGCGGCGGTGCGCGAAGAACGAGCGCTCGCGCTGGTCGCGGAGATGCGCGCTGCGATCTCCCGGCGCACCGATCATATGTTTGCCTGGCTGATGCTCTTTCAATGGCTGCTCGGCATCGTCTTCGCGCTGCTGATCGCGCCGCGCACCTGGGCGGGCGCCGAGAGCCGCGTGCACGTGCACGTCTGGGCGGCGGTGTTTCTGGGCGGTGCGATCGCGGGCTTCCCGATCACGCTGGCGATGCTCTACCCGGGACGAAAAATCACGCGTCACGTAATCGCGGTTGGCCAGATGCTGACCTCGGGACTGCTGATCTTCGTGACCGGGGGCCGTATCGAGACCCACTTTCACGTCTTTGGCTCGCTCGCCTTCCTGGCCTTCTATTGCGACTGGCCGGTGCTGATCACGGGCAGCATGGTGGTGGTCGCCGACCATTTGACCCGCGGCATCTTCTGGCCTGAGACGATCTATGGCGTTGCGTATATCCAGCCCTGGCGATGGCTTGAGCACGCCGGATGGGTGGCCTTCACGGACGTTTTCCTGATCTACGCGATCGTGCAGAGATGTGTCCAGATGGTGCAAGCAGCGCGGACGCAGGTTGATCTCGACGACCAGATGCAGGACCTGATCGCTGCGCGGGAAGAGGCGCTGGCGGCGTCGCGCGCGAAGTCGGAGTTTCTCTCGAGCATGTCGCATGAGATTCGGACCCCGCTCAACGCCATCCTGGGCGTGACGGAGTTGCTGGGGGACTCCGAGCTCGAGGGCGAACAGCGGCGTTATCTTGAAGTGATGTCGGCCAACGGCAGCGCGCTGCTCGAGCTGATCAACAGCATCCTCGACTTGGCCAAAATCGAGGCGGGGCGGTTGCAGATCGAAAGCGTCGATTTCGATCTGGTCGAAATGATCGATCAAACGGTCTCGACCCTGGGCCCGCGCGCCCACGGCAAGGGCATCGAGCTGATCGCGCGGATTGCACCCGAAGTGCCCGAGCTTCTGGTTGGTGATCCGCTGCGGCTGCGCCAAATCCTGATCAACCTGCTGGGCAACGCGATCAAGTTCACCGAGGTCGGCGAGGTGCGCCTGACCGTTGAGGGTAAGGCGCAGGCGGGTCAACCCGCGGAGCTGCGTTTCGCCGTCGCCGATACCGGCGTCGGGATCGCGCCGGCTCAGCTCGAGACGATCTTCGAGAGCTTCACCCAGGCCGACTCGTCCACCACGCGGAATTACGGCGGCACCGGCCTTGGCCTGGCGATCGTGCGGCGGCTGGCGGGCCTGATGAACGGTAGCATCGCCGTCGAAAGCGTGGTTGGCCGCGGCAGTATCTTCACCTTCAGCGCGCCGTTCGAGATCGGCGCCAGAGTGATGACCGCGAAGACCGAGGCGCTGCCCGACCTTGGCGGCGCGCGAGTTCTCATCGTGGACGACAACCCGACCAATCGCCTGATCGCGCGCGAAATGATACAAGCCCGCGGTGCGTTGGTGGCCGAGACCGAGTCGGGTCCCGACGCGCTCGCCGCGGTGCGCGAGGCCGATCGCAGCGGCAATCCCTTCAGGATCATTCTACTCGACATGCGGATGCCCGGGATGGACGGGCTCGAAGTCGCGACCCTGATCCGTCGCGAGCATCAGTCGCGCGAGCATCACTCGATGGAACCGTTAATCCTGATGCTCTCCTCAGACGACCTGAAGCCGCAACTGGCGCGAATCCGCGACAGTGGCCTGGACGCCTACCTGGTCAAGCCGATTACGCGCAAGGTGCTGTTTGAGTCGATCGCGCGGGTGATCGGGCAGCAGCAGCGCCGCGCGCTGGCGCCGCCGGCGGTGGCGGCAGGGGAGACGCCGCCCCACGCGTCAATCCTGGTGGTTGACGATTCGCCTGATAATCGGATGGTGGTGGCGGCCTATCTGCGCCGCGAACCGTATAAAATCGACTTCGCCGAGGACGGCGTGATCGCGGTCGAAAAGTTTGGCGTCAATCGCTACGACCTGGTCTTAATGGATATTCACATGCCGCGCATGGACGGCTACACGGCGACGCGCGCGATGCGCACGCTCGAGAGTGAACGCGGCCTGCCCCGTACGCCGATTGTGGCGTTGACGGCCTCGGCCTTCGAGGAGGCCGCGCAGCGCGCGCGCGAAGCGGGCTGCGACGGTCACATGACAAAACCCGTCAAGAAGGCCGCGCTCCTCGAGTCCATTCGCCGCTATTGCAGCGAGCCTGAGCACCCGCAATCGAGTAACGGCGGCGCGCCGATGCGCGAGTTCAGGTACGCCTCGGTCTTGTAGCGCCCCGCCACAGAAGTTCGGACTCGGTCAGGCTCTGGCGGACTGCATCAGTTACCCGCGCTGCGGTAAGATGTACCCTCAGTTTCCCAGCGGGAGGGTGGCGCGGCGTTGGAGCTCAGCAAGACATTCGATGCGCAGGCGGCCGAGGAGCATTGGTTCCAGGTCTGGATCGACCGCGGCTATTTCACCGCGGATCCAGCGCGCGGCGGCGAGACTTTTTCGATTGTTATCCCACCGCCCAACGTCACCGGACAGTTGCATCTCGGCCACGCCCTCAACGTCACGCTGCACGACGTGATCGTGCGCATGCGGCGGATGCAGGGCGACAACACGCTCTGGCTGCCGGGCACGGATCATGCGGGGATCGCGACGCAGAACGTCGTCGAGCGCGAACTCGCGAAGGAAAACCAGACCCGGCAGGACCTCGGACGCGAGAAGTTTGTCGAGCGCGTATGGGAATGGCGCGAGGCCTACGGTCAGCGGATTCTCGAGCAGTTGCGCCGGCTCGGCGCGTCGTGTGACTGGAGCCGCGAGCGCTTCACGCTCGACGAGGGGTTGTCGCGAGCCGTGAGCAAGGTCTTCGTGACACTCTATCATGAGGGCCTGATCTATCGCGATTTCCGCCTGATCAACTGGTGCCCACGATGCGAGACGGCGCTCTCCGATCTCGAAGTCGAGCACAAAGAGGTGCAGGGCAGCCTCTGGTACATCCGCTATCCGCTCGCCGACGGCGCGGGCGAGATAACCGTCGCGACCACGCGCCCGGAGACGATGCTCGGCGATACTGCGGTCGCGGTCCATCCGGAGGACGATCGCTATCGCGCTCGAATCGGCAAGCTGATTCGGTTGCCGCTGACTGAACGGGAAATTCCGATTATCGCGGACGCCGCAGTGGATCGCGCCTTCGGCACGGGCGCAGTCAAAATTACGCCAGGTCACGACTTCAACGACTTCGAGGTCGGGCGGCGGCACGGGCTGGCGCAAATCTCGGTGATGGACACGCACGGCCGGATGTCGGCCGAAGCGGGCGTCTATCAGGGCCTCACGCGCGAGGAATGCCGCAAGCGCGTCGTCGCCGCTCTGGAAGCCGACGGGCTGCTGGACAAGATTGAGCCGCATCAACACAAGCTCGGCGTCTGCTCGCGCTGCGATACGATCGTCGAGCCGCGGCTGTCGTACCAATGGTTTCTCGCCGTGAACCGGCCGGGCGCCGGTGGAGAATCGCTCGCCGGGCGCGCGATCAAGGCGGTCGAGGATGGCGCGACGACTTTCCATCCGAAGTTCTGGGAAAATACCTACTTCTCGTGGATGCGCAATATCCAGGACTGGTGCATCTCGCGCCAACTCTGGTGGGGCCATCGGATTCCGGCGTACTGGTGCCAGAGTTGTCCCGACGCCGCGCCGATCGTCGCCGAGGAGCGTCCAGCGGCGTGCGCAAAATGCGGCGGCGCCGACCTCCGGCAGGACGACGACGTGCTCGATACCTGGTTTTCTTCGGGGTTGTGGCCGTTCTCGACGCTGGGATGGCCCGAGCGGACGGCCGACCTCGCGCGCTACTATCCGACGAGCCTGTTGATCACCGGCTTCGACATAATTTTCTTTTGGGTCGCGCGGATGATGATGTTCGGGCTGAAGGTCAACCCGAACAAGGCGTCATCGATTGAAGGCGCGGTACCATTTCGCGAGGTCTACATCACGCCGCTGGTGCGCGACCAGTTCGGCAAAAAGATGACGAAGTCGCGCGGCAACGTGATCGATCCGCTCGCCATCATGGAGAAGTACGGCACCGACGCGGTGCGTTTTACGCTCGCCCAACTGACGGTGCAGGGCCGCGATTTGATCCTGTCGGATGATCGGCTGGCGGCGTCACGCGCCTTCGCCAACAAGATCTGGAACGCCGCGCGCTTCGTCCTGATGAATCTCGAAGGCGCGCCGCAGCCGCTCGCGGTAGTGGAGCCGGCCAAGCTGGGTCTGGCTGAGCGCTGGATCCTGAGTCGCCTCGACCATGCGATCCGCGAGGTCACCGCAGCGATCGATGCGTACGAGTTCAATCGCGCCGCGCTGATCGTCTATCAGTTTGTCTGGCGCGAGTTCTGTGATTGGTATATCGAATTGGCGAAAGAGCCGCTGAAGGCTGGCGGCGAGCGTCAAGCCGCCGCGCGTTATGTGCTGGTGACCTGCTTTGATCGAATGCTGCGGATTCTGCATCCGTTCATGCCGTTTATTTCGGAAGAGCTCTGGCAGACATTGCGTCCGTATCTGAGCGAGTCGCGGATAACGGACCATCTGGCGGTGGCGGGATGGCCCGTCCCCAATGATCGCGATCCGCTAAGCGCGGACGAGGCTGCGGCGATGGCGCGCTGCATCGAGGCGACCGAGGCGATCAACTCGCTGCGCGCGCTCGCCGGGCATCATCCGGGGCAACGGGTCAGCGTGATTATCCGCCCGATGGCGGAGGCTAGACTGGACGGGCTCGATCGCTGGCAAAGCTATGCGATGACGCTCGGCAAGGTCACACAAATAAAAATCGCGCTGAACAGCGAGCCGCCAGCCATACGCGCTATCTTTGCCCCGGTCGGCTGGGCGGAGATCGGCGTCGAAACGCCAGACGGCTTTGACTTTTTGAAGGCCCGCGAGCTGGTCGAAAAAAAACTCGCCGAAGCGGAAACCCATCTGAAGCGCCATCAGGAGCGTTTCGAGAATTCCGGCTTTCGCGCTAAGGCTGAGCCGGAAACCATTGCGGAGATCGAGGAAAAGATCGAAGAATTGAAGGCGCAGACCGCGGCGCTCGCTGGGCAACTGGGTCAGCTAAGTCACGCGCTCGATGGAACTACTTCGACAACTGGACCTGACTGACCTCGTGCGGCGCGCGCTCGCCGAGGATGTCGGCCAGGGTGACATCACCACCGCCGCGACGGTTCCCGCCGGTCGTCGCGGGCGCGCGCGTATAACCGTCAAGGAGGCCGAGAGCATCGTCTTCTGCGGCGGCCTGATGCTCGAGCAGGTCTTCGCCCAGACCGGCGCCAGGCCGGTGATCAACTCGCTGGCGTCAGAGGGTGCGCGGTTGCATCACGGCGTTCTCGCCGCCGACATTAACGGCGACCTCGGCGGTCTGCTGCGCGGCGAGCGCACTGCCCTGAACTTCGCCCAGCTCATGTCCGGGATCGCGACGATTACCCATCGTTATGTCGAGGCGGTCCGGGGCACGCACACCAAGATCATTGATACCCGCAAGACCCATCCGGGGCTGCGCGCGATCGAGAAGTACGCGGTCCGATGCGGCGGCGGCACGAACCATCGCTTTGGTTTGGATAGCGGCGTGTTGATCAAGGAGAACCATATCGCCGCGGCGGGCGGCGTGCGCCAGGCGCTCGAGGGCGCGCATCGGATTGCGCCGCATACGCTGCGCGTCGAGATCGAGTGCGAGACGCTGGCGCAGGTGGAAGAGGCGATCGCCGGCGGTGCGGGCGCGATTCTGCTCGACAACATGCCGCTCGACGAGATGCGCCGCGCGCGCACGCTGGCCGGCGCCGGGATCGTGCTCGAAGCCTCGGGCGGGGTGACGCTCGAGAGCGTGCGCGCAATCGCCGAGACCGGGGTCGATCTGATTTCGGTCGGCGCGCTGACGCATTCCCCCCGCGCGATCGATTTGAGTATGAAAATCGTGGCCAACTAATCGCTTGGAGGAGATCGGCTTTGAACGGAAAGGCGCTGGTTCTGACCCTCACCGTGATGCTCGCCGTCTGTGGCAACAATGCGTCGGCGTCGGGCTCGAGATCGAAGACCTCGAGGCCGTTGTCGCATCGCGGCTTTAGGGCGGAATCGACGTGTGAGACGGGAAACCAATTTCGTTTCGTCAATAGTAATACATATCCGGTCTGGCTCGGTGAGGCTTACCAAGGCAAAGGTGACCTCGCGACTAATACGATCGTGCCGCCCGATGGCAACTGGAAGATGCCCGCCAACCATTCCGATGATCTGTGCATGCCCGCCGGATGGAGTGGGCGCTTCTGGCCGCGCACGGAGTGTCAGTTCGATGCTCTGTTCGATAACGATAAGGGCTACAAGGAATGCACCGCGACCAGCCAATGCGGAGCCGGTCACGTCTGCTATGGCGGCATGTGCATGTTGGATTGCACCTCCGGCGATACTCCTTTTTGCCAGGGTGCGACCGGACTCAATAATCAATCTGCGATTTGCCTTCCCGGCGGATTCGTTAGCGGACGCCCCATCTACATGTATGCAGCTACCCCCAGGGAACGGTTTGCAAAACCGGCGACTGCGAAGGGTTGTTTCAATGCTATGGCGTCTGGGATGGCAATCCGGCGCGGGCCGGTGCGGGCGGCCCGGTCGGCTTGTTCGAGCCAACGGCCAATAGCGCGACCGATGTCAACTACGACGTGAGCCTGGTGTCGGGGTACAACACCCAGATTACGGTCACACCGTCGATAAAGTCCTGTTATGCGCCGACTTGTGTCAGCGATCTCAATCAGAGTTGCCCGGCCAATCTGCAGGTCACCGAGCAGCCGAGCGACACCCCCGGGCCGATTCCATGCGGCAAGGACGCCGCTTGCCAGAGTGGCGCGTGCGTGAACAACACCTGCGTGATCGCGTGCAACGATCCCTCCGATCAGTGCGTCGCGGCGAATCCGCCGGCCGGCTTAATGTGCGATACCGTCGTCCCCGGTGGCGACGGCTCGACCTTCGCTGACATGTATTTCGCCAAAAACTTCAGCGGGAAAGTTCCGGCCGGGGTCGGCATCACCATGGCTTCCGGCAATCAGGGCACGCCGACCTGCTGGGGTGATGTCGATTGCGCACCGGGCGAGAGCTGCAAAATGGGAGTGATGGGTAGTTTTCCCGCCGGCGTCGGAGTCTGCCCAACCGCCTCCGGCGCGTTTCAACCGCAAATCAAGTGCGCCTCGCAGTCCGACGTTGGCAACCCGTGCGGCGGCTATCAGGGAGGAGACTTCCCCAATGCTCTAGGTTACGACTGTGTCAGCGCCGGCGCGGGCGCGGGTGATGTCGCCTGTGTTCCGGCCTTCAATCCTGCCACATCAGGCTTGGGTCGGGTCGAGACGGCGACCACCGGTGCGACGCTTTTTTCAGGGACCGGCAGTCCCGTGAACCCCGAGTGGCTGACCGCGGCAACCACGGCTGGCAATGGCGCGCCCTGGTACGAGGCTTTTGCGAACGCCTGTCCGCATCAGTACGGATGGCAGTATGACGATCACGCGGGCGGCCTCGACTGCAACAGCGGTGCCGGTGGCCCCAACGTCAATATGACGATTACCTTCGGTCCTTGAGGAACGTATAAGCTAGAGCGCTGCGTGGCAGGATTTGAGCGCGTGGTAGAGTGGTATCGGGCGTCCGAGTCCGGGATTCTTCGCGCGGCAGCCACGCGCGAGAATGACAGAAAAATCAGTCAGGAGGAGAATCTCGATGGACACCGCAACCTTTCACAAGGAGATCAATCAGATCGTCTCCGAGCATCGGCTCGACCAGCACCCGTATGTGAAGCTGGTTCACGACGGCAAAGCCTCGAAGGAACAACTCAAAGGCTACCCGATTCAGCATTATGAGATGACCGTGCGCGACTCGGCGCCGATCTCCGCCAGCATCTATCTGCGTCTGCGCGAATTGGATGAGGCGGTTGGCCAGGACGCCGCCAAGGGCTTCGCCGAAGAAGCGCTCGGCCTTTATAGCAAGTCCGCCGGCCACACCGAATTGCTATTCGAGCTGTGGGAAGGCGGCCTCGGGTTGCATCGCCAGCAACTGATCAATTCTTTCGGTTCGGACGACGCGCGCGCCTTTAACGCCTGCATGTATCGTATCCTGCGTCTGAAACCGCAGTTCATCGGCGCGATCGGCCTGATGGAGGAGATCGAGGTGCCGGCCTACCTCGCCCTGATGCAGGGGATGGAGCGCAATTACGGGATCAAGCCGGACCATCTGCGGTTCTTATCGGTGCATTACGAGGCCGACAAAGAGCACGGCGAGGGTGGCCATCGGATTATCGATCATTTCGTCACCGGCAGCGGCCGTGAGGAAGAATTTTTGTCGGAAGCGCAAACCCTCGCGCAATTTTTCTGGAAGGGTTTCGATTCAATGCTAGGCGGAGCGAGTCCACGAGCGTAGCCGAGCAGGCGAGTCTGCGAGCTGCGTTAAGGATTAAGTCAGACCATAGGGTGACGCTAAGCGAAGTAGCGATGCCACCGAATCCGTATAGCGCGATCGAACGCGGCGCCGCCGGCGCGATCGGCTGGCGGATTCATTACTTCGACGAAGTTGGCTCGACCCAGCGGGTCGCCGCGGAGATGGCCGAGGCCGGGGCGGCCAGCGGGACGATCGTTATCGCGGAGCAGCAGACCGCGGGTCGCGGGCGTCTGGGCCGCGCGTGGCACTCGCCGGCGGGCGTCAATCTATACGCGACCATCATCATCCGGCCGCAGATGCCAGCCTTGGAGGTTCCGCGGCTTAGCCTGGTCGCAGGCGTGGCTGCGGCCGAGGCGCTCGCGACGGTCGCGCCCGGGCTGGTCGCGCTCAAATGGCCCAACGACATTTGGCTGAAAGGGCGCAAGGCCGGCGGGATCATCGCCGAGGCGGTTACCGACTCGGCGCCGCGGCTGACCTGCGTACTGCTCGGGATCGGGTTGAATCTCAATCTTGCCGCCGCCGATCTTCCAGAAGCTCTGCGCGACCGGGCGACCTCGGTGCGAATCGCGACCGGCCACCGCTGCGATCGGATCGCGCTGGCCGCGGCGCTGTTTAATCGGCTCGACTCCCGCTATATGGAAGCTGAGGCGAAGGGCTTCGCCGCGATGCGCGATGAATATGAGAAATACTCCGCGCTGACCGGCAGGCGCGTGACTGTGCTGAACGGTACGGCGCGGGTGAGCGGTCAGGTGACGGGAATCGATGCGGATGGGGCGCTGATGCTCGAGACAGCAGCGGGACCGAGTCGCGTGCTGGCCGGGGAGGTGAGTGTCGAAGGGGCCTACGCTTAGGAGTTGGATCGCCGGCTGAGGCGAGCTTGTCGCGGAAGCCGGTGCGGAGCTGCATGAGCAAAATTTAGTTTCGCAAACGTTTCCGCGAGGTGAACGGTTATGCCAGTGGAGGAAATCGGACGGCTCAGGACTATCGCGATCGTCGGCCAGGGCGGCACGGGCAAGACGCAGTTGGCCGAGGCGATGCTCTTCAGCGCCGGCGCGACGACCCGCCTCGGGCGTCCGGACGACGGCACCGCGGTGATGGATGTCGAGCCGGAGGAGCTCAGCCGCCACATTTCGATCAGCTCCTCGTTTCATCATCTCAACTGGAAAAAGACCGAAGTCATCCTCGCCAATACGCCGGGTTATGCCGCGTTCCTGCCCGACAGCTTTGCGACCATGCGCGCGGTGGACGGCGTGGTGTTTGTGATGAGCGCTGGCGGCGATCTCAAAGTCGAATCGGAAAAAATTTTTGGCCAGATCAACGCTCTGAATCTTCCGCGTATCGCGTTCGTCTCGCGGCTTGACCGCGAACGGATGAGCTTCACCTCTGCAGTGGCAGATCTCGAAAAGTCACTGGCGGCGAAACCGGTCGTACTGACGCTTCCGATCGGCGAGGAGGCCGCCTTCAACGGCGTGATCGACGTCCTCGCGATGAAGGCGCTGACGTATCCGGACGCGTCGGGCAGGGCGAAGGAGGAGGAGTTGAGCGGCGACCTGAAGGCGCGCGCCGAGGAAGCTCGCGTCAAGCTGTGCGAGGCCGTCGCCGAAACCGACGACGCGCTGCTCGAGAAGTATCTCGACCAGGGCGAGTTGGACGAGAGCGAATTACGGGTCGCGCTGCGCGCCGCCGTCGTGGCCGGCAAATTGACGCCGGTGCTGTGCGGATCGGGCGCCAGGGATATCGGGGTCGGCCCGCTGCTCGACGCCGTCACGACGCTGCTGCCGGCGCCGAACGAACGGCCCGGGATGGTGGGGCAGAGCTCCGCCAACGGTGCGGTGGAGCGTGCGCCCGATCCCTCGGCGCCGTTCTCCGCTTACGTGTTCAAAACCGTCATCGACCCGTTCGCGGGCAAGCTTTCGATCTTCCGCGTGGTTTCCGGCACGGCGCGGAGTGACGCCGCAGTCCTCAATGCGAGTCACGCCTCGAAGGAGCGCTTCGGGCAGTTGCTCCGGCTCGAAGGCAAAAAACAGTCGCCGCTCGCAGTCGCGCTACCGGGTGAGATCGTCGCCGTCGCCAAACTCAAGGATACGACCACCGGCGATACGCTGTGCGACGAAAAGGCCTCGATAACCTTCCCGATGGCCGAGAAGCCGCATCCGGTTATCTCCTTCGCGATCCGGCCGAAGACGCGTGGCGACGAAGAGAAGGCCTCGCAGGCGCTCGCCCGGCTGGTCGAGGAGGATCCCGCCCTCGAGACCCATCGCGACCCGCAGACCCATGAGATCATTCTGTCGGGCACCGGCCAGATGCATATCGAGGTCACGGTCGAAAAGTTAAAGCGTAAGTTTAACGTTGAGGTCGAACTGAACGCTCCTAAAGTCCCCTACAAAGAGACGATTAAGGGGCGCGCAGAGGCTCAAGGAAAGTATAAGCGTCAGTCGGGTGGGCGCGGTCAATATGGCGACTGCTGGCTGAAGGTCGAGCCGCGCCAGCGCGGCGCGGGTTTCGAGTTTGAAGACGCGGTCGTCGGCGGCTCGATCCCGCGGCAATTCATCCCGTCGGTGGAAAAGGGCGTGCGGAACACTTTGAACGAGGGCCACGTCGCCGGCTACCCGATCGTCGACGTGAAGGTGACCGTGTTCGACGGCAGTTACCACGAGGTCGATTCGTCGGATATGGCCTTCCAGATCGCCGCCTCGATGGGCTTGAAGAACGCCTTCGAGAAAGCCAAGCCGATTCTGCTCGAACCGGTGATGGCGCTCGACGTGAGCTGTCCCGACGAGTGCATGGGCGACGTCATCGGCGACTTGAACTCGCGGCGCGGCCGGGTGCTGGGGATGGACTCGAAGGGCCATGGCCAGGTGATCAAAGCGCTGGTGCCGATGGCCGAAATTCTCAAGTACGCGCCGGATTTGCGCTCGATAACCTCGGGCCGCGGCTCCTTCGAGGCGCGCTTCTCGCATTATGACGAGGCGCCGCCACCGATCGCCGAAAAGGTCGTCAAGGAAGTGCGCGAGGCGCGGGAGGCCGCCGGTCAGCACGCTCACGCCGCCGGCCATTAGTGTCTTCGGCGCCGGGCCGCGGCTAATCGCGCTGCCCGGCTGTGATTGCTAGCATGGAGCGGGCTGCAGATGGTCTCGCTCGCCAAGTTGCTGGTGGTGGTTGGAATCGCCACCGTGATGATCGGCCTGCTCCTATGGGGTGGTTCGTCGCTTCCGATAGTAAATCGTCTGGGACGAATGCCCGGCGACATCTACGTGAGTCGCGGCAACTGGAGCATCTATGTTCCGGTGACGAGCGCAGTTGTAATCAGCGTCGCGCTGTCTTTCTTGCTCGCGCTTTTGAGGCGTTAAGCGGTTGGTTGATTCCGCCGAAGATCATCTCAAGACCGCGGAGTTAAAGCGCCGGCGCCGCGAGCTGATCGCGGTCGCGATCGCCTCGGCGACCCTCATCGCCTTCGTGCTGGCGCAGACCACGCTGCCGCCGCTGCGCTCGCACAACTCGCTGGTCTCGAATCTCGTCGTCATCCTGCTGTTCGATCTGAGCTTCATCCTGCTCGGCCTGATGCTGATCCTGGTCGGGCGCAATCTGGCCAAGGCGATCTTTGAGCGCCGGCGCGGACTGCTCGGCTCGCGGCTGCAGGCGCGGCTGGTCTTCGGCTTCAGCGCCGTCGCGCTGGTCCCCAGCGTCTTCCTGCTGTACGTCTCAGGTACTTTTCTCAAGGCCGACGTCGCCAGTTGGTTCAATCCCGAGTACGAGCGCGTACTCGACGATTCATTGCAGATCGCCAAGACCTATTATTTGAACTCGGCGAATAACGCCGTGCATTTCGCGCGCGTGCTGGCCGGTCAAATCGCGGAAAAGGCTTTACTGCGGCCGGATCAGCACGATGCGCTGCGCAGATTTATCGAGCGCTCGCAGCACGAGTACAACCTCGGCACGGTTGAGATTTTTTCGACCGACCGCAAGCTCGTGATGCACGTGCTCAGCCCGCGGATGCCGACGGGAATCGGGGTGGGGCCGGACTCGGAAATCGTCAGCGCGACCCTGCAGGGACGGCCGCAGCCGCGCACCGATCGCTTCGGCAAGTCCGACGTGATCCGCGGGGCGGCGCCGATTTACGCCTCTGCCGACTCGGACGTGGTGGCCGGCGCGCTGGTGATCGACTACTACCTGCCGCGCAGCCTCGCCGACCGCGCCGCCGGCATCTCGCGCAGCGAGCAGGAGTACTTCCAGTTGCGCATCCTGCGCCAGCCGATCATGCACAGCTACATCCTGACACTGGTCCTGATTGGGCTCGCGGTGGTGCTGCTCGCCAGTTGGTTCGGCATCTATATCGCGCGCGGCATCACCGGACCGATTCGCTTGCTGGCCGAGGGCACGCAGGCGATCGCCGCGGGCAACCTGAATTTGACCATTCCGGCCGTGGGCGACGACGAGATCGGACGCCTGGTCGAATCGTTCAACGGCATGACCGCCGACTTGCGGGCCTCGCGCGCGGAAATCGAGCGGCGCCGGCACTACACCGAAACCCTGTTGCGCAACGTTTCGGCCGGCGTCGTCGGACTCGACGCGGCGCGGCTGATCACGGCGATCAATCCCTGCGCCGAGCGGATGCTGGGGTTGAACGCGGCGACCGCGCTCGGTCAAGCATACGATCAGCGATTTCCTCGCGCATTGGTTCACGCGCTCGAGGATTATTTTGACGGCGGCCCGCGGCGGCGCGAAATTCGCTTCCCGCTCGAACTCGCGGGCGGCGGCGGCGAGACCGATCTCATGGTCACAGCGACCCCGCTGGGGCTTGAGGGCAACGGCGACGGGGTTCAGCGGGATTTGGGCGCGGT
>JBOHWF010000393.1:0-11936 GCA_050736455.1 Binataceae bacterium (SeqCode) | reverse complement strand
AGCTTGCGCACCTCGTCCTGGCTCTTGCCGCAAAACGAACAGACCAGGTTACCCGAGCGGTCATCATGCTTGGCCATAGTGGCTCCCGCGCTTCACTTGGAGGGCGTGCGGCTAACGATTACCTGATCGATCAGGCCGTATTCAACCGCTTGCTCCGGCGTTAGAAACATATCGCGGTCGGTATCTTTTTCGATCTTGCGCAAATTCTGCCCGCTGTGCTGGACGATGATGTTGTTGAGCTCCTCGCGCACGCGCAAAATCTCGCGCGCCTGAATGTCGATATCCGTCGCCTGACCCTGTGCGCCACCCAGCGGCTGATGTATCATGATGCGGGAATGCGGCAGCGCGTAACGCTGACCCTTCGCGCCCGCGAGCAGCAAGAGCGCCGCCGTACTCGCCGCCTGCCCCAGGCACAGCGTCGAAACCGGCGGCTTGATAAACTGCATCGTGTCGTAAATGGCGAGTCCGGCAGTGACCGCGCCGCCAGGCGAGTTGATGTAAAAATTGATCTCTTTTTCGGGGTCTTCGGATTCGAGAAAGAGGAACTGGGCGGTCACCAGATTGGCGACGTCGTCGCTAATCGGAAAGCCGAGAAAGACGATCCGGTCCTTGAGCAGGCGCGAGTAGATGTCATAGGCGCGCTCCCCGCGGCCCGTCTGCTCGACCACCATCGGAATCAGACTGCTCATCACTCCTCGAGATTCCCGACTGAGACCGCACCCGACGCGGGTTCAACGCGGACGCCCCGTAACAAAATTCTAACCACTTTGCCGCATAGCAGCAACTAAAAAGTCCTGCCGCGAGCGGCCGCGATCGACCGTGGCGCGCCGTGGGTCATTGGCAATCATCGAAATCTGGTGCGCGAGCGAGGCCAGCGTGGGGAGTTGACTGTCCCCTTATGAGGCATCGGAGCCGCCGCCGGCCGCACCTTCACCCGCCGGCGCGGCGGGCTCCGGCGCCGCGCCTTGCGCGCGTTCCATCAGCCGATCGAGCGTCTTCTCGCGGCGCATCACCTGTTTGAGCGCTGCGCGATTTTCGTCGCTGCGATAGAATTCGGCGACCTGCTCGCGCTGGCGGCCGGCGCTGCGCGTGACCATCGCGCCGACCCGTTCGGCCACTTCGTCGTCGCTGACTTCGATCTCTTCCTGGCCAGCGATCGCGTCGACGATGAGCGCGCTGCGGGCGCGCTTCTCCGCCCGGCCCTTGGTCTCGTCGGGATTCTCGGCCGCGCGCTGATGCGCCGCGTCGTGGGGGATGCCGGCGGCTTCGAGCGCGTTGGCGGTCTCGGCCTCGAGCGTGCGCTGCTCGCGCGCGACCAGCGACTCCGGCAGCTCGACCGGATTACGCTCGATGATCAAATCGATCAGTCCTTGGCGGGCGCGCGCGTCGGCCTGCTGACGGGCTTGCGCTTCGAGGTCTTTGCGGATGGCGGCGCGGAGTTCGTCGAGGTTCTGGAACTCGCCCTGATCCTTGGCGAACTCGTCGTCGAGCGCGGGCAGGACCCGCTCATAGATGTCCTTGACCGTCGCGCGCCACTCGACGGTCTTGCCGGCAACCTCTTTTTCGACGTAATCGTCCGGATAGCTGCGCTCGCGCCGGAGCTCGACGCCGGTCGCCGCGCCGCGCAGAATCTCGTCGAGGCCGTGCGCAGGCTCGCCCGGGTTCACTCGCACGATGCGATCCTCGAATTTGGTCTGTGGCAGCGGCTTGCCGTCGTCGAAGGCCTCGAACGAGGCGACAATGAAATCGCCATCGGCGACCACATTGCGCCCCTCGACTTTTTTCAGCGTGCCATGACGCTCGCGCAGCCGTTCGAGCGCAGTATTGACTTCGTCGTCGCTGACCTCGACGGTCGCCTGCTGCACCTTCAAGTCCGCGTAATCCTTGACGACGATCTCAGGCTTGAGGTCGAAGATCGCGCTGAACCGTAGCTGCGCTTTCTTCAGGTCGCTCTCTTCGGTGACGATCTCGGGCTGCACGATCGGCGTCAGCGCGTGCTCTTCGAGCGCCTTGTCGGTGTACTCCTTGATCAGCTTTTGGATGACGTCGCCGCGCACCTGATCGCCGAAAAAGCGCTCGAGCAGCGGGCGCGGCGCATGGCCCGGGCGAAAGCCGCGCAGTTGCACCGAGCGCCGCAGCTCGTTGTAGGAGCGGTCGAGCTCGCTGTTGATCTCGGCGGGCTCGAGTTCGATGGTCAGCTTGCGCCGCAGCGCCGAGGGGGTCTCGATATTGACGTTCATGATGAGCACTCAAGTAAACACGCCCGTGCCCGGGCGATCAACCGCGATCACAATTGATGCGTTGATTTGAGTTTCTAGATTTTTACTCCCTTCGGTGCGGTAAACGTGGCGTCATTCACATTCCCAGTGTTCAGTACTCCCTTCAGTTCGAAGCAGAGAACTTGGGCTTCCTCGTCCGCACAGGTGCGGTGCTCAATTCCACGTGGAACCACGACGCATTCCCCCGGCTCCATTGAGACCACATGGTCTCTGAACTCGACGCGAAAATTCCCTTTCCAGACCAAGAACAGTTCATCTTCGTTTTCGTGATGATGCCAAGGGAACTCGCCCATCACTTTGATAATTTTGACCTCTTGACCGTTCAACGCCGCGACGACTTTGGGTCGCCAGAGTTCGGTGAATAGGCCGAATTTCTCATCCAAATTGATCTTGGTCGTCATCAGCTCATCCTCTGCGTGCCGCCGGACCTACTGGGAAAACCTGCTAAAGTGACGCGAACAACCTCTATCGCCCGATCGTCGAGATAGACTAATGACGTGAGCGGCCGTGCTCAAACGAGAAAGGGTGAAGGACCGAACGACGGTGCAGAACATTGCCGCCGTGACCATCGCCGACCGCACGATCGCCCGCAGTCAGCAGCCATCACACCCCCGTCGCTACCCGATAATTTCGCTCAACCTTCTCTCCATAGGTATGGGCTGGACTTCGGGGGCCGGAAAATCTACACTCCCGCCGTGACCCGGCCTTGCGGCGCGGGCATTTTTTTGGGGAACAGTGAGGCAGTGAGGCAGTAACGACACTGCTTGCCGGACTGACTCCCGGACATCAATCTCAGGGGAGATATTCTCGATGAGCGAAGCAAAAATTATTTTGCCGGCGCTGACTTCGCACCAGCTTTTGATCCTGTGGGGAGTCCTGATCTCGGCCTTTATCGCGATCGGCTATGGCTTGGTTCTGGTCCGCACCGTGCTGGCGGCGGACCCCGGGCCCAAATCGATGACCGATGTCGCCGACGCGGTTTACACCGGTTCGATGGCCTACCTGAACCGCCAGGTCAGGACCATGATCTTCTTCGTTATCGCGATCGCGATCGGGCTGTTTTTTATGTACCGCAGCGTCTATCCCGACCGGCTCGACCTCTCGCTCGGGATCGCGCTCGCCTTCGTGCTCGGCGTCAGCGCGTCATATGGCGCGGGCTTCGTCGGGATGTGGCTCGCGGTCAAAGGCAATGTACGCAGCGCCAACGCCGCGTTGACCAGTTTCAAGGACGCGCTGGAACTGGCCTTCAAAGCCGGCGGCGTCTCCGGCATGTTCACGGTCGGCCTTGGCTTGACGGGCGCCACAGTCATTTTCCTCTACTATCAACAGGACGCGATGAAGGTGCTGGTCGGCTTTGGCTTTGGCGGCTCGCTCGCGGCGCTCTTCATGCGTGTCGGCGGCGGTATCTTCACCAAGGCCGCAGACGTCGGCGGCGACTTGGTCGGCAAGATCGAGGCGGGCATCCCCGAGGACGACCCGCGCAACGCCGCAACCATCGCCGACAATGTCGGCGACAACGTCGGCGATTGCGCGGGCATGGCCGCTGATATCTTCGAATCGTATGAGGTGACGCTGGTCGCCGCGATCATCCTGGCGGCCTACGCCGTCAGCGACAGCGATTTCCTCAAGCTTTACGGCGCCGGCGCCGGCGCCTTCGCGATGAAGCTGATTGTGTTCGCGCTGATCCTGCGCGCGGTTGGCGTCTTCTCCTCGATCATCGGGATCATGGCGGTCAAGGCCCCCGCGGGCAAAATGGAAGATCCGATGAAGCCGATCAACCGCGGTTATTACACCTCGGCGATTGTCTCGATTATCGGGTTTTTTATCGTCAATTATTTCTACATGACCGACCCGGCGACCGGACTGCCCGATTGGCGCTTCGCGATTACCGCGACCCTCGGGATCGTGCTGGCCGTCACGACGCTGTGGCTGACGAACTATTTCACCCACCCCGACCGCGGCCCGGTGATCGAAACCGCGAACTCTGCGCGCACCGGCCCGGCGACGCTGATCATTTCCGGCCTCGGCGAGGGCATGGAGTCGTCGACCTGGGCCGCGATGCTCATCGTGCTGGCCATTCTCGGCGCAATGGCGATCTTTCGTGAATCCCTGGCGCTGCAATTCTACGGTATCGCGCTGACCGGCCTGGGCCTCCTGACCACCACCGGCTTTATCCTCGCGATGGATACCTACGGCCCGATCACCGATAACGCCCACGGCATCTTCGAGATGGGCGGGGTTCATCAGGAAGAGGCCTCGCGCGTACTCTCCTGGATGGATGCGATCGGCAACACCACCAAGGCGCTGACCAAGGGCCTCGCGATCGCGACCGCGGTGATCGCCGCGGTGTCGCTCTTCCGCTCGTTCATCGACGAGGCTCAGCTCGAAAATATCGGTGTCCAGATCAACATGCCGGTGGTCTTCGTCGGTCTGCTGATCGGCGCGGCGGTGCCGTTCCTGTTCAGCTCTTTCGCGATCAAGGCGGTCGGCCGCTCGGCCTATCAGGTGGTCTTCGAAGTGCGCCGCCAGTTCCGCGAGCATCCGGGGATCATGCTGGGCACGGAGTTGCCCGACTACGGCCGTTGCGTCGATATCGTCACTGCATCGGCGCAGAAGGAGCTGCTCAGCCCGGCGATCCTGGCGATTTTCGCGCCATTGATGGTGGGCTTTGGTCTGGGCGCGGGCGCGCTCGGCGGATTTCTCGGCGGCACGATTCTGACCGGGCAGTTGCTCGCGGTCTTCATGTCCAACGCCGGCGCGAACTGGGACAACGCCAAAAAGAAGGTCGAGGACGGTTATCTCGGCGGCAAGGGCACTGACGTGCACAAGGCCACGGTGGTTGGCGATACGGTCGGCGATCCCTTCAAGGATACCGCTGGTCCGGCGCTCAATCCGATGATCAAAGTCATGAACCTGGTCGGCATCCTCGCGGCCCCGTTTGTGGTCAGCGAAACCTCGGCCACGCGCCTGACCGTGGCGATTTTCGCGGTGATCGCGCTCGCGATCGCGGTCATCCTGTCCAAGCGCGGCTCCATCGCCGAGGAAGCTGCGACCGCGCAGACCAAGGCCGCCGCCTAAATCCCATCCTGTTGTGTGACTACGGCGGCCGCGCATCGCAACGATGCGCGGCCGTCGCTGTTTCGTTCTCCGAAGCTTTCTCGCGAAACCTGTGCCTCGAAGGCGGATGCATTCGCTCCCCGGTGTCACCAGACCAAGGGGATCAAACGGTAGCGGATGCGGGTGAGGTATTCCTCATAGCCGGGCAGTTCCCGGCGCAGGTATTTCTCCTCGATCATGGCCCGGAGTGCGATCGGCACAGTCGCGGCAAGCGCGGCGGCGTACGATCCGAACCACAGCGCCATCCCGATCAGGATCGGGATGACACCGCAATACATCGGATGGCGCACGATGCGGTAGGGACCGCGATCGATTACATGATGGCCGCGTTCCTTCTGATGCTTCACGACTGGGGCGGCAAATTCGTTCGCGATCATCGCCGCCGAGATCAGCCACCATCCTGCGCTGAACAACAGCAGGCCGAAAAGTGAGATGAGCCGCGCTGGCGGCCCCATCAGATGGAAGCGAAACACGTCGAGTGGAATGAGAATGATCGTCCCAATGAACGCCGCGATGAATGCGAGGAGCACGATCTTGTCGGCGAGCGGCTGCGTCCGCTGCAACGGTAGTTTGAAGCGTTCGTCGAGCAGGTCTTCGCTGATTGCGAAGGTCGCCAGCGCCGCACCGACGAGTACCAACCCGAGAAAAATCCAGGCTCGCGGCCAATCGATGGTCCGAGCCGGAATGAACAGCAGCGCTGCGAAGATGGCGGTGCCGAGAATAATCCCCGCGATCGGTTTGACGCGGAACATCGCTCGCCGCCCGTTGCAAACGCCGAACGCAATCAGAGGTCAGCCCCGCAGTTCACTCACGAACTCCACGACTTTCGCGATCGCCTCATCGAGATTCTGTCGTTCGCTGCGGCCCGAGCTGGCGCGCGGCTTGAACGAGTGATCGCCGTCGCTAATCCACGCGACGCGGATGCGCGGCGAGAGCTGGTAGCGCTCGACCTCGTCACGGCGGCCGAAGCTGTCGCGGGCTCCTTGCAGGATCAGAGTCGGCGTGCGCATCGCTTCGAGATGCTTCACGCGGGTCCGCGCGGGCTGGCCCGGCGGATGGAACGGGTAGCCGAGACAGACCAGGCCGCGCACGCCCATCTCGTCGGCGACCATGCTGGCGATCCGTCCGCCGAGCGATTTTCCGCCGATCACGACGTGCGCGCCGCCGCCGAGCCCGGTGATTGCGTCGCGCCACGACTGCAAAAGAACCGGCTCGCGATCAGGCGCGCCGCGCTTGCCGGACTGCCGTCGCGCCTGCATGTAGGGAAACTCGAAGCGCGCGACTCGCAGACCTGCCGCCGCGAGGCCCGTGGCGATCGTGTTCATGAACGGGGAATCCTTCGCCGCGCCGGCACCGTGGGCGAGCACGACCGTGATTCGCGCTCTGACCGGGCCGTCAATCAAAAAATCGGAAGGCGCCATCGATCCTGCAGATGCGCGGCGAGGCTCGAAACCGTGGCGCGCTGAGCGCTATTCTTGGCGTATGGCCGCAAAGAAGCAAAGTCAGCTCGCGCCGGTCTCGGCCGGAAGCACTCCACTGATCGCCCAGATGGCGGAGGATGATCGCTACTTCACCGACGTCTACCACCACCTCCTGACCTCCTCATGGCCGCTGCTGCTACTGCAGATTGCCGGCGCTTTCTTTGTCGCCAACGCGCTGTTCGCCGTGGTCTATCTGCTCGACGGCGGGATCGAAAACGCCCGTGCCGGCTCTTTTTCCGACGTTTACTTTTTCAGCGTCGAGACCATGGCGACGATCGGCTACGGGAAAATGGCGCCAGTTACGTTTTTCGCGCATGTCGTGATGAGTATCGAGGCGCTGACCGGCTTCATCTTCCTGGCCCTCGTCACCGGCCTGATCTTTGCCAAGTTCTCGCGCCCGACGGCGCGCGTGCGGTTCAGCCACAGTGCCGTGATCTCGCGCCGCGACGGCGTCCCCAGCCTGATGTTTCGCATGGCGAATGTCCGCGCCAATCAGATCGTCGAGGCCCAGGTTCACGTGGTTTTCTCGCGTGCGGAAAAGACGCTTGAGGGTGAGCAGGTGCGCCGCTTTTACGATCTTGAATTGATCCGCAAAACTAACGCGATTTTTTCCTATTCGTGGACCGTCGTCCATCCGATCCTGGAGAACAGTCCGCTCTATGGGGCGACGCCCGCATCGCTCGCCGCGGCCAACGCCTGGATCGTAGCGTCGGTCACCGGGCTCGACGAGACTTTTTCGCAAACCGTCTATTCGCGGATGTATTACGGTAACGCCGACATCCGCTGGGGCGCGCGCATGGCTGATGTGATGGTGCAGCTGCCAGAAGGCGGTTTCGCGCTCGATTTCGCCAAATTCGACGACGTCGAGCCGGCCGAGCCGCACCTTGGCGAAGCCGACGGCGCGCTCCAAGTCGCGCAATCATAGGACAGGAGTCTGGTCATGCTGAAAACCAAAATCTGCGAGCTCTTCGGCATCGCGTATCCAATCATCTCGGCCGGGATGGGCGGGGTCGCGCTGGCCGAGCTGGCCGCCGCAGTCTCCGAAGCTGGAGGCCTCGGTACCGTTGGTCTGGCGGCCTTCGGCCGCGAAGCGATGCACAATGAAATCGCGGCGGCGCGGCGCCGGACGACCAAGCCGTTGGCCGCCAATTTGATCATACCATTTCTGCGCCCCGGTATCGTCGAGGCCGTGCTGCAGACGCCCATCCAGGTACTGACCTTCTTCTGGGGCGACGCGCGCGAGCACACCGAGGCGATTGAGATGGCGCATCGCGCCGGCATCAAGGTGATGTGGCAGTCGGGCACGACCGACGAAGCTCGCTGGGCCAAGGAAGCTGGCGCCGACGCGGTGATGGCGCAGGGCTTCGAGGCCGGCGGTCATGTGCGCGGCACGACGACCTCGCTCACGCTGATTCCCGAAATCCGCGACGTCGTCGGCGACTTGCCGCTGGTTGCGGCGGGCGGCTTTGCCGACGGCCGCGGCCTCGCTGCAGCGCTCGCCCTCGGCGCTGACGGCGCGGTCTTCGGCACGCGCTTTGCCGCCTCGAACGAAGCGGCGACTCATCCGAGCTATCGCGCCGCGATCCTCGCGGCGAATGCGCGGGACACGCTCCATACCACGCTCTTCGATATCGGCTGGCCCGACGCGCCGCATCGCGTGTTGCGCACGAAAACGGTTGAGCACTGGGAGGCGGCCGGACGACCGCCCTCGGGTCAACGACCCGGCGAGGGCGAAACTATCGCCAAATCGAGCCGCCCCGAGCTCGAAATCCCACTGGTCAACTATACCGTGATGCCGCCGGCCGACTATCTCGACGGCAACATCGACAGCTTGCCATTCTACGCCGGCCAGTCATGCAGTCTGGTGCGCGAAGTCCTGCCGGCCGGCGACATCGTTCGGCGCATCGCCGCCGAGGCCTGCGACGTGATCGCGCAGCGGCTCACTCCGCTCACACGTTGAGACGGGTCAGTCCTTGGCGGATTGCGCGGCGAGCTCATCGCGCAACTTTTTCATCACCTGGGCGAGCGCTTTGGTATAACGCTGCTTGGTCCAGCTCTCCTTGGTGCGCATCTTGAGCCAGCCGAGCTTGATGGCGTCGGCCTTGTTCCCCATCTCGCCGGTCGAGACCTCGATTACGACGCGCTCTGCCGGCGTCAGCGTCGCCAGCACTTGGGGTTTGAGCTCCTGTAAAAAGCCGGCCTTGAGGTCGAGATCGATCTTCATCTTGATGCCCCGTTCAGGTCGTCGAGTGCGCCGCGCCAGTTCGCTCGCCGGCGGGAGGCGGCCGCGCTTGCCTTTACTGACAACACTATATTGTCGCGCCCATCGCTCATGGCAAGGGCACCGACTCGCCGTCACGACTGTGGCGCGACTAAAATCGTTGTCATGAGGGAGGCGCATCAGAACCGCGGATTCGCACGCGACTTCGCCGGCGTGCTCGGACTCGCAGTGCTTTCGCTTGTCGCCGGGCTCGCGCTCAACCACCTGCGAGCTTCCCCCCTGCCCCTCATCTATCGGACTCCCGAGCAGCGGCTCGCCGCGGATCTGACGAAACTTGTCGAGGCGCCGCCGTTGCGCCTTGCCGACCTCGATACGATCGGGCTCGACGGGTTCCGCGCGATGGTGAACGGCCATCGGGGCATGATCCTCGACGCGCGCGCGGAGTCATTCTACCTGAGCGGACACGTACCCGGCGCACTCAACCTGTCGCGACAGGATTTCGCGCGCGATTACGCGCGTCTGCGATCGCGACTCGACCAAGCAAAAGATCGCCCGGTCGTGGTCTACTGCTCGGGCGGCGAGTGCCACGACAGTCGGCTCGTCGCCAGCGCCTTGATCGCACTGGGCTTCACCCAGGTAAAGATCTTTACCGGCGGCTGGACCGCCTGGACTGAGGCCGGCGAGCCCGCGGCGAACTGACTCGATGACAACGCGGCCTCCCCTCGCGTTCTCTCTGCGGTTGCTCGAGCTGGCGCTGCGCCTCGGGCTCGGCGGCGCTTTTGTCTATGCCGGCTGGGTGAAAGCGCAGGACCCGGTGGGCTTCGCCGATAGCGTCGCCTCGTTCGCACTCCTGCCAGCGGCGCTGATCAGTCCATTTGCGCTGGCGCTGCCGATCTTCGAGTTCGCCGCCGGGCTTCTGCTCCTTGCCGGATGGCCGCGGCGGCTCGGCGCGTTCGCTCTGATGTTGCTGACCGCGGTCTTCTGCGTCGCGCTGGTGCAGGCGCTCGCCCGCGGCCTGACGGTCAATTGCGGCTGCTTCGGCCCCAGCGCCTCGACTAGCAATCCGTGGCTCGACCTGGCCCGCGATCTCGCGATCCTCGCCGGCTGTTTCATCCTGTATCGGCCGCCGTGGCGTCACCGTGGTGAAACCATCGCGCTCGCCGGCGGCGCCCCCGGCTGACGGCCAGCGCGTTTACTCCTGCGCTCTGGACCGCTACACTAGCCGCTGCGCGACCGAACAGCCGGAGCGGCTCGGCCGCGCTTCCCTTTACTAAGAACACTATGCGCCGTCAGGATCTTCGTAATCTCGCCATTGTCGCGCACGTCGATCATGGCAAAACCACCCTGGTGGACGCGATGCTGCGCCAATCGGGCGTGTTCCGCGCCAACGAGCAGGTAATCGATCGCGTGATGGATTCGTTTGCGCTCGAGCGTGAACGCGGCATCACGATCATGGCCAAGAACACCTCGATCCAGTTCGGCGCCACGCGCATCAATATCGTCGATACCCCCGGCCATTCCGATTTCGGTGGCGAGGTCGAGCGCACGCTCTCGATGGTTGACGGCATTCTGTTGCTGGTTGACGCCTGCGAGGGGCCTCTGCCGCAGACCCGCTTCGTGCTGCGCAAGGCGCTCGAGTCACGCCTGTCGGTGGTCCTGTGCATCAACAAGATCGATCGCGCCGACGCCCGCGCGCCCGAAGTCCTCGACGAGGTTTACGACCTCTTCATCGATCTTCAGGCGCACGAGGATCAGCTTGATTTTCCCGTGCTCTACACCAACGCCCGCGCCGGCACGGCGACCCTCGAACTCGAGCTTCCCGGCGTCGATCTGCAGCCCTTGTTCGGCACTATCATCACACATCTGCCGGGCCCCGAGGTTGACCCCGCGGCGACCGCACAACTGCAGGTCAACAACCTCGATTACGACGACTACGTCGGGCGGCTCGCGATCGGCCGCCTGATCGCCGGCACGCTGGTCGCCGGCGCCGCCTATTCAGTCTGCCGCGGCGAGAGCCGGCGCGGCGCGGGCAAGATCACGCGGCTCTACGGATGGCAGGGGCTCAAGCGCATCGAAGTTGCCGAAGCGCGTGCGGGCGACATCGTCATGCTGGCCGGCCTCGAAGACCTCGAGATTGGCGACACCATCGCCGATCTCGAGCAGCCGCGCCCGCTGCCGCCGATCCACGTGGACGAGCCGACCGTCGCGATGACCTTCTCGGTCAACAACTCGCCGTGGGCCGGGCGCGAAGGAACTTTCGTCACGTCGCGCAAGCTCGGCGAGCGCATCGAGTTCGAGGGCCGCCGCAACGTCAGCGTGCGCGTCGAGCAGCTCAGCCCGGAAGCCTGGCGCGTGATGGGACGCGGCGAACTGCAACTGGCGGTGATCCTTGAAACCATGCGCCGTGAGGGCTACGAGCTCCAGGTCTCGAAGCCCACCGTGATCACGCGCCAGGAGGGCGGCGCGCTGCTCGAGCCGATGGAGTTCCTGGTCATCGACATCCCGCAGGAGGCCATCGGCGCGGTCACGCAACTCCTCGCCGCCGCCCGGGGGCGCTTGCGCTCGATGGAGACGCATGCGAGCGGGCGGGTGCGCCTGGAATATGACGCGCCCGCGCGCGGACTCATCGGTTTTCGTGGAACTTTTCTGACCGAGACGCGCGGCGCCGGCGTGATGCATTCCGTCTTCAACGGCTACGCCCCGTGGTGCGGCACGATCCGCACCCGCCAGAACGGCGCGATGATCTCCGATCGCGAGGGCGCCGCCACCGGTTACGCGATCTTTCATCTGCAGGAACGCGGCCGCTTCTTTATTGGCGCGGGCGAACCAGTGTACGAA
>JBOHWF010000392.1:0-20353 GCA_050736455.1 Binataceae bacterium (SeqCode) | reverse complement strand
GTCGACCACCGAAAAGGCAGTCCAACATATGATCGACCACTTTCGCCGGCGTCGGTACAAATCCTCTCACGGTAGTCTCTGACTATCTGAAGTCCAAAATACAGGCAACGCTCACAGCTCACGTATTCTCGACGCGGAGGCGGGTGAGCACCAGCGTCTTGATCATCCATCTGCCGCTGATTTTTTCGTAGGTCTCGTGATAGTGGCCCCAACCGTGCATCGTCTTGTGCCGCGATCCTTCCGGCCAATAGATCAGGTCTTCCATCGCGAAGACCGCGCGCGCCGTGGTTGGCGAGGTGATCTCGACTTCGGCCATATGGCCGTGATGAATCGAGACGGCGCGCTCGACCACGCTACGCACGAGCGCGACGACGTTGGCGGCGCCGGTGGCTTTCCAGTCACTCGAATCGGCGGAGGGGGGCGTGTAATCGACGCTCGCGTCGGGCGCGAAGACCGCAGTAAAGCCGGCCCAATCCTTCGTGTCCATGCAGCGGAAATAGCGCGCCTTGAGCTGCCGGATCTCCTCGATCGCGAGCAGGCGTTCGACGTCGGTCATAGGCCTGGTCCTCCTCGTCGCAGATGATCGGAAAAGCTAGCACAACTCGATAGTCGCCAGATCATTTTGCGTATGCGCGGGTTCGCGGCTTGTTCGCGAACGGCGCTCCGGCTAAGTAGGAATCATGGATATTGGCAAAACTGGCATCTGGTTCTTTCTCGACGGGATGGACGCGGCGGCGAGCGTCGAGTTCGTGCGCAAAGTCGAAAAGCTCGGCTACGGCGCGATGTGGATCCCAGAGGCGGTCGGCCGCGAGCCGTTCGCCCACAGCGCGTATCTGGCGGCGCATACCGAGCGGCTGGTTTTCGCGACCGGGATCGCGAACATCTGGGCGCGCGACCCGGTCACGATGTCGGCGGCCTCCAAGAGCGTCGCCGAGCTGTCGGGCGGGCGCTTTATTCTCGGGATCGGCGTGAGTCACAAACCTCTGGTAACCAATCTGCGCGGGCACAACTACGACAAACCCTACAGCTTCATGAAGGATTACCTGCCGCGGATGAAGAGCGCGCTCTATCGCGCGCCGGCGCCGAAGGAAGAGGTGCCGGTGGTGATCGCGGCGTTGCATCCGAAGATGCTCGCGCTGGCGGCCGAGCAGACCCAGGGGACGCATACCTACTTCGTGCCGCCGGAGCATACGGCGAAGGCGCGCGCCGCGATCGGTCCCAAGCCGTGGATCTGCGCAGCGCAGGCGGTGATCCTCGAGAGCGACGCGGCTAAGGCGCGCGCCGCCGCCCGCACCTACATGAAAACTTACGTGCCGCGGCTGCCCAACTACACCAACAACCTCAAGGCGCTGGGCTGGGCCGACAAGGATTTTGCTGACGGCTGCAGCGACGCGCTGGTGGACGCGATCGTCGCATGGGGCAGCGCGGACAAGATTCGCGATCGGATCGATGCGCATCTCAAGGCCGGGGCCACCCACGTCTGTATCCTGCCGATTCGGGTGGATAACGAGTCGCTGCCCGATCCGCGCGCGATGGAAGCGCTCGCACCCAAGCAATAGCGGGTGGCGCGGCAGTCTCAATCGACGAGGCCCGGGCGTCGGTTCATCGTCGTCGCGGTTATCTTGATCGCGCTGGGCGTCGGCGGCTGCGGACCGTCGCAGGACGAGGTCCAGCGGGAAATTCAGCAGGCGAACGAGGCGCAGGCGAAGGCCGAGCATGCCGAGGAAGCTGCGCGCCAGGCCCAGGCCGCGGCGGATGCGGCGACGGCGGCGGCCGACAAGGCGCGCCGGGACGTCGATGCGGCGACGGCCGAGATCAACCGCGTCGCCGATCATATCGAGCAGATGGATCGCGAGCGCGACGGCGACGACTAGCATCATGTCTCATAATATCTGATACCGCCGGAACGCCTGGTTTGTCATTCCGAGCGTAGCGAGGAATCCCGGAAACACTGCGTTTGCCTCGCTCGAACTGCTCCGGGCCGGGATTCTTCGTTCCGCAGACTCCGCTCAGAATACCAATTCGTTACAGTTATTTACGAAACACGGCGCCAGCATCAGCCGTCGTGGGCCGGGGCCTGTGAATAAACGGCGCGGATGTGGATTACTGTGCCGATCGGCGGTGGCGGCAAGTTTGGCGGCGACCTCGCGGGCCAGTAAGATAGAGCGAGATTCGAATCGCCATCCGCCGCGAGGTTGCCCGTGGAAAGCGCTCCGCAAAAGCTCGAAATGTTTTACGAGGGCAAGGCCAAGAAGCTCTACACGACCGCCGATCCCGATCTCGTAATCGCCTATTTCAAGGACGACGCCACCGCCTTCAACGCCAAGAAGCGCGGGACGATCGAGGACAAGGGCGTCATCAACAATCGCCTCTCCGAGCTGTTCTTCGGGCTGCTGGAGCGCAACGGCGTCAAGACGCATTTCGTCCGGCGGCTCAATGATCGCGACATGCTGTGCAAGCGGCTGCAAATCGTGCCGGTCGAGACGGTGGTGCGCAATATCGTCGCGGGCTCGATGGCGAAGCGGCTCGGGCGCGAAGAGGGCGAAGCGCTGCCGCATCCGATCGTCGAGTATTACTACAAGTCGGATCCGCTCGACGATCCGATTGTCTATGCCGAGCACGCGATCATGTTTGGCTGGGCGACGGCGGCGGAAATCGCGACGATTCACACGCTGGCGCTCAAGGTCAACGACGTGCTGCGCGGCTTTCTCGACGAGCGCGGGATCATCCTGGTCGATTTCAAGCTCGAATTCGGGCGGCATCAGGGCGAGATCTTGCTGGGCGATGAGATCTGCCCGGATACCTGCCGGTTCTGGGACAAGGCGACGCGCGAGAAGCTCGACAAGGATCGTTTCCGGCGCGACCTCGGCAACGTCGAAGGGGCCTACCAGGAGATGCTGCGGCGAGTCGAGGGCTGAGGACGGTGCGGGCGGCGGAAACTTGATCGTCAAGATTTACGTCACGCCCCGCAAGGGGATCCTCGATCCGCAAGGACGGGCGGCGGCGGGCGCGCTCAAAAGCCTCGGATTCGCCAACGTCAACTCGGTCCATATCGGGCGTTATATCGTGCTCGAGGTCGAAGCGGCGTCGCTGGCCGCGGCGGAAACCGCGGCGCGTGAGATGTGCGAACGGCTGCTGGTCAATCCGCTGATCGAGGACTATCGCCTTGAGGTCGCCGGCGCATGAAGTGGGGCTGTGAATGAAGTGGGGTGTCGTCCGCTTCCCCGGCTCACTCGACGATAACGACGCCCTCTATGCGCTTCGTGAAGTGCTCGGCCAGGACGCGAAGATGCTGTGGCACAAGGACGAGCGGCTTGAAGGCGCCGACTGTATCGTGCTGCCTGGCGGCTTCAGCTACGGCGATTATCTGCGCTGCGGCGCGATCGCCCGCTTTGCGCCGATCATGAAGAGCGTGACGCAGTTCGCCAACGATGGCGGTCTGGTCGTCGGCATCTGCAACGGCTTTCAGATTCTGTGCGAGGCGCATCTGCTGCCCGGTGTCCTCACGCGCAATCGTTCGCTGTCGTTTATCTGCGAGCAGGTCGCGGTGCGGGTCGAGAATGCGTATACGCCGTTCACCTGTGCCGCGCGCGAGGGCGAAATTCTGCGGCTGCCGATCAAGCATGGCGAGGGCTGTTATGTGGCGCCCGAGGCCGAGTTGCGGGCGATGGAAGAACGCGGACAGGTGCTCATGCGCTACGTCGATGAGGGCGCGCGCGAGACTGACGACTCGAATCCGAACGGCTCGACGCGTGCGATCGCCGCGATCGCCAACGAACGCTTCAACGTCTTCGGCCTGATGCCTCATCCGGAGCATGCGGTGGAGGGCACGCTGGCCGGTGGCGATGACGGCCTCAAGCTCTTTCGCTCGTTGATCGCGAGCAAAGCATGACGCTCGCAGGCGAGCCCGCCGTCGATCTGCAGACCGCGCGCAGCCACGGCCTGAGCGACGCGGAATATGCTGCGATCGTCGACCTGCTCGGGCGCACGCCGAGCTTCACCGAGCTCGGGGTTTTTTCCGTGATGTGGTCGGAGCATTGCTCGTACAAGTCCTCGCGGATGCATCTGCGGCGGCTGCCGATGAGCGGTCCGCTGGTGGTCGGTGGTCCTGGCGAAAATGCGGGGGCGATCGATGTCGGCGACGGCTGGGTGGCAGTGTTCAAGATCGAAAGCCACAACCATCCGTCGTTCGTCGAGCCCTATCAGGGGGCGGCGACCGGGGTCGGCGGGATCATCCGCGACATCTTCACGATGGGGGCGCGGCCGGCGGCGAGCATGAACTCGCTCAAGTTTGGCGCGCTCGAGCATCCGCGCACGCGCTACCTGCTGGCGGGCGTCGTTGGTGGGATCGGCGGCTACGGCAATTGCGTCGGCGTGCCGACGGTCGCGGGCGAGGTGATGTTCGACGCGGCCTACAACGCGAACATCCTGGTCAATGCGTTTTGTTTGGGGCTGGCGCGACGGGAAGATTTGCAGAGCGCGCGGGCGCGCGGCGCTGGTAATCCGGTGATTTACGTGGGGTCGGCGACCGGCCGCGACGGCATTCACGGGGCGAGCTTGCTGGCGTCGGCCGAGTTCGACGCCGGCAGCGCGGCGAAACGGCCGACGGTGCAGGTCGGCGATCCGTTCGCCGAGAAGCTGCTGATCGAGGCCTGCCTGGAAGCGATGAAGACCGGCGCGATTGTGGCGATCCAGGACATGGGCGCGGCCGGGCTGGCGTCGTCGTCGAGCGAGATGGCCGGGCGCGGCGGACTCGGAGTCGAGCTCGAGCTGGATCGCATTCCTTTGCGCGAGGCCGGGCTGACGCCATACGAGATGCTGCTGTCCGAGTCACAGGAGCGGATGTTGATCGTCGCCGAGCGCGGACGCGAGGCCGAGCTCGCAGCGGTCTTCGCAAAATGGGATCTGCACGCGCCGGTGGTCGGGAAAGTCACGAATGACGGCCGCTGGCGCGCGCTCTATCGCGGGGCTGTGGTGGCCGATATTCCAGTGCACGCGTTGAGTGACGCCGCGCCGGTGTACGATCGTCCGACACTAGCGGAGTCCCGCGACCTTTCCCGCAAAGCCGAAGAGGGGAATCGGAGAACCCTCACCCTTGATCCCTCTCCCTTGGACAAGGGAGAGGGATCCGGAAACGATGCGCCGCCTGCGCGCGAGGCGCTGCGCACGATCCTCGCGAGTCCGAACGTGGCGTCGAAACGGTGGGTCTTTCGCCAGTACGACTCGCTCGTGCAGAGCAACACGGTCGCAGGTCCGGGCGGTGACGCGGCGATCCTGCGGATCAAGGGGTCGCGGCGCGGGCTGGCGCTGACAGTCGATTCAAATCCGCGCGCGTGCGCGATCGATCCGTATCTCGGCGCGGTCGCGACGGTCTGCGAAGCCGCGCGCAATGTCGCCTGCGCCGGCGCGCGGCCGGCGGGAATCACCAACTGCCTGAATTACGGCAATCCCGAACGCCCGGAGATCATGTGGCAGTTCATCCGCGGGATCGAGGGGCTGCGCGACGCCGCGCTCGCCTTTGACGCGCCGGTTATAAGCGGCAACGTCAGTTTCTACAACGAGACCGAGGGCCGCGCGATCCCGCCGACGCCGACGATCGCGATGGTGGGCATTCTCGACGACGTTGCGCGCCATCTCGGCCCGCGGTTCACGGTCGCGGGCGATTGCATCCTGCGCGTGCGGACCGGCGCGCCGTCGCTCGCCGCGAGCGAGTATGCGGCGCTGTTCGGGAGTGCGGACGAGGGGCTGAGCGCGATCGAGCTCAGCCGCGAGCGGCGGCTGGTCGAGGGGTTGATTGATGCGGCTGGAAGGGGGCTGATAAGGTCAGCGCATGATGTCTCCGACGGCGGGCTTGCCGTGGCGCTCGCAGAAGCCTGCTTCGATCGCACGCTGCGGCTGGGTTGCGCGATCGAGGGGATCGACGAAACGCCGGCGGAATTATTTGGCGAGGGTGCATCAACGGTAATTCTCTCGGCAGCGCCGGAAAACGTTGAAGCTATTCGGCGGCTCTTCGCGCCACTCGAAGTCGAGACGATCGGCGCGGTGACGCCGATGCCGCGATTCCAGATAGTGGGCCTGATCGACGACGCCGTTGCCGATCTGACCCGGCTATACGAGGAAGCTTTGCCGCGGAGGCTCGCTGCGCCATGAGTCGGAAGGATGCAGTCGGGGTGGTGGTGGACGAAGCCAAACTCGACGCGTTCCACGACGAGTGCGGGGTCTTCGGCGTGTACGGCCATCCGGAGGCGGCCAATCTGGTGTATCTGGGCCTGTACGCGTTGCAGCATCGCGGGCAGGAATCGGCGGGAATCGTTTCGTCGAATGGCAAATCGCTGATCGCGCATCGCGGGATGGGGTTGGTCGCCGACATCTTCAACAGCGAGGTGCTCGAGCGGCTCGAGGGCACCAGCGCGATCGGCCACAATCGTTATTCGACCACCGGCTCGACCACGCTCAAGAACTGCCAGCCGCTGGTGGTCGAGTATGCGCAGGGCGGACTCGCGCTGGCGCATAACGGCAATATCGTAAATTTCCGCGAGCTGCGCGAGCGGCTCGAAGCCAGCGGCTCGATTTTCCAGTCGTCGTCGGACAGCGAGCTGATCATCCATCTGATCGCCGGTTCACGCGCGCCAAGCCTGCCCGAGCGGGTGGCGGAGGCGCTGATGCAGGTGCGCGGCGCCTACTCGACGGCGATCCTGACCGAGGACGGGATGATCGCCGCGCGGGATCCGCACGGCTTCCGGCCGCTGGTGATCGGCAGGATCAACAACGCGACGATCATCGCGTCGGAGACCTGTGCGCTCGATCTGGTGCGGGCCGAGTACGTGCGCGAGATCGAGCCGGGCGAGATCGTGGTGATCGGCGACGAGGGCCTGCGTTCGTTCCGGCCGTTCGGACCGGCGCCGGCCAAGCGCTGCATTTTCGAGTACGTTTACTTCGCGCGGCCCGACAGTTTCCTCTACGGGCGCAACGTCTATCAGGTGCGCAAGACGCACGGGCGGGCGCTGGCGCGCGAGGCGCCGGCCGCCGCCGACCTGGTCGTGCCGGTGCCCGACTCGGGCAACGCCGCGGCGCTGGGTTACGCCGAGGAGTCGGGGCTGCCATTCGAGATGGCGCTGGTGCGCAGCCACTATGTCGGCCGCACCTTTATCGAGCCGCGCCAGTCGATTCGCCATTTCGGCGTCAAGATCAAGTTCAACCCGGTGGCCGAGCTGCTGCGCGGGAAACGGATCGTGCTCGTTGAGGATTCGATCGTGCGCGGAACGACGCTCAGCAAGGTCATCCCGATGTTGCGGCAGGCGGGCGCGCGCGAGGTGCATATGCGGATCGCCGCGCCGCCGACCACCAACTCGTGTTTTTACGGGATCGATACGCCGACGCGCGAGGAGCTGCTGGCGTCGTCGCATTCGGTCGAGGAAATTCGCCGGTACATCACCGCGGACTCGCTCCAGTATTTGAGCTGGGACGGGCTTTACTCCTTCATGGGTGAGCGGCGCGACGGTTTTTGCGACGCCTGCTTCACGGGGAATTACCCGGTTGAGATTCCGCGCGATCACGCGCCGCATCAGCTCCATCTGTTCGACGCCGTCGACGCGCTCAACGGCGCGGCCGCGCGGCGCTGAGCCGCAACCATCGCCGCGGCGCCGGCGCGATTTTGCGCGCATCGGCGGCGGCGACTAAGCTTGGCAGCGACAGAATATTCTGAACGCGACTCTAGGGGGCGGCCGAGTCATGTCCTCGGCTGAGCGTCGCGGACTCCGCCACCCACCGGAGGCGCGGCCAAGGACAAGACTCGTTACGCCTCGTTCTGGCTAACTGTGCCAATCAAGCAGACACCGCTGGTCGCGCAATACCTGAGCGTCAAGCAGAAGGTGCCGGACGCGATCCTGTTTTTCCGCCTCGGCGATTTTTACGAGATGTTTTTCGAGGACGCCGAGGTCGGCGCGCGCGTGCTCGATATCCAGCTCACCTCGCGCTCGAAGGACGGCGTGCCGCTGTGCGGCGTGCCCTACCACGCCGCCGAAGGTTATATCGCGAAGCTGCTGAAGGCGGGCCTGAAGGTCGCGATCTGCGAGCAGACCGCGCCTGAGGGCGTCGTGGCCGGATCGAGCGGCAAGGGCGGCGCGTTTCAACTCAGCGGGGCCGGCGACGGGCGTGCCGCGGCGCGCGGCCTGATGCCGCGCCAGATCGTCCGCGTGATCACGCCCGGCACGATCGGCGAGGAGACGGTGCTGGTCGCCGACGAGAAGAATTTTCTGCTGGCCATCGCATTCGACGCGAAGGGCTTTGGGTTTGCGGCGCTCGAGGTTTCGACCGGCGAATTTCTTACCGCCCGCGTCGCCGGAATCGCCGGGGCGCGCGAGGAGCTTGCCCGGCTCGCGCCGCGCGAGCTGCTCGCGCCCAAAGATATTCCGCCCATCGCGGAGCTGCTCGCGGGCCTGCGCTGTCCGCTGACGCGGCTTGAGGCCGCGGCCTTCGATCCCACGGGCGCGCGGACGGCGCTGGCCGCCCGCTTTGGCGAAGCGATCGGCGAGCTCGACGACGCAATCGCCGCGGCGGCGGGCGCGGCACTCCGCTACGTCGCGGACAATTTCGGCGGCAACCTCGCCCATCTCCGTCCGCCGCAGGCCTATGAGGTGGCTGAGTTCATGCTGGTGGATGAGACCACGCGGCGCCATCTCGAACTGATTACCTCGAGTGACGGCGGGCGCAGCGGGTCGTTGCTCGGGGTCCTCGACGAATCGGTGACGCCGATCGGAGCGCGGATGCTCGCGCAGTGGATAGTCTATCCGCTGATGGAGCTGGCGGCGATTCGACGCCGGCACGACGCAGTGGACGAGCTTTTCGACAGCGATCTGGGCGGGGCGCCGGCGGAGGCGCTGCGCCAGATCGGCGACCTCGAGCGGCTGGGCGGGCGGATCGGCAGCCTGCGCGCGACTCCGCGCGATACGCTCAAGCTGGCGCAGGCGTTGGGCGCAGTCGCCGCGCTCAAAGCCTGGTTGGGCGATCGGCGCGGTGAGGCGCTGCAGGAGATCGCCGCGCGCCTCGAACCGCAGCCGGCGTTGCTCGCCCGGATCGACGCTACGCTAAGCGAGGAGCCGCCGGTAAATCCGCGCGACGGCAACACGATTCGGCGCGGCTGCAGCGCCGAAGTCGACGAGCTGCGCGGGCTGGCGCTTGACGCGCGCGGGGTGATCGCGCGGATGGAGGCGGCGGAGCGCGAACGCGCGCGCATCCCCTCGCTCAAGATCCGCTATAACCAGGTATTCGGTTACTATATCGAAGTCACCAAACCCAACCTCGAGCTGGTGCCGGCGGACTACGAGCGCAAGCAGACGCTGGTCGGCGCCGAACGCTTCACCACACCCGCGCTGAAGGAACTCGAAGGCAAAATTCTAAGCGCCGAGGCTGGGCTCAAAGAGCTCGAACTGCAGATGTTCATGAAGCTGCTGCGCGAACTCGCGGGACACGCAGGCGCGCTGCTGACGACGGCGGCGGCGGTGGGTGAATTCGACGCCTTGCGGTCGCTCGCGCTGGTCGCACGCCGGCGCGGCTATGTGCGGCCCGCGATGGAGGCCGCGGGCGCGATCAAAATTCGCGACGGCCGACATCCGGTGCTGGAGAGCGGGATGAAGCCCGGCGAGTTCGTGCCGAATGACCTCGACTGCGACCCCGACGAGCGGCAGCTCCTGCTGATCACCGGACCCAACATGGCGGGCAAATCGACCTACCTGCGCCAGGTCGCGCTCATCGTGATCATGGCCCAGATGGGCAGCTTTGTGCCGGCGGTGGAGGCGCGGATCGGCGTCACTGATCGCGTGCTGACGCGGATCGGCGCGCGCGACGAGCTGCGGCGCGGCGAGTCCACCTTCATGGTCGAGATGCGCGAGACGGCGCGCCTGCTCGAGGGGCTGACGGCGCGCAGCCTGCTGCTGCTCGACGAAGTCGGGCGCGGGACCAGCACCTTCGACGGCCTCGCGATCGCGTGGGCTGTCGCCGAGTATCTGCACGATGCGACCCGCGCGAAAGTGCTGTTCGCCACGCACTTCCACGAGCTGACCGACCTTGCGCGCGAGCGGCCGCGCGTGAAGAATCTCAGTATGGGGGTGCGGGAGTGGGGTGGCGAGGTGCTGTTTCTCCGCCGCGTGATCGAAGAACCGGCCAGCCGCAGCTACGGGATCGAGGTCGCGCGGCTGGCGGGACTGCCGGCGAGCCTGGTCGCGCGGGCGCGCGAGATCCTCGGCAATCTCGAACGCGGCGAACTCGACGAAAACGGCGCGGCGCGGCTGGCGCGCTCGCTCGACGGGCGGCCGGCCGCGGCGCAGATGAACCTGTTCACCGCGGCCGAGCAGCGGACGCTCGACGAACTCGCGGCGCTCGAGGTCGACCGGCTGACGCCGATCGAGGCGCTCAACACCCTCGCGCGGATGGTCGAGCGCCGCCGCCGGCGCGAGTAGTGCGCGTGCGGCTCCGGCGCGCGTTCGTCTGGCGCCTGCTGGTTGCGGCGGTGATGGTGCTTGGCGTCGTCGAATCGCCGGCGGGCGCGGCGACCGTCACTGGCGCGTCGATGCGCGCGGCCGGTAGCTTCGTCGAGATCCGTTTTGACGTACGCGGGCGCGGATTTGTCTGGCATCTGCACGGCAAGCGCCAGCAGCTTACGATCGAATTCGCCGAGACCCGGATTGAGATCGCGCCGCGTCCGTTCGCCGGCCGCGAACTCGCACCCATCACGACGGTCGCGGTGGCGGATCCCGGTCCCGGTGCGGCGCGGATTGTCATTGGCGTAGATGGGAAAGTCGATTACGCCGCCACCCTCGCCGGACACGAGCTGATCGTGCGATTTGCGCGCGCTGGAACTGCCCCGGACCTCGCCGCGCCGATCCGAACAGCGCGCGCCGCACCGGCGTCGCCCATCGTGATCGCGCCGGCCCCGGTGGCGGCTGCCGCGGCGGCAAGCGCGCCGGCGGCCGTGCGCGAGGTCGCGATCGCTGCCCCGCAGCCGTCGAACTTGCGGCCGCTGGTGGTGATCGATCCGGGGCATGGCGGTCACGATCCGGGTACGCGGTCGGCTGCGGGCGTCAGTGAGAAGGACCTGGCGTTGCAGATCGCGGTGCGGCTGCAACGCGTGCTCGATGCCGCGGGCGTCGCGGCGGAGTTGACGCACGCCGACGATCGCTTCCTCAGCCTGGGCGAACGGACCGCGATCGCCAATCGGGCGCACGCGGCGCTGTTCGTCTCGATCCATCTCAATTCGAGTCCCGACGCCAGCGCCAGCGGCATCGGCGCCTACTACCTGAACACCACGACCGATCGCGCGACGATCCGGCTGGCGCGGATGGAGAACGGCGCGGCCGGGCCCTCTAGCGATCGCGCGGAAGCAAACCTAAACTACGTCCTGACGGATTTGCGCCAGGGCTACAAGGCAAATGAAGCCGTCGCGCTGGCGCAGATGATCGAAACTGAAAGCGTGGCCGCGGCGGACGCGCAGGGCGTCCGGCTGCGGGCCTTGGGCGCCATCCAGGGCCCATTTTATGTGCTCGTGGGCGCCGAGATGCCGTCGGTGCTGATCGAGTGCGGATTCCTGTCGAACGCGGATGAGGCGCGCCGCTTGAGTGCTGGAGGCTACCAGGAGGCGCTCGCCGACGGGATCGGAACGGCCGTGCTGCACTATCTCAGGGGCGACGAGGCGGTAGGCAATCTTTGAACGACGCAGGCGCGGCGATACTTGCCGACGGTGCAACGGCGCGCGGCGCGGCGCGCGACGAAGCGACGCTGGCCGCAGACCTCGGGCAGACGGGTTCCGCCGGCGCCGTCGCGCGCGAGTTCCTCGAGCAGGTGCGCGCGGAACTCTTCGCGCGCCATCGCGATGGCGCCGGCGGCCTGGAAATCGTCCGTGAGCTCACGGCGGCGACCGATCGGCTGATCCGCGCGCTGTTCCTGCATGCGGACGCGGCCCACACGCGGCGGCGTTTCTCGCGCCTCAATCAGCGGCTCACCGTGATTGCGCGGGGCGGCTACGGGCGCGGCGAGCTTAATCCGCGCTCCGATCTCGACCTGATTTTTCTGCACGACTACAAGCGCGGCCCCTACGCGGAAATCGTCACCGAGGGGATCCTCTATGCGCTCTTCGACGTCGGGCTTGAAATCGGCTACGCGGTGCGCAGCATCGGCGAGTGCGTGAGCATGGCCGCCGGCAACTTGTGGGAAAAGACCGCGCTGCTCGACGCCCGCTTTCTGGCGGGTGACGACAAGCTTTACGCCCAATTCGAGAAGAAGCTGGTGAGCGACGTGCTCAATCGCGATCAGGCGAATTTCTTTAAAGCCAAGCTCGAAGAGACCCGCGAGCGCCATAGCCGCTACGGCGACTCGGTTTACCTGCTCGAGCCCAATTTAAAAGAGGGCGACGGGGGTCTGCGCGACCTCCACACGGCGCTGTGGCTGGCCAAGGTCAAGTACAAGGTCCGGACGTTTCCGGAACTGATGCAGAAGGCGGTGATCAACGAACGCGAACTCGCGGAGATCACCGCGGCGCAGGACTTTCTCTATCGCGTGCGCAACTCAATCCATTTTCTCGAGCGGCGGCATGTCGATCAGATCACCTTTGAGCTCCAGGAGCAGATCGCGCCGATCCTCGATTTCCGCGACCGCGAGGGCAACCCGGCGAGTGCGCAATTGATGCGCGCGTATTACCAGCAGGCCAGCGTCATCCGGCAGTTTTCCGAGCACTGGCTGGCGCGGGTGCGCGAGGAGATCGCCCCGCAACGCTTCCTGTGGCGCCGCCAGAGCCGGGTGATTCGGCCGGGCGTGGTGATTCAGCAGGAGAGCCTCGGGCTCACCGACGCGGATTTCTTCCGTCGCGCGCCGTTGAATCTCGTCAGCCTCTTCGCCGATTGCCAGGCCCATGGCGTCGAGCTCTCGGGCAGCGCCTTTCAGGCGGTCCGCGATAATCTGGGACTGGCGGGCGCGGAACTGCGGAATAATCCGCAAACCGGCGACGCGCTGCTCGGCATCCTGCGCGGGCCGGCGCGGGTCGCCGAAACGCTCGAGGCGATGCATCGCGCGGGCGTGCTCGGCGCGATCATTCCGGAATTCGGCAATCTCGAAGCGCGCGTGCTGCATGACCTTTACCACATCTACACCGTCGATCGGCATTCGCTCGCCGCGATCGGTTATCTCGAACGCTTGCGCGCCGGCGAGTTCAAGGACAACAACACGCTGCTGACCCAGGTCGCGCGCGCTTGCGACAACCTCCCGCTGATCTATCTCGCGTTGCTGCTGCACGATATTGGCAAGGGCTACGGCCACGACCATCATGAGCGTGGCGCCGTGCTGACCGAGCAGGTCTGCGCGCGCCTCGGACTCGACAGCGAACAGACCGACCTGGTGGTGTTCCTCGTGCGCCATCATCTGTGGATGTCGCAGGTCGCGCAGAAGGGCGACGTCAACGACGCGCGCACGGTCGACGATTTTGCGCGACTGACCGGATCGATCGACCGGCTCAAGGCGCTCTACCTGATGACCTTCGCCGATATGCGCGCGGTCGCGCCCAAGGTTTACAACATGTGGCGCGACATGCTGCTGAGCGAGCTATATATCCGGGCGCTCAAGCCGCTCGAGCAGGGCAACAAAGAGGCGGTTGATCCCGCGCGCCGGCTGGCCCTGGTCAAACGTGACGTGCGCGAGATGCTCGAAGGCGGCAGCGCGTCGCCGGTGGTGGTCGCAAAGTTTCTCGAGCTGATGCCCGATCGTTACTTTCTGACCGCGCCCGAAGGCGATATCCGGATGCATTTCGAGATGATGCGGGCGCTCGACGAAGGCGAGCCGCTGGTCTGCCGCAATCGGGCGTTTGCCCAGCTCGAGTTCACCGAGTTTACCGTGGTCACGCGCGATCAGCCCGGACTGTTCGCGAAGATCGCCGGGGTGCTCAGCGCCAACAACCTCGATATTCTCGCCGGCCAGATCACGACCCGCGCCGACCGGGTCGCGCTTGACGTCTTCCGCGTCGCGCTCGGGCCCGGCGAGCTCGCGCTGGAAGAAGAACGCTGGGACCGGGTCAATCGCACGCTCGAACGGGTGCTTGCAGGCGAGCTCGAAGTCGGCGAATTAGTTGCCGCCGCTCTGCGCCGGCCGCTCAGCGTGCGCAAGCCGCCCCGACGCACCGAGACCGAGGTCATAATCGACAATCGCAGCTCTGACGATATGACGGTGGTGGATGTCTTTACCTTCGATCGCGCCGGCCTGCTCTTCGCCATCACCTACACCATCTTCGAGCTTGGCTACGTGATCCATCTCGCGCGGATCTCGACCAACGCCGATCAGGCGTTCGACGTCTTCTACATCAGCGATAGCGACGGCAATAAAATCGAAGATCTCGAGCGCATGCGCGCGCTCAAATTAGCTTTGCTCGAGCGCCTTGAAGCGCCCGGGGTTGCGGCGGTAGCAATCTGACGATGGACGTGGAGGGTGGCGGGGTGGAGGCGCAGGGGGCGGCCGAGTCATGTTCTCGGCTGAGCGTCGCGGACTCCGCCACCCACCGGAGGCGCGGCCTGACAGAAGCGCTTTGGGATGCGCTCATCGATCGCCATCTGGCGCGGATGGCGGTCGAGCGTGGCCTCAGCCGCAACTCGCTTGAGGCCTACGGTGGCGACTTGCGCGACTTCCAGAGCTTTTGTTCACGGCGCGGCGTCGCGCCGCGCGCGCTTGACGCGCGCACGCTGACGGCGTGGCTCGAAGACCTCGCCCAGCGCGGCTTCAAAGTGACCAGTCAGCGCCGGCGCCTGGCGGCGGCGCGCGGACTGCTGCGCGAGCTGGTGGACGGCGCGATCCTCGAGCGCGATCCGGCGGCGACGCTGCGGCTGCGGCCGCATCCGCGCGCCTTGCCGCGCACGCTCAGCCGCACGGACATTGATGCCCTGCTCGAGACGATCGATGGCAGCGAACTGCGCGGCCTGCGCGACCGCGCGATGCTCGAGATCGCTTACGGCTGCGGCCTGCGCGTTTCCGAACTGGTCGGTTTGAAGTTCCAGCAGGTGGACCTCAAGGGCGGCGTCGTCACGGTGCTCGGCAAGGGCGGCAAAGAACGGATGGTGCCGGTTGGCAGTGCGGCGCTGCGTGCGCTTAAGCTCTATCTCGCGGCTCGCCACCGGGCGGCGCTCGCGCGGCGCTCGGTTGATGGTCGTGCGCGGCGCGCAGCCGCCGGTGTCGCGGTGAAACCGAACTCGGCCCTGTTCGTCAGCCGGCTGGGGCGGGCGATGACGCGGCAGGGTTTCTTCAAGGCGCTCAAGGGCTGGGTCGCGCTGAATCCGCGGCTGGGCTGGATTAGTCCGCACACGCTGCGCCACTGTTTCGCCACCCATTTGCTCGAGGGCGGCGCCGACCTGCGCGCGGTGCAGGAGATGCTCGGCCATAGCGACATCTCGACCACGCAGATTTACACCCACTTGACCCGCGCGCATCTGCGCAAGGTCCATCGCACGTTCCATCCGCGCGCCCGCCGCCGGCCATCTGATCAGCCCGGCGCAGAGGATTGAGGCGCCACGCTTGTCGAGCTTCGCGGCGACGCTGGCGGTCTGGGCCGTGCCGACGATCTTTGCGATCGTGCTGCACGAGGTCATGCACGGTTTCGTCGCGCGCGCGCTTGGCGACGAGACCGCAGCGCGCGCCGGCCGCCTGACGCTCAATCCGCTCCGCCACGTCGATCTCTTCGGCACGTTTATCATGCCGGCGCTGCTGCTCTTCTCGCATCTGCCGGTGTTCGGCTACGCCAAGCCGGTGCCGGTGGACTTCCGCCGCTTGCGGCCGCGGCGACTCGGGATGGTGCTGGTCGCGGCCGCCGGACCGACGACGAATTTCGCCCTGGCCGCGGCTAGCGCCGTCGTTTTCCGCGTCGTGCAGGCCAATGCGAGTGCGCTCACGGGCGCCGGCCCGCTGCTCGCGCAGATGGCGCTGGCGTCGGTGCTGATCAATGTGATGCTCGGCGTCTTCAATCTGCTGCCGCTGCTGCCGCTCGACGGCGGGCGCGTGCTGGCGGGGCTGCTGCCGGCCAGCCTGGCGCGCCCCTATGCGCGGCTCGAACGCTATGGATTTATCCTGCTGTTCCTGCTCCTTTATACGGATTGGCTGGACCGCATGATCAATCCGCTGATCAACTCGATCGTGCGCGCGATACTGTGAACGATCGTGAAAACCCCGGGCCGCAGGTCGCGGGCGGCGACCCGCCACGCTTCGACCTGCCGATCTATCAGGGGCCGCTCGACCTGCTGCTCCATCTGATCAAGCGCGCCGAGCTGGACCCGCACGATGTCGCCGCCAGCGTCATCACCGAGCAGTACCTGGCGCATCTCGACCTGATGCGCGAGCTTAATCTCGACGTCGCGGGCGAGTACCTCGTGATGGCGGCGACGCTCCTGCTGATCAAGTCGTTCAACCTGCTGCCGCATCCGGAGCTGGCGGATACGGATGAGGCCGACGAACTGCGCCGCGACCTGGTCGAGCGGCTGCTCGAATATCAGCGTTATCGCGAGGCCGCGGCCAAGCTCGGCGAGCGCGAAATCCTCGGCCGCGAAGTCTTCGCCACCCGCGGCGAGGCGCCGCCTCCGCCCGATGACGGCGCCGCGCCTTACAGCGTCTCAATCTTCGACTTGGTCCAGGCGATGGCCGCGGTGCTCAAGCGCCTCCATGATCGCACGCCGGGACGGATCGAGTTGCGCGATATTCCGGTGGCGGATTGCATCCCGCGGGTGCTGGCGGCACTGACCGATAATACGCGCGTTGAATTCGCGGCGCTGTTCGAGACCTTGGCCGATCGTGCGCTGGTGATCGCGACCTTCATGGCGCTGCTGGAATTGATTCGGCGAGGGATGGTGCGGGTTTGGCAGGACGAGCGCGGCGGCCCGATCTTTCTCGGGCGCGGCGCTCGCTTCGAGACACTAGCGGAGCGCGGTTGCCGCGCGGAGCGAGCAGGCGAGTCTGCGAGCTGCGTTCAGAATCCCGATAAAGCCGCAGAGCCAAGCGATAGCGAGGCCTTAGCGCGCGCGCCAAGAACCTAATGGAAGAGGAACGGCTCAAGGCGATTCTTGAAGGCTTGCTGTTCGCCGCGGGCGAGCCGGTGAGCCTGGCGCGCCTCGGCAACGCGCTCGAGGGCGTCGCGCGCGAAACCATCAGACAGGCGCTGGCAGGGTTGGCTGCGGAGTACGCGGCCGGCAATCGTGGCCTGGCCCTCGAAGAGATCGCCGGCGGCTATCAGTTGCGCACACTCAAGGAACACGCGGCCTACATTCGCCGTCTGCTTTCGGCCAAGCCGCCGCGGCTCAGCCGCCCGCTGCTCGAAACGCTCGCGATCATCGCCTATCGGCGGCAGATTACGCGGCCCGAAATCGAGCAGTTGCGCGGGGTCGATAGTGGCGGCGTGCTCGAAACGTTGCTCGAACGCGGTCTCACCCGGATCGCCGGGCACAAGGAAGTGGCCGGCCGGCCGTTTATCTACGAGACCACGCCGGCGTTTCTCGAACTGTTTGGGCTCAAGGGCCTCGACGCGCTCCCCGACCTCGAGGAGTTTCGCGCGATCGACGGAGCACTCGCCGAGGCGCTGGATTCGAGCGAGCAAGCTCAGGCCGCGGCGGACATGGAGCCCTCGCCGTCGCGCGCGGCGGACGATCAGAGCGCCGCCGCGATTGCGGGAAATGCGGTGAGCGACGCCGTGGCCGAAGAAATCGATCAGACCGCGCGCGATGCCGTCAATACCGGCGGCTTGAAATCCTGAAACGACAGCATTTTTGGCGCGGCCCGCGCACGACATTAGCAAGCGTATTCCATGAGTGAACTGCTCGCGTCCCGAATTCAGTTCGGGTTTACGATCGCCTTTCACTATCTTTTTCCGCCGCTTTCTATCGGACTTGGTCTGGCGCTCGTTGCGATGGAAGGCGCATATCTGGCGACGCGCAAACCGATTTACGAGCAACTGACCAAATTCTGGATCCGGATTTTCAGCCTGACCTTCGCGATGGGCGTTGCTACCGGCATCGTGATGGAGTTTCAGTTCGGCACCAACTGGGCGGCATTCGCGCGTTTCGTCGGCGACATCTTTGGCAGCGCGCTCGCCGCCGAGGGCCTGTTTGCCTTCTTCCTCGAGGCCGGGTTTCTCGCGCTTCTGCTCTTCGGCTGGGAGCGCGTCAGCTCGCGGGTGCATTTCCTCGCGACCGTGATGGTGGCGCTCGGCGCGCATTTCAGCGCGGTCTGGATTATTGCGGCGAACTCATGGATGCAGACGCCCGCGGGTTACAAAATTGTCGGCGCAGGCGCTGACGCGCACGCCGTCGTCACCGACTTCCATGCGGTTATCTTCAATCCGTCATTTATCGCCCGGCTGACGCATACCATCTTCGGCGCCTGGAATGCGGGCGCGTTTTTGATTTTGTCGGTCAGCGCGTGGTACCTGATTCGGCGCCGAAATCAGGAGTTTGCGCGGGCGTCGTTCAATTTCGGCCTGGCTCTGGCCGCGATCGCGATCGTCGGCTCAATCGCCACCGGCGATATGAACGCGCGCGGCGTCGCGAATTATCAACCGGCCAAGATGGCGGCGATGGAGGGAGTCTTTCCGCCCGACGAGCCCGCCGCGCTGCATCTGTTTGGATGGGTGGACGCGGCGCATCGGCGCGTCATCGGGTTGGCCATCCCCAGACTGCTCAGCCTGATGACCTACCACGACGCCAGCGCGCCGGTGCGCGGGCTCGAGAGCTTTCCGCAACGCGATTGGCCGCCGTTGCAGGCAACTTTTCAGTGCTTCCATTTAATGGTGGCGATCGGGTTTGCGCTCCTGGGCCTGACGTCGGCTGCGCTGTTTTTCCTTTGGCGCGGCACGCTCTTCACGCAGCGCTGGCTGCTGTGGCTGTTCGTTCCTGCAGTGCTGGGGCCGGAGTTCGCCAACGAATTTGGCTGGATGACCGCGGAGTTCGGCCGCCAGCCATGGATCGTCTACGGCCTGATGCGGACCAGCGAGGGCGTCTCGCGGCTCAGTCATCCAAGCGACGTGTGGGTGTCGCTGGTACTGTCGGTCGCGGTCTATGCGCTTTTGCTGGTGCTCTTCGTCTTCCTGCTCAACCGGCACATCCAGGATGGTCCCGGTCCGGCCACGATAGCTGCGCGGGGTCGTCGAGGGCTCGCGTGATCGATCTGAATACGCTCTGGTTCCTGCTGGTTGGCGGTCTGTTTGCCGGCTACGCGGTGTTGGACGGCTTCGATCTCGGAGTTGGCGCGCTTTATCTGCTGGTCGGAGAGGACGAGGAGCGCCGCCTGCTGCTCAACTCGATCGGTCCGGTGTGGGACGGCAACGAGGTCTGGCTGGTGGTCGGCGGGGGCGCGTTGTTTGCGGCCTTCCCGCGCGTTTACGCGACGGTTTTCTCGGGCTTTTATCTCGCGATGATGCTGATCCTGGTCGCGCTCATCTTTCGCGGCCTGGCGATCGAGTTTCGCGGCCAGCAGCCGATGCGCTGGTGGCGTCAGTTGTGGGATGTGAGCTTCAGCGCCGGCAGCATCGGGGCGGCGCTGCTGATGGGCATCGCGCTGGGGAATCTTATCCGCGGCATCCCGATCGACGCTGCCGGACAGTATTCCGCCGGTCTGCCCGATCTGCTGCGCCCCTATCCGCTGCTGGTCGGGATTACCACGCTGGCGCTGTTTGCGATGCATGGCGCGATCTACCTGCTGCTACGGGTCGAAGGCGATTTGCACGAAAAGGTGCGGCGGTGGGTGATTTGGACGATTGTGGCCTTTGTCGTCTGCTATGTTGCAACGACGATCGCGACGATGATCGAGGTTCCCGCCATGGGTGAGCGCGCCTTGTCGCGCCCGTTGTTCCTCGGCGTCCCGGTCGTCACCGTTGCGGCGATCCTCAACATTCCGCGTGAGGTCCGTCGGCGGCGGGGATGGCCAGCGTTCCTGTCTTCCTGCGTTGTGGTTTTCGGGCTGATGGCTTTGGTCGGAATCGGCATGTATCCGAATCTTGCGACCGCGCTCGACCCGGCGCGATCGCTGACGATCTACAACGCGGCTTCGACGCCCGCGACGCTGCGCCGGATGGCGCTGATGGCGGCGATCGCCGGGCCGTTTGTGGCGCTCTACACGGTCAGCATCTACCGCGTCTTCAGCGGGAAGGTGAAACTGGACGCCTCGAGCTATTGACCACAGGCCCGAAAGATCACTTTTTTGGATGCTCATAACTAGCGTGAAAGCCCGGTCGTGCTTAGGTTGTGGTTTGCGCGGAAGTGTGAGGAATGTCTAAACGTTTTGCAGATCGCGAAGCCGCCGAGAACCCGAAAACCGTCGCGGGATCCTCGGCCGGAGGCGATTCCGCGAC
>JBOHWF010000391.1:0-8747 GCA_050736455.1 Binataceae bacterium (SeqCode) | reverse complement strand
GGCTAAACTGACCAAAAGCACCTCGCGGCTTGGCAACGCGGCTCGAATGGTCAAAATTGCCGAAGCGAGCGATGCGAAGGCGCCGACGAATTCTTCAGTCTTTGCGCTATCGTCGAACCTGAAGGCCGCGCGGGCGTTAACAGCGACAGGTTCGTCGTTAGGCGGCGTTTTTTCCGTCGGCGGCAGGCCAGTCACTTTGCCGACTAGACTAGCGGCGTTACGTCACGCCGCTAATGGCGACGCTTCGTTGACAAAGTCTAGTCGAACTCGCAAAGAACGCACCGCTTCGCCGGATGGACGCAACGACTCGCACTTATTGAGTCTCGAACGTCCCGTCAGTGACTACTCGTTAAGGTTGACCACTGACGAAGCTGTACATTCTCGCGGGTTAGAGCAGCATATCTTGGCGATAATGAAGCGACACGGGTATGAGCTGAGCGCCGTCGTGCAACGCGAGACAATGAAGCGGCGCCGCGCGAGTTTCTAAGACAATGGATTAGAGGAACGAATCCGCCGGCGCTGCGCATGCGTCCGCGTGAGAATCGAGGCAAAGATGTTTGCGGTTCTGGGAGACATTGTGTTTGAGACGCTGACGGCGCCAAATCGCCTCGATCGCGAGCGACACTGGGACTACGTGGAACAACGTGTCGTCGAAGACCTTCCCAGGCTGCAGTGGATTGGCGACGGGCTCGAAACCATCAACTTCGAAATGCTTTTTCACGCATCTTTTTGCAATCCGAGCGCACAGTTGATGGCGCTCGAGACAGCAGCATCGGACCACCTGGCGCGCGCCCTGGTGTTCGGAAACGGCGATCATCGCGGATATTTCGTGATCACTGCACTAGGAGTTATCACCGAGCAGATGAGTCAGTGGGGTGATCCGCTGGCGGTCCGCGTACGCGTCGAGTTGAAACAATGGGCGCTGACAGTCGAGACCAATTCGGCATTGCTTCCAATACCGTCGTTCACGCCAATTGGCGTGGTGCCCGCGGCGTTGGGAGTGGCGACCAAACCGATCGTCTACAGTACGCCGTCCGGAGTGTCAGCTGCAACCAGTGCAGCCGCCGCCTATATCGCTCCGGCGCTTGCGGCAGTCGGAGTATCGCCGTTGTTAGCCAACCCGGGAATGGTTGGAGCGAGCTCACCCGCGGCGATAGCTTCGGACGTTCCTACAACCGCAATCGTTCGCACGGCAGCCTAGAGAACGCGTTCTCGAACTATGGCATCACAATTTATCAGCCACACGACCGTAGCTGGTGAGCGATGGGATTTGATCGCGTGGATTTATTATGGGAATCCAACGCTGTATTCGCAGATAATTATGGCGAATCCGCGGGTACCGGTCTTTGCCGTCTTTGATTCCGGAGTAGTACTTGCAATTCCGATTTTACAGGTAAATCAAGTCCAGGCATCGAATTTACCGCCGTGGAAGATCACACTGTGAAACCCGTATCTTCCTGTTCGGAGTCCACGCAAAAGTGGGTTGTTAAATGGCTATAGGACCTGGATATCCCGTACGAACGCCGAAGTGGGTGTTGATCTATCAGGGAGTGAACATCACGACAGATGTATCGTCGATGGTTACCGGGATTACGTATTTCGATGTGCTGGAGGGTGGCGCCGGGGAAATTGAGGTCGAGCTGGAAGACCACCAACAACTGTGGCAGGGAGCGTGGTCACCGCAACTTGGAGATAATGTCACGTTGCTGCTTGGATACGAAGGTGACGCGCTGCTGCCATGCGGGAATTTTCAAATCGACGAGGTGGAGTTGAGCGGGCCGCCCGATACCGTGCATTTGCGGTGCTTGGAAGCGTGGATCACGCCTGCGATGCGCACGCGCAATAGTCTGGGTTACGAAGACCAAACGCTGCCCGAAATCGCGGCGACGATTGCACGCAAATATGCACTGACGGTGATAGGCGTGGATAATTCGCCCAACGTAGCTTTCGAGCGAGTGACGCAGAGACAAGAGACTGACTTAGAATTTCTGCGGCGACTGGCGAAGGCTCAAGGGTATGATTTCACAGTGCGCGGGACGCAAATGGTGTTTTATGCAATTTCGGCACTGGAAAGCGCTGCACCCGCGCTTGAGCTGGGCCGCAGCGACGTGTTGGGGTTTGGATTTATCAGCAAAACACACGAAATGTTCAAAGATGCGCAAGTGAGTTACCAGCAGCCCAGCGCGAAACAGTTGATAACCCAAAGCCTAAGCGGGACGCCGCTGCCGCCGACTGGGGATACGGTCAAGTTGGTGGAGCGTTGTGAAAACAGCGCTCAAGCACTGCTTAAAGCGCAGAGTCTTTTGCATGAGCTGAACTCGAGACAGCGGACGGCGAGCGTGACGACGCCGGGTTCGACGAGGTTGGCCGCCGGAAATGTGATCACGCTGAGCGGCTTTGGTGTGAACGACGGAAGCTATTTGATCGAAGTGGCGCGCCATCGGCTGACGCGGTCGACGGGTTACACAACAGAGGTCGCGGCGAGGGAACTGGGCTTTTCCACGACGTCGGTGGTGTGAGTTGCGCGAGACGGAACGAGCGGCCGAAGGACATTAGGGTGAGCGCTTTCAGAGTCGGAATCGTACAGCTTCAAGACGTCGCCGGCTGCCGCGTGCGGGTGACGTTTCCGGATCGCGATCAGATGCAGAGCTGGTGGCTGCCCGTAGTAGTGGCAAAAACTCAGAATGACAAAGGCTATTACCTGCCGGACGTCGGCGAACAAGTCGTCTGCCTGATGGATCGCTACGATGAAGACGGCGCGGTTGTGGGAGCGATTTATTCGGCGGTGGATGTCCCTCCGCCTGCAATGAGCGCGGACAAACTGCATTGGAGCGCGAAGGACGGAGCGGTGTTCGAGTATGATCGTGCGAAGCATGCCTTGGCCATAACGCTGCCGTCGAGCGGCACGCTCAACATCACGGCGAACGGCGCCAAGATTAGTATAGACGCATCGGGCAACGTCAACGTGGTCGCGGGGGGGTTAATCAATCTGGGGAGCGGAACGCTAATTGGCGTAGCGCGGCTGGGTGATGCGGTGACCTGTCCGGCGGGCAAAGGCACGATAACCAGCGCAAGCATGAAGGTGCTGGCTGAGTGAGACGGTCTGCGCGGTTGGCAGAGTCGAGCGGCTAGATAAATGCCTGTGAACGCGATCACGCTTGCAGATATCACGTCGGCGGACTGGTCTTTGATGCTGGACTCGACCGCGGGGGGCGTCCCGGGCGCAGGTCTCGGCAATGTGGTACAGGGCCTGCAGGATGTCAACCAGTGCGTGCAAATAATTCTTACCACTCCCAAGGGCTCAGATCCATTGCGGCCGACCTTCGCAATCGACCTTTGGCAGTACGTCGATTATCCGATCAGTCTGGCCACTCCCGCGATCGTGCGGGAGGTGACTGAGGCAATTATCCATTGGGAGCCGCGGATTGACCTAATCGGAGTAACGGTGGCGCCGGTGTTCGATGCGTCGACACAGTCCGGGGCTCATCTGAGCGTCGCGGCGACCTGGCGGCTGAAACTCAGCGCGCGAGGGCGCACGGCCAGCGCCGCCAACGCTTCGCAAGTGACGCGCGTGACGATAATTCCAACGGCGCAAGGCTTTTAAGGGGCGGCAGCTGGCAGCGCCATGCGCGCGACTATCGAGCAGAGGAACAGAGTTTAATGGGAGCAGCGATTCCAAATTTGCCGCCGCCGGTATTTGTCAACGACGCCGACGGTCTCGACCCGAACCTAATTTTGGCGGACATGGTCGCCGAATTCGAGACCGCGGCCGGGCGCACCCTGCAGCCGGCGCAGGTCGAACGCCTACTGATCAATCTATACGCCTATCGCGAGTCGCTGGTGCGCAACGCGATCCAGTACGCCGGGCAGCAGAATTTGCTGGCTTACGCCGCGTTTCCGATGATCGATTATCTCGGCCAGCTGCTGGGCGTGACCCGCCTGGCCGCGCAAAGCGCGGTGACCACGCTGCAGTTTACTCTGGCCAACGCGCTGCCGGTGTCGTACACGCTTCCGGCGGGTACGCCGGTGGGAAGCGTTGACGGACAATATACATTCACGAGCGATTCAGCATTGACTATTGCGGCGGGTGCGTTAGCTGGCAGCGTCGCCGCGACGGCGACGACGGCAGGCGCCGGCGGAAATGGCTATTTGGCGGGTCAGATCAGCGTACAATTGAATCCGAGCGTACTGGTTGCGGCAGTCGCCAATACCACCGTCAGCGCGGGTGGTTCAGCGCCGGAGACCGACGATCATCTGCGGACGCGGATTCAGGCGGCGCCCAACGAATTCAGCGTCGCCGGGCCTGAGGGGGCTTACCGGTTCTTTGCGCTGGGCGCGGACCCGGCGATCGTCGACGCGCAGGTGGTCTCGCCGGCGCCGGGGCAGGTAACGGTGTTCGTGCTGACCGGCCCGATCAACGCGCAGCCGGCGCCAGCGCCAAACAACGCCGGGGTGGCGGGCGGGACTTTACTCAGCAACGTGCTGGGCGCGCTGAGTAGCGACAGCGTGCGACCGCTGACCGACACGGTGAACGTGCTGCCGGTGACCGAAGTGGATTATCAGATTACTGGCACGCTGACGCTGTACACCGACGCGGATCCGGTGGCGACGATGGCGGCGGCAAATACTGCAGTGCAGTCATTCGCGCTGGCGCTGGCCTCGCGGATTCAGCGCGACATCGTTCCGAGCCAGATGATTGAGGCGCTATCGGTGGCCGGGGTTTATGAAGTTACGCTGACATCGCCGGCATACACGCCGTTGTCGGCCGGTGAGTGGGCCAATTGCACCGCGATCGCACTGTCTTCGGCGAGCGGGCCAATTCATAGCTAGACCGATGGCCTCACTGACTATTCAGCCGTCGATCAACGACGTCCGCAGCCAGGCGCTTCTGAAATTGATTCAGCGACTGGGGGCGCTCGATTTGAGCCCGACGCTGGTATACCGACTGGACTCGGCGCCGGAGAGCAGCTTGCACCTGCTGGCGTGGCAGTTCGACATGCTTGCGCCGCAGTGGCAGTTGGGGGCGAGCACGGGCGAAGCGGTGGATGCGCTAACGGCTATCGACAGCCTCACTGACATCGACACCTTGAATTCGGCGGGAGACTCCGCCGGCGTGTCGGATTACGGTTCGTGGCGCACTTTGTTGGGGGCCGCGATTCCGCTGCATCGGACCCGGGGAACGCCCTACGCGATCAAAACCGCTCTGGCCGCGCTTGGCTGGAGCGACGTCACGCTGCAGGAGGGCCAGGCGAGCTGGGGCGGATCGCAGTATCCGAGCAGCCAGGGCTGGGCGGTCTTCCGAATCGTCATCAACCAAATCAAACAACCAGTTGGCGCGGGCGATCCGGCGCGGATCATCGCCGCGGTAAACTTTTTCAAACCGGTACGCGCGTTGTTGGATTCGCTGTGGTTGAACCTGGCGGGAGTGAACGATCAAGCGCCAGCGCCGCAGGACATGGTGGTAAGTATCTTCAAGCAGAACGACAACGCGCCGGCGGCGTCCGACGTCGTGGGGGCTATGGCGTGGCCGGTCGCGGACACCAAGGCGCTGACGCCGACCTACGCAAGGCATTTTTATCACACCGGGATTACTTACGGCGCGAATGAGCCGGTCGTCCCGGACTCGGGCGTCGTGGTCCAGGGTGCGGCAATCTCGTCGAAGGGGTAAAGGAAAGAAAAATGGCAACGAGCGGCGACATCCAGGGATGAGGCTGTAAGTGAGCGGGGCCGGCCGGGCCGGCGGACATCTTAAAGTATCGAGGATAGTTATGCGGCCAACAGGAATAGTGCGTCTGTACGAGCGCGGGCAGACGATCTGGGAATGCAGCAATATCTTTGTCAATGCCGGGCTGCCGGCGCTGGCGAACCTGATCGCCGGGATCTCGGCCGGTCAGTACGTGAGCGCGTTGGGCTACGGCTCGAGCGGGCTGGCGCCGGCGGCGACCGACACCGGACTGAATGCGACTCCGGCCTACTACAACAGCGTCGGCTCGCACACCTTTCCGTCGAGCGGGAGCGTCCAGTTCAATTACTCATTACTGACGACCGATTATGGCGCGAACGGAATAGCGATCCAGGAGCTGGGCTTGTTCGCGAACTCGGCGAATGTCGCCCTGCCGGCGGTGCAGGGCAGCGCCAATCCGGCGTGGACCGCGGGCGCGGCCAAGAGCGCGGGCAGTCTGTTGGTCGACGGCAACGGCAATCTGCAGCGCTGCACGACGGGCGGGACGACGGGCGGCGCCGCCCCGGCGTGGTCGACAACGCTGAACGGCGCCACCGCGGACGGCAGCGTGACGTGGACGCTGGTCGCCTTTCATCAGGGGCCGGGCCCGTTGATCGCGCACGTGAACGTACCGGCCTTCGGCTACACGGGCACGGGCAATTATTCGGGGACGTGGACCCTAACCTTCTAGTTCGGGGAGCAGGGCGGTGGCGACATTAATAGATAGTCCAGAGTTCAGCGCGAATGAAATTTACGAAATCCAGCAGACCGATGCGGTGGAGGGCGCGGCGGTCGGCGCCAGTTTCAACGGGATCGGTCTGAGTAATCAGCCGCATCAGCAACTGGCCAATCGAACCGCCTACGTAAAGAACCGGCAAGACACGAATATCGCAAATATCGGCGTTTTGCAGGCCTTTGACGCGCTGTTCACCGGCTTGATGGGTCAGAATGGCTATATTGCCCTGCCCTTTGCGGATAGCCAGCGCGGCCAGATACGAATGATTATACAATGGGGCTTTTACTCGTTTTCCGGGCTGGCGGGAGGCGACGTGGAGAACGCGGTATTCAGCGTGACCCTGCCGGTCGCGTTCAGCAACGCCAATGAGTGGGCGGGCGGCCTCTACGCCACGAACAGCACGGCCGGCGACGGCGCGATGGTCAATGGCGCGCTGGTGCTCGAGGCGGTGACGCCGCTGAGCCGGAATACGGTGAGCTTTTTCTCCGACTGGGACGGGGCCGGGAAGATCAATGTCGCCAGCGGAACCAAGGCCGGGCTCACGGGCTTTTACTGGTTTGCGCTGGGCTTTTGAGTTTTCATTTTTCACGCTTTCACGGTTTCACTGGGAGTCAGGCCGCGATGGTCGATGCGAAGGGCGGGATTTTTTCACTGGTTTATCTGCCGCAAAATACGGTAGGCTTGCCGGCGCCGGTGGCCGCGATTATCCCGCTGACGCCGGCGATGCGCGCGAGCCTGGGGTTGCCGGCGACCTGGGATGCGCCATTGACACTGCCGACGCCGGACAATCCGGGCGCGGCCGCGTCAACCTTGGTGCTGTGCGCAGTCTATTCGCTGGGGCAGACGCCGGCGCTTTAGGGCAGGGTTCGGACGGTTTGGGGCGCGACCGGGCGATCGCTTGTATTAACCGTCGGATGAATAGTATTCATCTGATGGTTAATTATGGAGAAGACTCGCGATCTCGCGCGCACCCGCGAACGCGTCCTCGCGGCGGCGCTGACCGAGTTTGCCGCGCACGGGCTGGCCGGCGCCCGCTGCGATGCGATCGCACACCGTGCGCGCGTCAATCCGCGAATGCTGTTCTACTGCTTCGGCTCGAAAGAAAACCTCTATCGTGAGATTCTGCGGCGCAAGTTCGCCCAACGCGCCGCGGTCTACGAATCCGCCCCCGATGATCTGGCGGGCGCCATCCTGCACTGGAACGAAGCCGGCGCCGCCGACCTTGAATGGGTGCGCCTGCTCGAATGGGAGTCGCTGAGCGCGACGGGCGACGAGCTGGTCGGCGAGGACGAGCGCCGCGCCTATTTCAAGGGGACTTTCGCGCGGCTGCGCCGCGCGCAGGCGCATCGGCGGATTCCCGCCGAGATCGATTTGATGCAGCTGCAAATCTCGATCATCGCGCTGACGCTCTTCCCGCTGGCCTTCCCGCACATGATGCGCCTGGCGACCGGGCTGAGTCCGACCGACCCGCGCTTTCGCCGCAAACGGATCCAGTTTCTGCGCTGGCTCGGCGCGCGCCTGGCGGGCAATTCTGCAGTGGCGCAGCGCACGCGCGGCCGCGTCGTCAAGGCAAGCCGTCCGGCTCGAGCCAAAGTGTAAGGAGTTACGCATGGCTGCGGCCGGACAGACGACCCAGACTACCGCGCACGCCGAGCTCGTCGCGCATAGGTGGCTGATCGCGCTGGCGGTGATGCTGGGGGCGGCGCTCGAAACCCTCGACGGCTCAATCCTTAACGTTTCGCTGCCGCACATGCAGGGCTCGTTCTCGGCCAGCGTCGACGAGATCGCGTGGGTGCTGACCAGCTATCTGGTGGCCAACGGGGTGATGATCCCGATGACCGGCTGGATTGCAGGGCGTTACGGCCGCAAGCGATATTTTCTGGCGTCGGTAGCGACCTTCGTACTGGCGTCAGCCTCTTGCGGCGCGGCGCGCTCGCTCAACGAAATGGTGGTGTTTCGGCTGCTGCAGGGGGTCGCCGGGGCCGCGATGATTCCGTTGTCGCAGGCGATCCTGATGGAGAGCTTCCCGCCGCAGGAGCAGCAGCTCGCGATGGCGATGTGGGGGATGGGGCTGATGGTCGCGCCGATCCTGGGACCGACGGTCGGCGGCTGGATCACCGACAACTGGAACTGGCGCTGGAACTTCTATATCAACGTCCCGCTCGGCGGCGTCGCCTTCATGATGGTCTCGAGTTTCGTCCACGACCCGGCCTATCTACGCGAACGCAAGCGCGACGGCCCGATCGATTTTCTCGGCATGATCTACCTCGTCGTCTGGCTCGGCCTGAT
>JBOHWF010000390.1:0-16274 GCA_050736455.1 Binataceae bacterium (SeqCode) | reverse complement strand
GCCGTCCGTTGAGCAGATTGCCGGCCTTGTGCTGCTCGCGCCAGTAGTTGCAGGCGTGGCGCGCCAAGTTGAAAGTGCCCTTGAGATGAACCCCGACGACGGCGTCGAAATCGTCTTCGTTCATGTTGAAGATCATGCGGTCGCGCAGGATGCCGGCGTTGTTGACGACGACGTTGAGCTTGCCGAAGTTGTCGATCGCGCACTCGATGATGCGCTTGGACGACTTGAAGTCGGTGACGCTCTCGAAGTTGGCGACCGCCTCGCCGCCGCCCGCGCGGATCTCCTTGACCACGTCCTCGGCCGGCGACCGCGATTGTCCGGTGCCGTCAAAATGGCCGCCCAGATCGTTGACCACGACTTTCGCGCCCTGCTTGGCCATCAGCAGCGCCTCTTCGCGCCCGATCCCGCGGCCCGCGCCAGTGATTACGACAACTTTGCCCTCGAGTAATGCCATCTCGCCTGTTCCTCTTTCGTTACGGCCTGCTGACGCCGCAATGTCTGACGTTGGTTGTGGATAGACTCTGACCATGATCAAAGTCAAGGTCCGGCGCGGTTCGCAGGCAGAGCGAAAGGGAGAAATCGCGCGTTATGCTTGGCGCAGATCGCTCATTGGCGAAAAGTGACGCGCGGGATATTCTTGACACTGAGCACTTTTTTCCCACACTTGAGCTTCACTGAATGCCTGTTCAGTGCGGCGTCGGCCGGCGCTTCGACTCAGGCCTAACCGCACAGGCAACACTTTCGGGCAACACTTTCAGGACGGATAAGCGATGCAGAATCAGTTCAATATCTTCACGATGATCCAGCAGGGATGGTACGCGACCTACCCGCTGCTGATCATCTCGGTCGTCTGCGTGACGATTATCCTCGAACGGGTGTGGGCGCTCGCGGGCGTGATGACGCGGGCGCGGCACAGCGCCGAGCAGATGATCGGGCCGCTCAAGCTGGGGAAATTCGGCGACGCGCTCAATCAGTTGAAGGGCCGCCGCAGCGCGGGCGAGCGCATTTTCCACGAGCTGCTGACCGAGGCGCAATCCGCCGATCGCCCGCGCCTGGAAGAGATCGACGAGGAGCGGCGGTTCGCCGAGTTGCAGCAGTTGCGCGGCCTCATCTGGGTGCTGGCCACTTCGGGAGCTTCGGCGCCATTCATCGGCCTGTTCGGCACGGTGGTCGGAATCCTGGTCGCGTTCCAATCGATGGCGGTGATGGGGACCGGCGGCTTTTCCGTGGTCGCCGCGGGCATCTCGGAGGCGCTCATCTCGACTGCGCTGGGGCTGATCGTCGCGATCATCGCGGTGATTTTCTACAATTATTTTTCGCAGAAGATCGAGCGGATCAATGCGACCATCCATATCTGCGCCGCTCGCCTGATCGACGCCGCCATCGCTGGGAGAGCCGTCGTTGGCCATTAGCGCGCCGCGCCGCGAAGGCGCGCTGTTCTGGGAGATCAACATCACGCCACTGACGGATATTTTCCTCGTCCTGTTGATCATTTTCATGGTCACCGCCTCGGTCGCAGTCGAATCGGCAACGCACGTGGACCTGCCGTCGGCCGAGAACACCACGCCCGAAAACAAGGGCGTGATCGTCACCTATACGGCGAATCACGAGCTGTTCGTCAATTCCAAGGATGTGCCCGAACGGGAATTCGAGCCGGCGCTGCACGACGCGCTCGGCCGTGTGGACGCCAAGATCGTGATCTTTCAGGGCGATCGCACGGTGCTGCTCGGCGATATGGTGCGCATCCTCGAGATCGCCAAAGCCGCGGGCGCCGATCAGATCGCGATCGCGGCCAAACGTTCGGCCGGCGACGCGAGCGCGGGATGAAGTCCGGCTAGCCGATCGGCGTCCAAGATCCAGCATGGCGATTCCCAGCGGCGACGAAGGCGGCATCTTCGCATCGATCAACATCACGCCGCTGACCGACATCTTCCTGGTCTTGCTGATCATCTTCATGGTCGCGACCGCGATCACGATAGAGTCGGCCGCGCACGTCGATCTGCCGCAGGTCCAGGCCCCAAACCAGCCGCAGGAGACGCACGGCGTGATTGTCACCTACACCGCCGAGCATCAGCTTTTCGTCAATCAGCGATGGGTGAGCGAGCAGGCGCTGGGAAAAGCCGTCAGCGAGGCGCTGGCGCAAACGCCGAAGAAGATCGTGGTCTTCGACGGCGACCCCAAGCTGATCCTCGGTGACGCGGTGCGGATCGTCGATATCGCCAAGCGCGCCGGCGCCGATCAGATCGCACTCGCGGTGTCGGGCACGGGCGGTCCATCCCCGGCGGAGTTGGCCGCGCCGCCAGTGAATGCGCCCGCGCCCGAGGCGTTGACGCCCGGGGCGGGCCCCGCGCCCGAGCCGGTCGCGCCCGCGGGCGAACCCTGATGTCTTCCACGATGATCGGCGCGCTGGCCGCCGCCGCGATCACGGTTTTAGCCGTAGTACTCGGGTCGGCGATCTATCGACTGTGGACTCGGCGTCAGGAGCGACCCGCTGCCGCGGACGAGGACGAGGACACGCTGCTCGGCGGGCAGCGTCGGTCGATCTGGAACGCCTTTCGCTTCATCGAAGGCCCGTTCGAGATTTCGATCGCGCTCCACGTCGCGATCATCCTCGCGCTGCTGTGGGGCGTTCATCTGCAGGCCGGCAACAATCTCATCATGGTGAAGCTGCAGGCCGGCGGTGGCGGCGGTACGCAGGAGCTCAAGCAGTTGGACATGCCTGAAATGCCGATGCCGCAGATGCGTGTGCCGATGCCGATCGAGCGGCCGGTAGTCGCCTCGCAAAGCTCCGCGACCATCACCAGCGCCAGTCATTACGTCCGCAGTGTCGCTGGCGGCGGAATCGGCGCCGGCCGCGGCGGCGGGATCGGGACCGGCTATGGGCGCGGCGTCGGCGCGGGCTTCGGCGGTTTTATCGCGGGCCTGCGCAAATCCGGCTTCGAAGTCACGATCGTCATCGACGGCACCGGGTCGATGCAGCGGGTGATGGCGGACGCCAAGAACAAGATGCGGCTGCTGGTGCTCTCGATCCACCGTCTGGTGCCCGTGGCGCGCATCGGGATCGTGGTCTACGGCGGACGCGGCGAGCCGATCGAGGTCCAGCCGTTGACGGTTTCGCCCGACAAGCTGATCGGCTTTCTGAATAACATCAAGGCGCACAACGGCGGCGAGTGGCAGGAGGACTTGCTCGGCGCCGTCCGCACCTCGATTGATCGGATGGGCTGGAAGGCGGGCACGCGCAAGGTGATCGTGCTGGTCGGCGATACGCCGCCCTTCAATGAGGACTACGAACCGGTGCTCGAGGAGATTCGCCGGTTTCGGGCGGAGAACGGCGCCTTCAACACGGTGGACGTAACTCGCGAGGAGCACGAGCGCTTCATCATCGAATGGTACGCTGCGCAGGGGGTCAAACCGCCGCCGGGCGCGATCGAAAATATGCCAGGCTTCTATGCGCAGACCCAGGCCGCCTACCAGGCGATGGCGGCGGCCGGCGGCGGAGTCTGGAAAAGCCTGACCAAGGACGAGCAGATCAACCAGCAGGTGCTGATCCTCGCGTTCGGCACACAGTGGCAAACCGAGGTGGGGGCTTTCGGCCGCGGTCTCGCGTCTTCCCGTGCCGACCCCTAGGAGAAGGCCTCCAAAGTTGTAGCCAGCCGGAGTTGTCCACAGAAGAAAATCGACGGGCTGAACAAAATAAAGTTATCGATCGCTGAGCGATAAACAGCGCCAGCTTATACAGATATATTCAATTCTTTAATTTTACTTAGTCGCCGAATTTCGTCTGGAAAATGCTATACCGGTCCAAATCTCGCGCTGGCTGAGACCTTAACGCGACGCTTAAGCCGAAGCTGCGCAATGGCTTGGGCGACGCAGCTGTATGCTCTCGCCCCAAGAGCAGAGCGATTTCTTTCATAAGTTCAACTTATAATCGACCGCATGATACGTAAGTCCACGCAGAGATAATACTCTTCGTTATGAATTCAGAATCAAGACAGTTTCTGCGCGCAAGCCGTTCTGCACCCATTGCCGCAAGTTCGCCCCCGCGCTAAACCACGAATGGGGATGGTGGCTTTGGAGAATTCGGAATCGCGCCCACGACACCCAGCGAACTACCGAGTTGTAAGATCAACTGTGCGCGTGGCGGTGGTGGTCCGAACGGCGGCCTGACCGCCGGCGGTCCGCGGCCGTACCAAGAGGAGAGGCACTTTTGCGGACCGGACCTTTGGTACGAAGAGGCGCGAAGGTTTCCCGCGCGGTTCTAGCCGGTTCGTCGACGGCCGCTTTTTCGGCGTCGACGCGGGTGTTCGGTCGCCAGCCGGTGGTGGCGCTCAATCCATTGGCGGCGCCGAAGACGCTGTTTAAGTCTTCGTGCTTGCACCTCGGATGTCGTCTGCCCATCAATTTGCGTGAGTTTCTTGCCGATCAGCTCGGCACGGTCGTGGACGAATCCGGAGCGACGATGCTCGAACTCGCGGCCAACGCCGAGGAGAACACGCTGAGCCGACTGGCACGGGCCATCAGGCGTTACTCGACGACCCGGGCGCATGAGTCGTGGGAGGAATGCGCGGTCGCGCTATCTCGTTTTGGCGAGCTCAGGGGGCGCGACGAATCCGGCAATGCTCCTGCCGAGGTCGCGCTGTGCCTGGCCTGTGTGCGGGTGGAATTCGGTGATGGCGCGCTCGCCCGACATCAAACCGCGGGTTGCGTCAGTCTCGCACTCGATCGGGCTCGCGCCGGTGCGAGCAGCAGCTCAGACGAACCGTTTGCAGTTGCAGTGGCCGACGAGGTCCGCCGGCTGATCGAGGAGTTTCGCCGGCTGCGGGCAGCCTTCGGGCTCCCTCACTTCGAGCTTGATTCGTACGTGCGCAACGACCAGCTGATTTTCACTTGGCGGCCGTTGCGTAAGGCCTAATCGTCACAGACCGAAATCACATCGAAGAGGCGCGGCGGCGTCGTTGTTCTTTGCGCCGGCGGCGCTGAGCCTCGGCGCGCTTGCGCTTGCGCTTCACGCTGGGCTTCTCGTAGAAAGCCCGCTTTTTCATCTCCTTGAACACTCCCTCCTTGGCGAGCTTGCGCTTCAGCACGCGCATCGCTTGATCGAGGGAGCCTTCGACCCTGATTTCCATAGTCCTCCGTGGCGAATTCAGCTAGATCGTCGAGGATAGGGCTGGGTCTCCGGAGTGTCAACCGGCTCCGGTCTCGAAGGAGTTGAATCGATGGATTTGGGTCTGAACGGCAGGGTGGCGATGCTCACCGGGGCGAGCCGCGGCTTGGGGCGCGCGATGGCGATTGCGCTGGCCGCCGAAGGGGTGCGGCTGAGCATCTGCGCGCGCGGCGGCGAAAAGCTCGACGAGGTCGCGGTCGAGCTCAAGGCCGCGGGCGCGAGCGTGCTCGCGCAGCCGGCGGACGTGTGCGACGCCGGCGCGATGGAGGCGTGGGCCGCGGCGACCGTCCGCGCGTTCGGCGGCGTCGATATCCTGGTCAATAATGCCGGCGGCGCAAAGGTCGGCACGCTCAATCAACTCGACGACGAGGCCTGGCGTCAGGCCTTCGAGCTGAATTTCTTTTCGGCCGTCCGCCTGTCGCGGCTGTGCGCCGACGCGATGGCGAAACGGGGCGGCGGCGCGATTATCAACATCAGCTCGCTCTATGGGCGTGAAGCCGGCGGACCGCTCAGCTACAACAGCTCGAAGGCGGCGATGATCTCTTTCACCAAGGGGCTGGCGCGGGAACTCGCGCCCAAGGGCGTGCGCGTCAACTCGATCGCGCCGGGATCGATCCTCTATCCGGGCGGCACCTGGGAAAACGTCTTCAAGGCGAATCCCGGTTTCGAACAGGATTTCCTCAGCCACGATTTCCCGGCCGGACGGTTGGGGCGGCCGGAGGAGGTCGCCTACGCCGTCGTGATGCTGGCGTCGCCGCGTGCGAGCTGGATCACCGGCGCCTGCATTCCGGTGGACGGCGCGCAAGGCCGCTCGCTCAACTAGCTGGCAGACACCATGCTGGCACTAACCCGAGGGAGAAGGGACGGTTAGGCTCGACATTTCGCGCTGTGCTCTCGTCCTTGATAATGGTAATAAATATGTTACCATAGAATGATCGAGGTTCGAGAATATCTCGACGCCAAGGGCCGCAGCCCATACGCGGCATGGTTCGATAGTCTGAAAGCGGAGGCCGCCGCGAAGATAGCGACCGCGGTGCCCGGATTTCACTCGGCAACTTCTCGAACGTCGAGGGCGTCGGCTCGGGGGTATTCGAGTACAAGCTCGCTTTCGGTCCCGGCTATTGGATTTATTTTGGCAAGGATGGTGAAACGGTCGTCATCCTGCTCGGCGGGAACGAAAAAGCGTCAGCAACGCGACGTTAGGACTGCGCTTGCCAACTGGCAAAATTACAAAAAAGCGAAGTAGGGGGCGCAGCCATGCCACTCACTCGTGACTTTAAGCAGACCATTCGCGCTCGTGTCGAGCGCGATCCGAAATTCCGCACCGCGCTCCTCCGCGAAGGCGTCGAAGCAATGCTCGACGGAGATGTAGCTACTGCGAAAACCATCCTCCGAGACTACATAAACGCGACTTTGGGATTCACCGACCTCGCCGAGGCCACCCGCATTCCTTCCAAGAGCCTAATGAGAATGCTAGGGCCGACCGGGAATCCGCGCGCCGACAATCTCCTTGAGATCGTCAGCTTTCTCCAACGCCGCGAGGGCGTCCGCTTCGAGTTGAAGGCCGCGCGGTGTAAAGACGCAAAGCGCGAAGTGCTTTAGCAGGCTGGCCGCCGCTACTCCAGGGTCAGGTCGGCGCGGGTGGTCTTGCCCGGATCCTTGACGTCGTCGGCGTTGAGCTTGGGCGGCACGATAAACAGACGGGCCGGCGCAATCGTCTGGCTGAGCGCCGCGCGCACCGCGTTCGCGCGCGCGTCGGCGAGCTGCTGGAGGTCTTCGTCGGTCACTTTCTCATTGGTGGCCAGCAGTTTTTTCATCTCGTCGGGCGGGATCGACTTGGTCAGCCCGAGGAAATCGCGCGGCTTGTCGAATTTGGCAGCCTTGTAAACCTTGGCCAGGTACTTGTTGTACTCGTCTTTGGTCAAAGTTTCGTCAGCGCCGTTTTCAGGTTCGCCCTCGGCCTTGATCTTCTGCGCGAGGACCTGGTGGTCGACCTTGGCCTGACGCAGCCCGTCGCGATCGACGCGCGGATCGACGCGCCCGGCGATATTCAGCTTGAGCGCCGGGCGGGCGGTCAGCGCCTTGGAGATGGTCGCCAGCCGGCCCTGGCTGTCGGGCGTCAGGTGCGCGTAGCCCGGGTCAAACTCGATATAGTTGAGCTCGGCGCCGCCGCTGCCGCCAAACGCCGAGGCGATCAGGCTGAACGGCGAGGTCACCGCCTTGACCAGCAGATTCTTGATCACCTGCCAGATGACGCCGCCGATGCTGAACTGCGGATTGTTCAGCGAGCCCGACACCGGGATCGTCAAATCGATCGCGCCGCGCGAGTCCTTGAGTAGCGCCACCGCCAGCCGCACCGGCAGGTTGGTCGCGTCCTTGCTCTCAACCTTGTCGCCGAAGGTGAGCTGGTCGATGAAGATGTGATTGGTGGCGGTGAGGTTTTGATCCTGCAACAAGTAATGCACGTCCACCGTCAGCGAGCCTTTGACGATCGGATAGCCGGTGTACTTGGTGGAGTAGGGCGAGAGGCCCGGCAATTCGATCGCGTCGGCCTTGGCGCCCAGGTTGACGTACGCCATCGGCGCGAGCGGGTTGACTGAACCTTGGATATTGAGCGGCGCGCTGCCGTTGACCAGCCCCTTCAGCAGGACGTCGGCCGGGCTGCTCGACGACGTGCCGAACGCGCCAATCCTGCCGCCGATCGCGGTCAGATCGGCGGTGTAGTGCGGCCGGATGAAATTGTCGGTGTAGTTGACGTGACCATTCTGCAGCGTGACGCCGCCGATCGCGATCTCGGCGGCAAGCGGCTTGGGCGCTGCGGCGGGCGGCGCAGTCGCTGGCGTCGGCGCCGGCGTTGGTGACGGCGCGCTGGCCGCGGCGGGATTCGCGCGCGTCAGCGACGTCGGCGCCTGCTGCGGACTCGAGACGATGTCGCTCAGATTTAGCTTGCCGTTACCATTGAGGATGATACGCGAGTAGAACTTTGACAGCGCCAGTCCGCCGATCCGGACGCGCGGCTTGTCGCCGCCATACTCAGCTACGATGCGATTGGCGCTGAACGAATTCCAGCTCGCGAAATGGTCGCGTGTCAGCTTGTCGAGCAGCCGGACGCCGCCGAGCGTGAGATCGCCGCGGTAGGCGGCCTTGAGCCGATCGCCCCGATTGGTCGCGGTGATCTGGCCGTTCATCGTCAGCGCCGCCGCCGCGAGGATGGCGTTGAACTGGTCGCCGAGGTAGGGGTTCACGGCGGTGAGATCCAGCCGCTTGGTCGTGAGATTGAGCTTCGCGTCGAGTGGCGCCGGCGCTGCGGTCCCGTCAATTTTGAAGCTGCCCTTGCCGTTGACGATGCCGTCCACTGCGAGCGTAATCGGCTTGCTCAGGTCGTTCGAGATGGCCTTCAGATTCAGGCTAAGCGGCGCGACGTCCAATTTGACCGGCTGGGCCGCGCGCTCGTCGAGCGAATGAATCTCCGCCTTGTCGAAAACGACGGAATCGATGCGGTACTGCCACTGCGGCGAGGATCCGGGCGTCGGCGACGGCGCGGGTGACGGCGCGGTGAGAGATCTTTTCGTCACGCGCGTGCGCGATCGCCGTCGCTGGGCTGCCCGTGCGATTGGCGCCGGCGTCGTTTCCGCTGCTGGCGTCGCGGCGCCGCGGATCAACGATTCCAGGTTGAGCCGCCCCTGATGGTCGCGCTTGACGAACAGCTTGAGCCCGTCGGCGGTCACCGCGTTGATCACAGCCTTATGCGCGGCAAGATCGATCTGTCCGACGGCGACGGCAAACCGTCCCCACGCCAGCGGCGCTTCATTTTTTTCACTGCGATCGACGCCGCGCAAGTCCAGATTGTCGATGGCCGCGCTCGCCGGCTCGACGCGCAGATTGAAGGCGCCGGGAGCGTAGTCGGTCTTGACCGAGGCGCTGGCGCTGAGCTTGCCGCCGGCCAGATCGCCGTTCAGAAACGGCGCGGCAAAGGCCTTCAGTGCGGGCAGATCAACCTGATCGAGCGTGGCCTCGGTCGTCACGCGATGGTGTGAAAGGTCGAGGCCGCCCTTCGCCCCCATCGCGCCGCCGCCGGCGAAATTCGCCTTCAGCTCGAAGGGCGCGGTGCTCGCGCCGACCGTGCGCAAGTTGTCGAGCGTCGCGTGGATCGCGTTTACGGTCAGGACCGCGGGAGCCGGCTGGCTGCGATCGGTGACCTCGATCGCGCTGTCTGCCAGCTCGAACGAGCCGAGCGCAAAGTCGACCGGCGTCTTGCCGCTGGCGGGCGCACTTGAGGGCGTCGGCGACGGGATCGGAGCTGCGAGCTGGATTTGCGCTGGGATTTGCGCGGCGGCTTGCGGCGACGGCGTTGGACTCGGCGTCGGCTGCATCGAAGATACTGGCGTCGGCGCCGGGCTGGAGGCTGGCGCCGGCGGCGCGGCCCCGCCAACAGGCGGCGGCGGAGTCTGCGACGCGCGGCCAGAAACGATCGGCGTCAGGTTGGTCGTGCCGTCGGCGTTGCGCGCCAGATGGGCGCTCAGCCCGCCGATATAGATCCGCTTCAGATGGACCACGTGCTCGAGCGGCTTGACCTCGTCCAGCTCCGTCGCGAGATGTCCGAGGCTGAGGAGGGGCGCGCCGGCAGCATCGCGCACTTCGAGCGTATCGAGCGCGAAGCCGCCGTCGAGTTTGATGTGCGGCTGATTCCGGTCAGTGATGAAGTGCAGATGGAGCAGCGTCGAGAGCGTGCCCTTGAGCAGCTTGATCGGCAGCTTGACCGGCGCGTAGGCGACGTAGCGCGGGAGGTCGAGCTGATGGAGACTCAGATCAACGACGGTCTCCTGATTGCGCCCGAAGGGCTTGGTTTTGCCGTCGAGCCGAAAGGGACTGCCGTCGATCACCATCCGCAGCAGCGGCTGGACGAAGATATTCACGTCGGATGGGAGATTGGCGATAAAGGGTACGCCGAGGCGGATATGCTCGACCGCGTGGCGCTGCTTGAGCAACTGATCGTCGAGGTAAATCGCGCCGCCGGTCAGCTCGATATTCGAGACCGCGAAACGAAAAGGCTTGCCTGGCGCAACTTTGGTGGGCGGCGCGGGATTGGATGGGGCGATCAAGTCAGAAAAATTGAAGGCTTGCGCGCCCGTGCGCACGAGATGAAACACCGGCTGCGTCAGGGTCACTTGGCGAACCACCGGCGCGAGCCGGAGGAGCGAGGACCACGAGACTTTGACCCGCAGATGAGCGAGATCGACGAAGGGCTGCTGCGGATCGCGGTCGCCGACGTGCAGTTGATCGAGTTCCAGGCGCAGCCGATAGGGATTGAAACTGATCGCGCCGACGGTCACTGGCCGATGAAGCGTCGCCGCCACTTGACCGGTCAGGACGCGCCGCAAAGCGTACGGAACCCCCAGGAACCCGCCGAGCCCGTAGAGCGTCAGAACCACGAGCAGTGTGATCGCGACGCGCCGGATCCAGCGGCGCTGACGGAGCGGCGCGAACCACGCGCCGACCCATCTGGCCAAGGCCTCAAAGATTCCTTCCATCGCCAGTTACCGGACGCCTAATCTCTTACGATGCGGGCGCGGAAGTAAAGGCCCGGCAGCTCGTGGCTTCTCTCGCAAATAGCAGTAGCAAGTTTGTCATTCTGAGCGGAATCGGCGGAGCGAAGCATGCCGGCGCACCACTTCGAGCCTCTACAAACGTAACCCTGTGGTTTCCGGGATTCTTCGCTGCGCTCGGAATGACGAATCGGGTTTTTTGCTGAAATCGAAACTTGTGCGACTCGACAGTCACCGGGCGGTGTCGACGGCCGCGCCCATCAGCGAATGCCCGGTTGCCGATTCGACGCGCACTGGAACTGTGTCGCCGGCGGAGATTCCCGTCGCGCCCGCAAACACCGCGGTCTTGAATTGCGGCGTCTTGCCGGCAAGCTGCCCGATCCCGCGCCGCGCCGGACCCTCGACCAGTACCGGCAAGACGCGGCCGATCAAGGTGCGATTGCGCTCGAGGGCAATTTCTTCCTGCAGCGCGATAACTTCGGCGAGGCGGCGCCCCTTCTCGGCCTCGCTCACCGAATCGCCGAGGCGATGGGCGCGGGTATGCTGGCGCACGGAATACTTGAAGGAGAAGGCCGAGTCGTAGCGGATTTCCCGCATCAGGGTCAGCGTCGCGGCAAGGTCGCTCTCTTCCTCGCCGTGAAAACCGACGATGATATCGGTGGACAGCGCGAGGTCGGGAATCGCCGCGCGCAGCCGCGCCACCAGGTCGAGATAGTGCGCGACGGTATAACCGCGATCCATCGCGGCGAGCATCCGATCCGAGCCGGATTGCACGGGCAGATGCAGATACGGCTGCAACTTCGGCTCCGTCGCCATCGTCTCGATCAGCGCGGCGCCCATGTCGCACGGATGGGGTGAGGTAAAGCGGATCCGCTCGAGGCCTTCGATTTCCGCGGCGAGCCTCAGCAGCGCGGCGAAGTCGGTCGCGTCGTGGCGATAGGCGTTGACGGTTTGGCCGAGCAGCACAATCTCCTTCACCCCGCGCGCCGCCAGCGCCCGAAGTTCGCGCAGAAGATCGGCGGGCGGCACACTGCGCTCGCGCCCGCGCACGTAGGGCACCACGCAGAAGGTGCAAAAGCGGTCGCAGCCGCGCATCGCGGTGACGTAGGCGCGCACGCCCGACTCGTACGCCGGCGAGATGTCCGCGTAGGTCTCGCCGCGATCGAGCCGCACGTCAACTGCGGGATCGAAGTCCGCGCGCCCGAGCAGCTCGGGCAGCCGCCGATAGGTGTCGGGTCCGGCGACCAGGTCCAGCCACGGCGCCCGCGCCATCAGCGCGGCGCGATTATGCTGCGCCATGCATCCGAGCAGGCCGAGCTTCAATTGCGGCCGGGCGACTTTGAGCCGCGCGAGGTCGCTCAGCCGGCCGATCACGCGGTCCTCGGCGTGTTCGCGGATCGCGCAGGTGTTAAGCAGGATGACGTCGGCCTCCTCGGGCCGCGGCGCGAGGGCGTAGCCGGCCTGGCGCAGAACCGCGTTGACCGTCTGCGAGTCGGCGATGTTCATCTGGCAGCCGTAGGTTTCGAGATAAACCCGCGGCGGCGCGGCGTTGGTCGTAGTCTCACTCATCGATTAGCCACAGAAGCTTAAACGCTTTTCGACGAATCGCCTAGCTCGCATTCATCTATTCTCGGCAGAAACTCTCACACCGGGTCAAGCGAAGTGTTCTAATGCTCGGGACGTGTCGGGCATGACCCTAGAGAGCCGCCTGGCGGGAATAGATTGGGAGCGGGCGCGCGCGCGGCTCGACGAGCGCGGTTACGCGACGACCCCGCCGATCCTTACGCCGGAGGAATGCGCGACGTTGATCGCGCTCTACGAGCGGCGCGAATGTTTTCGCAGCAAGGTCGATATGGCGCGGCTGCGCTTCGGACTCGGCGAGTACAAGTATTTCTCCGCACCGCTTCCGCCGCTGGTCGCGACGCTGCGCGCGACGCTCTACCCGGCTGTCGCCGCGATCGCCAACGACTGGATGGCGGCGCTGCGGGTGGCCGAGCGCTTTCCGCCCGCACTCGAGGCCTTCCTCGATCATTGCCATCGGCATGGGCAGACCAAGCCGACGCCGCTGATGCTGCGTTACAGCGCGGGCGGCTACAACTGCCTGCATCAGGATCTTTACGGCGAGGTCGTCTTCCCGCTCCAGTTCACCTTTATGCTGAGCCGGCCGGCGGTGGATTTCCGCGGCGGCGAGTTCCTGCTGATGGAACAGCGGCCGCGCGCGCAATCGCGCGGCGACGCGATCGGCCTCGAGCCGGGCGCGGCAATTCTGTTCCCGACCCGTTACCGGCCGGTGCGCGGCGCGCGCGGATGCTATCGCGTCAATGTCAGGCACGGCGTGGCGACGCTTGAGGCCGGGACCCGCTTCACCCTCGGGATCATTTTCCACGACGCGAAGTAGGCAGTCGTCGCCGCTCCCCGGTTGCAGCTCCGCTTGCGCGTGATTATTTGTTGAAGCAGCCATGGCGCAACGCCGAGCCGCATTCGAACGCCTCGAGGCCACCCTCCTTGCCTGCCCCAAATGCAAGCGCGCCGTGCCGGTGCGCAAACGTCTCCTGCTGGTCTTGCCCGAGGGCGACAAGTACGAATACGTCTGCCCCGACTGCGGGTCGGAGTGCGGCAGTACCGTTGAAAAAGCCCCGACGATCGGGCGATACTAGCGGAGCCGAAGGCGGAGCGAGCAGGCGAGTCCGCGAGCTGCGTTCAGATTTAAATCTCCGCCTCGCCTTCTGCGCGGCGGCTGCTCAGCCCATCGCTTGCGCCGACGCGGGTTCAATCTCGTACATCACGCGGACGTCCCCCGGCTGATGGAACGGATATTTGTCCTGGCCCAGGTACTTCTTGGCCAACGAATCGATATGCGCGCTGGCGCCGTTCTCGGTGACGCTGACGATCTTGCCGCGCACCTGTAGATAGCGGTAGGGGTTTTCGGGATCCATGATCGCGAGCGCGACCCGCGCACCCATCCGCATCGTGCGCGCCTTGACCCGGCCGCGCGCCGTGTTGACCCGAATTTTCCCGCCGGTGTAGTCGAACCATACCGGGGTGACTTGCGGCGAGCCGTCTTTGAGGACGGTCGCGATAGTGGCGAAGGCCTTCTTGGCCCCGAGCAGGTCGAGGTAATTTTCGGGAATCGTCGCCATGATCGATCCTCCAGTCAGCAAAGCCTAACACAGATCAATCAAGCTGTGGCATCAGCGCGAAATAGCTGTGGCAATTTGACTCGATCCGGCCTATGGTCTAATAGCGATCAGAGTGGTGGCCCGGGGGACGCTGGGGGTCTGCGGAGCGTCCACGATTTCCGCGCAAGGAGCTAAGCGATGGCATTGTTCAACAAGGAACAGGATCGGAACGTGCGGACGGAAGTCCTACCCAAAACGCCGCCACTGACGCCGGTCGCGCCCCCGCCCAGTAATCTGTCCGTCGCGAGTAATGCGGAGAAGCCGCCGGTGCGCCCGGCCGCGGCGACTGGTTCGAGCGGCGGCGCCTATCTCGACAGCGGATCGAAGATCAGCGGTAAGCTATCCTTCGACGGACCCACGCGAATCGACGGGCAGGTCGACGGCGAGATCAACGCCAAAGACAGCCTGACTATCGGCGAGGGCGCCGTGGTAACCGCACAGATCCGCGCCGCGTCAATCGTCGTGGCCGGCAAGATCAGCGGCGACGTCTCTGCGACCAGCCGGATCGAAATTCGGCCTTCGGCCAAAGTTATCGGCAACCTCACGGCGCCGGTGCTGGTGGTCCATGAGGGCGCGACCTTCGAGGGCCATTGCTCGATGGCGCCCGAGGGCGCGCGCGAGGAACGCAAGGTGACGATGTTCCCGAAGGAGGAGCGGCTGAACCCGGTCAACCAGATAAGCCAGGTGAGTCAGGTCGCGGGACAGAAACAAGCCTGAGGGGTTTTTCGCGCGCGCCATAGTCTTGCCCCACACGGCGTCGTCAGTTACCGTCTGCCGGTGGAGTTGGGACGCTAAATGCATCTGCCGCCGGACTGGGGTATTCTCGGGACCCTGGTAATTTCTTTTCTGATCTTCTGGGTCATCTTCGGATGGCTTTTTTTCGGACCTTTTCTCCGTCTGCTGAGTGATCGCGAGGCCCGGCTGAACCAACTGAACGCCGAGACCGCGCGGCTGCTCGGCGAGCAGCGCGCCGCGCTGCAGCGCCGCGAGCACGAGTTGGCCGAGGTTCGCCGCGAGAGCCTGGCGGCGCGCGAAGCTGAGCGGCGGAGCGCGACTGAAGAGGCGGCGCATTTGATCGAAGAGGCGCGCGCGACCGCCCGTCAGGAGCTGGAAAAGGTCCGCGCGGGAATTGACGCGGAATTCGTCGCGGCCGCGCGGCAACTCGAAGAATTGGCAGGTGTCCTGGCGACCGAGCTTGCGGCGCGCGTGCTCGAACGTCCGGTCGGCAACGCTGCGCCGGCGCGCCTCGACAATTAGATGAAGAACCGATCGCTTCGCACAATCGCGACCGTGGTCGCGGTGCTGCTGTGTCCGATCTGCGCTTTCGCCGCCGAAGGCCCTGAGGCTGCGGGCCGTTGGACGGCGCTGATTTTCTACGCGATCAATTTTGGGCTTTTTCTCTGGCTCATTCGCCGCTTCGGCGGACCGCAGATTGCCGGTTTCTTCACGGCCCGCGCCAAAACGATCCGCGAGCACGCCAGCCGCGCCGAGACCGCGCTCAGCGATGCGCAGACGCTGGCTCAGCGCGCCGCCGAGCTGACGACCGGACTCACGGCCGAGAAGACCCGGCTGGCTCGCGAGCTCACCGCCGAAACTGCCCATCAGGTCAAACGCCTCGCCGACCTTGCACGTGAGGCCGCCGAGCGGATCAGGCGCGACGGCGTGGTGAGCGTGGCCGCCGCGCGCGAAGCCGGTCAGCGGCGCCTGCGCGAAGCGCTTGCCGCCGGCGCCGCGCGCCTCGCGCTCGAGCTGATCAAGGGTGACTTCCAACCCGCCGATCAGGCTCGCCTGCTCGGCAGCTTCATTGGCAAGCTGGGCGAGGAGGCCCGCCGATGAGAACGGCGAGAAACTCGAAAGTCGCCAAGCGCTACGCGCGGGCGCTGCTCGGCCTTTCGAGCGAAACCGCCCAACTCGAAACCTGGGGGAGCGAGCTTGAGCGGCTCGCGCGGATTGTCGCCGCGCCGGAAATCAGCGTCGCATTCGCGTCGCCGGAGGTCGCGCCTGCCGCGAAAATCGAGGCGCTGGCGAAGATCGGCGAGAAACTCGAGGTCAGCTACCCGGTCCGCTCGTTCGCGGCGGTGGTCGCGCGACACGGCCGTATCGAGGATTTGCCGGCGGTGGCGGAAGCTTATCGGCGGATGCTCGACGATCTGATGGGCCGCGCGCGCGCGACCCTGACTTTTCCTCGGGCGCCTGCAGAGGACACGCTGGCGGGTATCCTTGGCGGCCTCGAGGTGATCGCGCACAAGAAAATCATTCCTACGGTGAACCTTGACGCCGCGCTGATCGGCGGCGTCGTGGTTGAACTCGAAGGCAAGACCTACGACGGCAGCCTCGCCAGCCGGCTCGCGGAAGCGGCGCGCCGGCTGGCTGGTTAGTTTTAGC
>JBOHWF010000389.1:0-8748 GCA_050736455.1 Binataceae bacterium (SeqCode) | reverse complement strand
AGTTTGTCCTCTTCGACCCGCGACTTGCCGATCGGCACGCCCTGCGCCTTGAGGAACGTGTACGCCATCGCGCCGCCGATCAGGAGGGCGTCAACCTTCGTCAGCAGATTGCGGACGACGGCGATTTTGTCGGAGACCTTGGCGCCGCCGAGAATCGCGACGTACGGGTGCGCGGGATTCTCCGTAACCGCGCGCAAAGCTTCGAGCTCGCGGATCATCAGGAAGCCCGCGGCGCGCTCGCGGATGAACTGCGTCACGCCGACGGTCGAGGCGTGGGCGCGATGGGCCGCGCCAAACGCGTCATTGATATACACGCTCTTGCCGCGTGCGAGCTCGTGAGAGAAATCGCGATCGTTAGCCTCCTCTTCGCGATGAAAGCGCAGGTTCTCGAGCAGGATCGCGTCGCCTGCCGCGAGGTCCGCGATCATCCGGCCGGTAATCTCGCCAATACAATCCGGCGCAATCGCCACCTTTTTGCCCAGCACGCCGCTCAGATACTCCGCAATCGGCTTGAGGCTCAATTCCGGCGTCCGTTCCTTGGGCCGGCCCAGATGCGAGCAGAGCACGGCGGCGCCGCCATGATCCAAAACGTAGCGGATGGTTTCGAGGCTCGCGTCGATGCGCGTCGAGTCGGTGATGCGACCGCTCTCGAGCGGCACGTTGAAATCGCAGCGTACGAGGATCTTCCGACCCTCGAGCTTGAGACTCGTCAGCGGCGTGGCGGCCATCGTGGTGCGGAAGCGTGATCGCCGTCAGCGGCGCGCGCCAATCATAGTCGCGCGGCCACGAATGCCGTGATGTCGGCGAGCCGATTCGAGTAGCCCCATTCGTTGTCGTACCAGGAGAAGACCTTGACCAGCCGCTTGCCCAGCACCTTGGTCAGCGGCGCGTCAAAGATCGATGAGTGCGGATTGTCGTTGAAATCGAGCGACACCAGCGGCTCCTCACTGTATTGCAGGATGCCCTTGAGCTCGCCGTCGGCGGCCTTTTTCATCGCAGCGTTGACGCCCTTATCGTCGCAGTCACGCTCGACCGTCGTCGTCAGATCGACAATCGAGACGTTCGCGGTCGGCACGCGGATCGAGATGCCGTCGAGCCGGCCATTGAGCGCCGGCAGCACCAGCCCGATCGCCTTGGCCGCGCCAGTCGACGTCGGCACCATCGAGAGCGCCGCCGCGCGCGCGCGCCGCAGGTCTTTATGCGGGCCATCCTGGAGCATCTGATCGGAGGTGTAGCTGTGCACCGTGGTCATCAGGCCATGCACGATGCCGTAACTCTCGTGCAGCACCTTGGCGATCGGCGCGAGGCAGTTGGTCGTACACGACGCGTTAGAAATGACGTCGTGCCGCTTGACGTCGTAGGCCTGCTGGTTGACGCCCAGGCACAGCGTCACGTCGGCGCCGTCGGCCGGCGCGCTGATGACCACCTTGCGCGCCCCGGCGCTGAGATGCAGCGCCGCCTTGTCGCGTGCGGTGAAGAGCCCGGTCGACTCGACCACGACCTGCACCCCAAGCTCCTTCCACGGCAGCTTTGCCGGGTCGCGCTCCGCGATGACCCGCAGCGCGTGGCCGTCAAGCATGATCTGCCCGCCCTCGGCCTTCACCTGATGGGGCAGCGGGCCATGGATCGAATCGTATTTCAGCAGATGCGCGAGTGTCGGCGCGTCGGTGATGTCGTTGACCGCCACCACCTCAATCTCTTTCTTGTCAAGGGCGGCCCGATAGAACATGCGCCCAATACGGCCGAAGCCGTTGATGCCAATCTTTATCGCCACGAAATCCGTCCTCCCCGATGAAATACCGGCGCCATCAACTTGGCCGATAAGCTACCACACGGCGCAAACTGTATCAGCAATTGGATTCGCTCTCCGGCGCTTGACCGCAGCCGGAGCACCATGCGATTAGCCGAAGCGGAGGACAGCTATATGCGGCGCGATATCGAGATCTCGGCGGAAGGAGCCACGCTCCGAGGATGGTTGTACACGCCCGAGCGCAGTTTCGGACCGGTTGCCGCGATAGTGATGGCGCATGGCTTCTCCGCGGTTAAGGAGATGTACCTCGATCAGTACGCCGAGGTTTTCAGCGCGGCCGGGCTGGCGGTGCTGGTCTTCGACCATCGCAACTTCGGCGCGAGCAGCGGCGAGCCGCGATGCGAAATCGACCCCTGGCAGCAGTTGCGCGACTATCGCCACGCGATCACCTGGATGCGGATGCAGCCCGGAATCGATCGCGATCGGATCGGCGTCTGGGGTTCGAGCTACAGCGGCGGCCACGTCCTGGTGCTCGGCGCGATCGACCGGCGGGTCAAGTGCGTGGTCTCGCAGGTGCCGCTGGTCAGCGGATCGCGCAATCTCAAGCGGCTGGTCCGCGCCGACATGTTCGCCGCGCTGCGCGAGCAGTTCGACGCCGATCGCGAGGCTCGTCTCGGTGGCGCCGCGCCTATGATGATCCCGGTGGTCAGCGAGGATCCGATGGGCCCGGCGGCGCTCCCGACCGCCGACTCGTGGAGCTGGTTCACCGCGACCGGTAAGAGCCGCGCGCCGGCGTGGCGCAACGAGGTAACGCTGCGCACGGTCGAGATGCTCGGCGAGTACGAACCCGGCTCCTATGTGGACCGGATCAGCCCGACGCCTTTATTGATGATCATCGCCGACGGCGACCATCTGGCGGTCGCCGACGAAGCCTTCGCCGCCTACCACCGCGCGCTCGAGCCCAAGCGGCTCGTGGTGCTCAAGGGCGGCCACTTCGAGGCCTACGTCAAGGACTTTGCGGCCTCGAGCAGCGCCGCCCGCGACTGGTTCGCGACCCATCTCGCAAGATGACGCAACGCCGAAGGCGAGGCTCAGATCCGCCGCTCCGTTTCCTGCCGTAGAAGGAGAGCGGGTCTTGCGCTATAGTCAAGAGACCATGGAGCCCTTCGTCAGCGGCGGAGCATCCGTGGTGCGCAGCGATCCGGATATTCTCAGCGGAATACCGGTCTTCGTCGGGACGCGGGTGCCGTTGCGCAACCTGATCGACTATCTGGAAGGGGGTCACAGCCTGAGCGACTTCCTGGATGACTTCCCTTCGGTATCGCGCGATCAGGCAATCGCCGCACTTGAGGCAGCGCATGAGGTTCTGACCGCGAGTGCGCGTTCCGCTCGATGAGCAACTCCCGCGCCGCCTGGCTCGCGAACTAACCGGACACGACGTCCGCACTGTCCAACAGCAGGGTTGGACCGGACTGAAAAACGGGGAACTTTTACGCCGCGCGGCAGACCAGGGCTTCGAAGTCTTCTTGACCGGCGACCAGGGGCTGCCCTTTCAGCAGAATCTCAGCCAAGCCCGCGTCGGCGTGGTTATTCTGGTCGCGAAGTAACCGACTGGAAGATCTGCTCTCACTTGTGCCGAGCGCCGATGCGGCGATCTCGCGCAGCCTGCCCGGCAAAGTCGCGCGCGTCGCGCGTTGACGGTCCGCCGCCCGCGACTGGTTCGCGACCCATCTCGCGCAATGAGCAGAGTGGGCGAACTCGGATTCATCGCGGGACGCCAGCCATCCGGCTCGGGGCGCCGGCACGCACGCGGTGACTATTTCGCTATTTCGTTGTAACCGGCGCGATCGCAACCGAAAGCGGTGAAAACGCTAATCCATGCGGCCCCTCGAGTCGCGTAACAACCGGCGTCACGATCCCCGTGTTCATGTCCACCAGACCAACGACACCCGCCTTGTTGGCGGCGGTGTAAACCTCATTGGCCGGGAAGTAGGGTTTCGTCAACGTGTAGATCGTGTTCGAGCTGGTATCAGTGATGAAAATCGTTCCAGCCGTGGAGGTCGTGAAGATCGTGTCGTTAACCTCCATCGGCGATCCGCTAGTGGATAACGTCAGCGGAACCCGCAGCACAGCGTTGCTCACGCCCGGGGCGCGCACGACGTATAGTGACAAATCGCTACGATTGTCCAGAATCAACTCACCGGCCGGGTCTATAGTCATCGAATCCGGGTCGCCGATCATATCGCCCGTCTCGGCGCTATTCGTGACGACATTCCAAACTGTCCCCGGGTCGCCGGAAAGCGTCGAGGTGAGTTTGGTATTAGTCTTTTTCAAGCCGGCCGAGAACTGCGCGATTACCGGAGCGCTGATCGCGCTTTGGGACGACATGACGATGTAAAGGTTCTTCGAGTTCTTCCCCGAAAAGACCAAGTCGTCCATGCCGCCATCAAATGGCAGGGAACTGTCAAAAGTATAGGTTTTGAATTTGCCGGTTTTAGGATTGACGACTGTCAGGGTTGGATTGCCATCTTCGTTCTCAGTGGCCCAGACATCCCCGGTCCTGGGATTGATTTTGAGCCCATCGACATGGCCCGGGATACTAACATTAAGTACCACTGCACGCGTGCCGATATTGTACTCGACCACATTGCTACTGATCGGAACGCCACTGGGACAGCCCGTGCCGGTGGTGCAAGCGCCATTGCCATAGTCGATCCAAAGGCTCGCACCGTCCGCCGAAACTGACAGATCGTCGGGTTGCGTCGCTCCGCTCGGCGCAACGCCGGTAAATCCGGTCAGCACATACGGCGGTACGGCCACAGCCTGAGCGCGCGCACTGCCCAATCCGACGAATAGAGCCGCCGAAAGTGCAGATCCAACCATCAACCACCGTTTAGCGAGGCGACTCGGTGAAATCATCGAAATCATTGATGCTCTCCAATCCTTTACAAGTTGCGCGAACGTGACAGGATACGCCGCGAACAACGATTGTTGGTTAACCGCAGATTGCGTGAGTATTAAATGGCTCTCGACGGGCGCTGATGCGGTCGAGGCTTGACCCGCGCATCGCGGTAACCGCCCGCGCAGGAGGCGAGATCAGATGGAAGCCACGCAAAAAACTCGCAACGTGTTGCTGGTCGGCAGCGTTCCATTGGACAACGCGGAGCAGGTTTTCCGCACTGCGGCGTCGATTCTGGGGCCGCGCCTGCGGCGGATTCCCGACGGCGAGACCGGCGCGCGTTTGGGCTGGATCGGATGGCAGTTCGAGGTGTTCGGGAGTCATCCGCGTTTCGAAGTAATTCCGCCTACGCCGGGGGGTTATACGACGATCCCCCATGTACGACTGCAGAGTGCCGACCGCTCGGCGAATTTGAGCTTCGGAGCGCTCGGCTATGCCGCGGCCGCCCGCGCCTCATGGGCCGACTTCACGCGGCTTCAGCGCGAGGGGGTGATTCCAGCGGCAGGCCGTTTCCAGGTGAGTCTGCCGACGCCGCTGGCGCCAATTACTTCATTTGTTGTGCTTGAGGACCAGCCGCAGGTCGAAGCGGCGTACGAGGCCCGCCTGCTCGCCGAGCTCAACGAGATCTGTGCCGCGATTCCGCCGCGCAGGCTCGCGATCCAGTGGGACGTCGCGATCGAGATGGCTATCTGGGAGGGCGTCTGGCCGGCACACTTCACCGATTTCAAGCGCGGCGTCGTCGAGCGGCTTGCGCGGCTCGGCGATCACGTCCCGGCCGGCGTCGAGCTGGGTTATCATCTGTGCTACGGCGACTACGGTCATCAGCACTTCAAGCAGCCGGCCGACGCCGCCAATCTGGTCGAGGTCGCCAACGCGCTGACGGCAGCAGTGACGCGGCCGATCGAGTGGATTCATATGCCGGTGCCGCGCGAGCGCGACGACGCGGCCTATTTCGCGCCGTTGCGCGGGCTGAACCGCGCGCCGGGTACGGAACTCTATCTCGGGCTCGTGCATTTCACCGACGGTCTTGCCGGTGCCCGCAAGCGTCTCATCGCTGCGGCCGGCGCCATCGGGGATTTCGGGATCGCGACGGAATGCGGACTTGGGCGACGCCCGCCTGCGACGATCGCTGAGCTCTTCCGACTACACGCTGCGATCGCGGATTCGTCCGAGTAACCGCGCGCCTACCCGTGAGTCACCAGGGGGCGGTCAGGCCGCAACTTCTTTCTGCCGTGCGATGAAAAAAGGCCGGGCTGTTGAAAACCCACTGGTTGGGGGGAGCCAGTGGAATACAGCCCGGCCTAGCTTGGGGACATAAGCGCCGTGGTTCTCGGGGAAAGAAGCAACGCGCTGCGCGTTTTCAGAGCAATTGACATGCCGAATAAAAGTCAAGGAAACACGCCTCGGCCTTCAAGGAATTTCTTCTCGCTATGCGAATGCGAGTCGCTGCATAGTTTCATCGGGATCGTCTAAGTATCTCAATCCATTAACGTTTCGCGACATGCGAGTGGATCCGATAACGCAACTCTGTTTCGCGAGTTAGGGGAGCCTCAAAGTTGAATCTTGCAATCACGAAGATCGCGGCGAGCGAATTTTTGTGGGACGCGGTCGGGGACAGTGAGGTTTTCGGGCGAAAACGATCCTACAGCGAATCCGCGAGTCCAAGAGCCTCATCGCCTTGTGACCGTTAGAGAGTGTAGGTCAACTGCTTCATCAGGTTGGCGCTAATGCAAGGAAACGATAGCAGTTAATATCCTTTCATTGCGTGAAAAGAGAACATTTAGCATGGCATTGCATATGCTGTGACGCTCGTCGTAACGATCAAGCTATGAGGAGGATTTGATGTCAATCGAGGATTCATCAAACGTAGCAGCCAGGGAACCGGGGCAGGACGACACTTCTCCTAACTCTCCGCCCGGGAAGAAAGGAATCAGCCGACGCAGGTTCATTGGACGCGTGGGTATGGCGTCGGTCGCGGCGGGGGTGCTCGGAGCGGCGAGTGGTGCGCTGGCCGAAACCGAGGCCGCTGGCTCGACCGTGGCCAGCGGTGCGCACTTGGCGCCCAGCGTCGCCAATCTAAGGGTGCGTCAGGCCTTCCGCCTGCGCCTCGCGGCGGCGACGCAGGAATCCTTGGTCCCCGTTCCGCCGCATACCACGAACGGCGACGAGCAGCGCTATTCCGACAAGTCCGCGAGCTACAGTAAAGGCCTGCTGCAGGACGACATCGGAGTAGTCAATCCGGCAGCCTGGCAGTCCTTCAAAAAGGCGCTGAACAGCGGCAAAAACAGCGACTTCGAAGCCATCATCATCGGCGGCACGCGCACGCAAAACGGTCCGCAGGGCGCCTATGCCTTCGACCTCATCGGCCGCGACTCGGTGCAGTTCGGCAATGCGCCGTCGCCCGGAGATCCGACGGGTCTGCCAGTAGTGCCTCCGTTCGACCAGATTGCGAGCTCGGCGTATGGCACGCAGTTGATCGAGCAGTATTGGGCTTCGATGCTGCGCGACGTCGCCTTCACTGACTATGCCTCGAGCTCGACGGCGGCCGCCGCGGCGGCGGAATTGGGCGCCCAGACTGACTATCGCGGGCCGCGCGACGGCGGCGGGAACGTTACGCCGAACCTGCTGTTTCGCGGGACTTACCCGGGTGAAACCGTGGGACCCTACATGTCGCAGTTGATGATTACTCCGACCAGTTTTGGCCAGCTGCCGCTTGACCAGTTGACGACGACGTATCTGCCCGGCATCGATTACATGACTGATACGACGACATTCATGCAGGTGCAAAATGGCATCAGCACCGGACTGACGAATCAGGCGGACTCGGTGCGACGTTATCTGCACGACGGGCGCGGCCTGGCGGCATATACCCACGTCGACGTGGTCTATCAGGAATACCTGGTCGGCCTGCTGGTGCTGGGCACTCTGAATGCGCCGGCCAACCCCGGCAACCCGTATACTGGATCGAAGACGCAGAACGGCTTCTGTACCTTTGGTGGACCGGATTTCGCCGCCTGCCTGGGTACCATTGCGACTCGCGCGCTGCAACGGGTCTGGTGGCAGAAATGGCTGATTCACCTCACGCATCGTCCGGAAGCGGGTGGCGGCGTCGCGCAGCAGATTCTGAGCGGCAACCAGAACAAGATCCAGGCTCGACTGGCGAGCAATTTTCTGAACTCGCAAGCGGTTGCGCAGAGCTTCAGCAAGAACGGCACTTATTTGCTATCGCAAGCCTTTCCTGAAGGTTCGCCGACCCATCCGTCGTATCCCACCGGCCACGGCACGGTCGGCGGCGCGTGCATCACGATGCTGAAGTTCTTCTTTGACGAGAGCTACGTGATCCCAAATCCGCTCGTACCCGCGAGCGACGGCCTCTCGCTGCTGCCGTACACCGGCTCAGACGCTGGACAAATCACGCTGGGCGGCGAGTTGAACAAACTCGCGCGCAACGTCAGCTTCGGTCATGGCGTGCACGCGGGTATCCACTGGCGCAGCGACACCGATTGGTCAATGACCCTGGGCGAAGCGATGGCCATCAGCTATCTCCAGGACCTGGCGCGGACCTACCATGAGAAATTCAGCATCACCTTCACCAAGCTCGACGGGAATCCGGTAACGGTCTCGAACGAATAAGCAAGCGCCAGAAAGCCCGTAAAAGGAGGACTGGTCGGTTTAGCCGAACCAGCCCCTTATAGCGGGGCCGCATGGCCGGGATTCGAACCGCGGTCGCGCAAGAGGCACGCGAGTCACCCAAGGCCGGCTTGCCTTCGCCACGAGCCGATGCCGATGCCCACATTCGTCCATGAGACCAGGCTGGTATAAAACCATTCGTCGTTCACAACAGTAATGCCAGCTTGACATAGCCCGTCACAAGCGTGTTTAACTGCGCATCCTTTCTTTGTCCATCGAGGCAGGCGGGATAAAGGCATGCAGCGGTTCAATCAGCTGGTCGTACAGCGGCCAAAGCTTATCCTATGCCTCGCGCTTTTGCTCACGGCTTTCCTGGGCTATCACGCCTGGCATTTGCACATCGATAGTG
>JBOHWF010000388.1:0-2169 GCA_050736455.1 Binataceae bacterium (SeqCode) | reverse complement strand
GTGAAGACCATCGCGTTCCGCCTTTGCGTCATCGCGATCGTCTGGGCGGCCTGCGGATGTGGGGACGCGGCCAGTCAAGTCAAGCCGGGAGATGTCCGAAGCGGGATCGCGCAGGTGCGTCAACTCGGCTTTCTGCAGGCCGTCCCGTTCGTCTCCAAAACGCCTGACGAGGCGCAGCAGATGATGATCGCGAAGCTGGAACGCGACAATACCGACGAGGAATTGCGCGTCAGCGGCGAAGCGGGACAGATGACCGGGCTCTTTCCCTCAGGCATCGACCTCAAGCGCGAGCAGATCAAGCTGATGCGCGAGCAGGTTGCGGGCTTCTACGATCCTCACGACAAGGTCATGGTCGAAGTGCGCGGGATGGGCGTCCTCGGCGGCGCTTTCGTCGACCACTCAGGCGCCGGCGGCGAACTGCTCTATGCGCACGAGCTGACGCATGCGCTCCAGGACCAGCACTTCGGGCTCGAACCGATGATGGAGCGGGCCAAGAACAATGACGACGAGGAAATCGCGCTGCACTCGGTGATGGAGGGCGACGCCACGCTGGCCGGTCTGGGCTACGTCGCGGGCGGACTCACCAGCCAGGCGGCGGACCGCATCGTCGCGCAGCTTGGCGCGCTCGACGCCGGCGCTGAGGCCGAGTCGGACGGCGCGCCGCTCGCACTGCGCGCGCCGATGATGTTCCAGTACTCGGCGGGCGCGCGCTTCGTCGCCGAGGCCTGGAAGCGCGGCGGCTGGAGCGCTGTCGATGCGCTCTACCGCGACCCGCCGCTTTCTTCGCAGCAGATTATCGAGCCGTCGCTCTATTTCGACCATCGCACACTGCCGCGCAAAGTCGTCCTCAGCGGCTACCAGAGCCAGCTTGCGAATTGGAAAAAGGTCGAAGACGACACCTTCGGCGAGCTCCTGCTCAAGATCATTCTCGAGCGTAACCTGCCGCCTCACGCCCCGGCGCTGAGTCTGGCGCAAGGCTGGGCCGGCGATCAGATGGTCATTCTGCAGAAGGACGGTGACGCTAGGCGGAGCGAATCCACGAGCGGAGCCGAGCAGGTGAGTCTGCGAGCTGCGTCAGGAACGCGGGTCACGCTGATCTGGATGATCGCGTTTCGCGACGCCGCATCGGCGCGCGCTTTCGCCGCGACCTACGATACGATCCTGGTCCACCCTAAAGGCCCGCGCTATGCGCACGCCGTGGAGGCGCGTGCGGACGCGGTGCTGATTCTGATCGGGCCGGCGGTCGCCGATTTCGCCGCGTTGGCGCCGAGGATCTGGCAAGCGACTACGATCGCGACACCCGGCCCGGCGACGCAACCGTCCGAGATCGCAGGCGGCGCGCCCGCAGCCGGCCGCCTGATCGGCGCCCGACGCTGAGCGCCCGCTCGCCGCAAGCGGGGCGTTTTACTTGCCGGCGGGTTTCTCGAGGTGGCCGCCGAATTCGTAGCGCATCGCCGACAGTAACTTGTTCTGAAAATCCGCCTGACCGCGCGAATTGAACCGTGCATAGAGTGCGCTCGACAGTACCGGCGCCGGCACCGCCTCGTCGATCGCCGCCTTGATCGTCCAACGGCCCTCGCCCGAATCCGAAACCCGGCCGCCGAATTCCGTCAGCTCCGGATCTTTGACCAACGCCGTCGCGGTCAGGTCGAGCAGCCAGGATGCGATCACGCTGCCGCGCCGCCACAGTTCGGTAATGTCCCGCAGATTCAGATCGTACTGATAGTGCTCGGGATCGCGGAGCGGCGTGGTCTCCGCGTCAATCTCATGCTCGCCCTTGCCGACATTGGCGTTATGCAAAACTCCGAGGCCCTCGGCGTAGGCCGCCATGATGCCGTATTCGATACCGTTATGGACCATCTTGACAAAGTGCCCCGCACCGTTCGGACCGCAGTGCAGATAACCCTCTTCGGCGCTCCCGCCGAGCTTCGCGCGCCCGGGCGTTTGCGCGATGTCGCCCCGCCCCGGCGCCAGTGTCTTGAAGATCGGATCGAGCTGCCGGACTGTCGTGTCGCCTCCGCCGATCATCATGCAGTAGCCGCGCTCCAGTCCCCAGACGCCGCCGCTCGTGCCAACGTCCACGTAATTTATTTGCTTTGCAGCGAGCTCTTTCGCGCGCCGAATATCATCGACGTAGTAGGAATTGCCGCCGTCGATCAGGATGTCGCC
>JBOHWF010000387.1:0-5027 GCA_050736455.1 Binataceae bacterium (SeqCode) | reverse complement strand
GCCCTCCCAGTCCTCAATGATCTCAGAATCAAGGACTGTCACCTGTGGATTGATCAGATAGGTCAGCGGGACGCGCGGCATGTCCGGATAGCGCGGATGGTCGACCACTTCGAGCACTGCGACCTGGAGCGACAGGTGAACCTGCGGCGCGGCGAGACCCACGCCGCTATACTCACGCATCGTCTCGACCATATCGTCGAGCAGGCGTTGAAACTCGGCAGTTTGGACGGCCTCAGGCCGCACCGGCTGGGCCGCGGCGCGGATCACCGGATGGCCGAGTCGGGCAACTTTGAGAATCATAGCTCTCGCGGCTGCGCCGCCGACCCACCCAACGGTGCGGTGTTATGCGCAACGACACCGGGATCGGGCCGCCCGGAGGTCGCAACGGCGTCAAGGCGTCAGACGTTGTCGGCGCGAACCTGTCGCCCGGCTCTCAGGCGAGCCCGTGCGCGTCCAGTCCGCTTTCGGCGTCCGCACGCCAGCGGTCGATCGATTCGAGGTTAAAGCGCCAATCGCTCCCGACCTTGAAAGCTGGAAGCTGTCGTTTCTTGAGCAGCCGATAAATTGTCGATGGATGCACTCGCAGGTAGCTTGCTACTTCGTCCAGCGTCATCACGTGCGCCATTATTAATGACCCCCCGACTTTAGAGCTTCGGCTTCTATCCGAGATCGCTCGCCAACCAAAGTTGGCTAGATGCTGAGTACATAACACCGCCGATTGCCGAACACAAGCGCAACACCGACGAGACAAAAACTTTCAAGCCTAGCGAAGCTGAGCATCAGTGACCGCAAATTGCCAAGACGTATGGGCGTCATATTTTTCTACACGGGGAAAAAACAACGCCCACGCCCGGCCGCCGTGGCCAATCAAAACCGGGCGCGCGGCTCCGTGCGGGCGCAAAGTGCGAAGAATGATAAGCTGATGAGGTGGAGAGGGGCGCTTCGCTTCTGCCCTGGGGGAAGAGCGAAATCATTGCAAATCTTTTCGTCGGCGATTTGCAGGATGCCACCAAATTTGACGGAATCATTATCAGTGTGCTGGCCGACGTGCCCGCTTGCGAGCCCAGGCGCTCGATTCAATTGCCCTTCCTGATCAATGGGCGCGCTACGCTCGATAGCACTGCCGCCCTGATCGAGGCCGGGCTGGCGCTGGGCCAGCGGATACTGGTCCATTGTGAGGAGGGCAGCGAACGCGCGCCGCTGGTGGTCGCATGGTTTCTGCATACGCGGCGCGCTATGAGTCTGGAGGCCGCATACAAGCTGATGACAAGCAAACGCCCGATTGTCCGGGACCGGCGCAAATGGCTGGAAAGTTACCCTCGTTGAGCGATACTCGAGCCCAGCGCTCGGCGCGCGAAACCGGCGATGAGCGCTATCTGATCGGCCGCTACCACGAGATCGCACTCAAGGGACGCAATCGCTGGCGCTTCGTCGATGAACTCAAGCGCAACGTCGTCGCGGCCTTCGCCGATTATCGGCTGGGCCAGCTGCGCGGCGCCGGACCGCGGCTGATGGCGTCGCTACCCGCCGCGCTCAGCGACGAAGTCGCGAAGACGCGCGCGGCGCGGATCTTCGGGCTGCAGAACTTTTCGTTGAGCCATCGCGTGCCGCTGGAAATCGGCGCTATCGAGCGTGAGGCGCTGGCCACGGCGTACCGCGAGGCAGGAAACGCGCGAACCTTTCGAGTCCTCGCGCGCCGCGCTGAAAAGCGTTTTGCGCTCGACTCGATGACGATTGAGCGGACGCTTGGCGCAGTGATCGCAAGCGCCCTCGGACTCAAGGTCGACCTCGAACATCCCGACCTGGTGGTGGCGATCGAGATTTTACCGGAAGGCGCCTATGTCTCTGGCGGCAAGCTCGCGGGCGCCGGCGGCTTGCCGGTCGGAACCACCGGCCGCGGCGCGGTGCTGCTTTCGGGCGGGATCGATTCGCCGGTTGCAGCGTACCGCATGATGCGTCGCGGGTTGCGCGTCGATTTCATCCACTTTCACAGCTTTCCGCTGGTGTCGAGCGCGAGCCGCGACAAGGCGCGCGAGCTGGCCGCCCATCTGACCGAGTACGAAGCGCGCTCGACCCTGATGTTGGCGCCGTTCGCCGACATTCAACGCTCGATCGTCGCGCGCGCGCCGCGCTCTCTGCGCGTCGTGCTCTATCGCCGCTTCATGCTGCGGATCGCGTGCGCGCTGGGCGCGCCGATGGGAGCGCAGGCGCTGGTGACCGGCGAGAGCCTCGGGCAGGTGGCCTCGCAAACCCTGGAAAATATGACGGTGATCGAGCAGGCCGCGTCGCTACCGGTAATCCGTCCGCTGGTCGGCATGGACAAGAACGAGATCATCGCCGAAGCGCGGCGTTTGGGCACCTTCGAGACTTCCATCATTCCCGATGAAGACTGCTGCTCGTTGTTCGTCCCCGCCCATCCGGCGACCCGCGCGCGGCTGGAGGAGGTGCTCGCGGCCGAGGCGTCATTCGATATTGCGCAAATGGTTGAGGACGCGGTCGCGCGTAGTGAAGCAGTCCATTTTTGTTTTCCCGCTGACCGCGCGCGGGCCGTCGAAAATTCGTCGGCTGTTTGACGGCGCGCGGAGCTCACGGAGCCTCAAGCCGATGGAAATGCCTTTCAGAATTGCAGAGCTCGATCATGTCGTGATCCGATGCCGCGATCAGGCGCGCGCGCTGGACTTTTATGCCCGCGTGCTCGGCCTCAAGGAGGAGCGGCGAGTCGAGCATATCGGACTGATCCAACTGCGCGCCGGCGCCAGCCTCATCGACCTGATTCCAGCCAGCGAGCCGCGGACTGAAGCTGGCGCCAACGTCGATCATTTTTGCCTCGGCGTCGTGACCGATAGTCTCACGGAGACGGCCAACTATTTGCGCGCGTCGGGAATCGAGGTGCTCGGCGAGCCCGAGAGTCGCTATGGCGCGCGCGGTTTCGGCTGCTCGATTTATCTGCGCGATCCGGAAGGCAACGTCATCGAGCTCAAGCAGATGCCGGCGGGCGCTGCGCCGCGATGAGTCGACGCTGGGTGTGGCTCGCCGCGAGCCTCTGCGCGCTCGGCCTGGCCGGATGCGCGCGGCGTTTGCCCCGCGGAGTCGCGGCGCGTTATCTCGAAAACCTCCAGCAATTCAACTATCCGGCCTGCTATCAATTGCTCTCGGAGCAGGACCATCGCGACCGCACGCTGCCGGAGTTCCTGACCGAAATCCCGCTCGCCCCCGACGCCAGCCCGGTATGGTTTCGTCCGCTGCTCCATCTGACGCACTACGAGTTGGGCGCGGCGCAGCGCGGCGCCGACGGCCGCAGCGCAAGCGTACCGATTACGATCACCGCGCCGGATTTGCCGCGCTGGGAGCGCGCGCTCAATGCGGCGGTCGGCCGCGGCGGCGTGACTACCGAGGCCGCGCAGCGCTCGCTTGATACCGGGAACTATCCGCGCTGGGTCTATGACGACCGGATTTTTCTGCTCAAGGAGCATCATCATTGGCGCATTGTGGCGGGCTTCGCGGCGCGCGATCGCATCGTCGACCGGCATCGGCAGGCCATGAACGATTATTTGGCGCTGCGCTACGGCCTGGCGATCCCCGAGTGGCGGGCGATGATCGCCGAGCTACGCCAGCAGAACGGCAGCGGCAGCCTCGGGCTGGCCGCGCGCTACAGTCAGGAACTGGCGCGGATGGAGCGGCTCAACGCGGCGCGCGACGATATGCAAAAATATATGGCGCAGATCAAACTGCAAGACGTCGCGATGAAGATGTCGGAAGAACGGACGCCGGCAATTTTCGGCAAAGTGAGCAATGCGGGCGATCGGGCGGTCGACGTCCTGACGCTCTCCGTGACCTGGTATACGGGTCGCGGCAAAGATTTGAAGCAGGCCGACCGCGAAGAACATGCAGTGATTGTCACGCCGGTCGAGTTCACCGATTTCACCGAGCCAGTCGCGCCGCTGATGCCCGGCGACTCGCGCCCTTTCGGCTTTATTCTGAGCGCCGCGCCGGCGCTGCAGCAGGCGGCCTCGCCCTATGTGACGATCAGTGCGATCGCCTTTAGTGACGGGACCCCATCCAGGTCCGCCGCCGCGCCGGCATCGCCCCGTCCGAGTCCTTCTGAACCTCACGCGCCGTGAACGAGATCGTCACGATCGCGGTGCCGACGCATAATCGATCGCGCCCGCTGCGCGAGACCCTCGAGAGCGTCGCCGCGCAGGAGTTGCCCGCCGGCGTCACCGCCGAATGCCTGATCGTCGACAACAATTCGACTGACGATACCGCTGCGGTCGCCGATCGCTTTGCCGCGTCGGCGCCGATGCCCACGCGGCGCGTCTTCGAGCCACGGCAAGGTTCGAGCTATGCACGTAATCGCGCCGTCGACGAAGCGCGCGGCGGCGTCATTCTGTTCATCGATGATGACGCGGTAGCGGAGCCGCGCTGGGCGCTCGAGTTGATCGCGGCGATGGAAAGTCGGCGGCTGGACGCGGTCTGCGGGATGGTGCTTCCGCGCTGGATCACGCCGCCGCCGCCGTGGCTCGGACCGAGCCTCCAGGTCAAGCTGGCGGTCCACAATGAGCCGGAGTTGCGGGCCGCGCCGCCGGACAGTCTCGACTCGATTCACAACTATTTCAGCGCGAACGTGGGATTCCGCCGCGAAACCTTCGCGCGCTTCGGGCGCTTTCGCGAGGAGTTGGGTGTGGTCGGCGGCAACCCGATGTCGGGCGAGGACACCGAGCTGTTCGAGCGCATCATGCGCGAGGGTGGGGCGATGGGCTTCGCGCCGGCCGCGCGCGTCCATCATTTGATCCCGCCGGAGCGCATGACCCGCGCCTATCTGCGGCGCAAGAGCTACGCCTTTGGCCGCGGCAGCGCGATCGCCGGCGGGCGCACCCACAACCATCCCGACAAGCTTGCGCGCAACGCGATCCGGATGGCGATTGCGCTGATGCGCGGCGAGCGCGAGCGCGCGATCTATCACGAGCTCGAATGCGCGAATTTCTTCGGCTATTGGCGCGGCCGCCTCGCTTTACGCAGTGCTCGCC
>JBOHWF010000386.1:0-7888 GCA_050736455.1 Binataceae bacterium (SeqCode) | reverse complement strand
GCCTTGAGCAAATCAAAGGCCATCTGCGCACCTTCGTCTGGCGCTTCTTCAAGCTGAGCCAGTTCAAGCGCACTTGCATCCCCAACGCGCCGAAGGTCGGCTCGGGCGGATCGCTCTCGCCGCGCGGCGACTATCGCGCGCCCAGCGACAGCGAGGCCACCGCCTGGATGGACCAGCTCGAACTCATCCCGGATCTGGCGCCGTCGGACTAGACCATCCAATCTGGGTCGATGGCGAGACCTGGAGTTGACCGGGTTTCGTGGACAGTGGCGGGGACGTAGTCCCGACGAGCGGGCGAAGGAGTTCGAGCCAAGTCATCCCGCGCTGGAAATCGCAGCACTGTCGAGGGAAATTCTGGTGCCGAGGGGGGGACTTGAACCCCCATGAGCTTGCGCTCGGTGGATTTTGAGTCACCCGACAGATAGACGGCGATGCGTCGTGATCTGTCATTATCGAGCACAATCAGGGGTTATTGCGATCCGACGGGATCTTCAAAAGGCCCGTTCAGACCCATAGCGCTCGATAGAACAGCCAAAGTCGAGCCAAAGTCAGAGGCGATCCGACCCTCTTCGATCGCCATCAATTCCGAAACCGAAATTCGCGTCAACTCCGAGCGGCGATCTCGCCAGAGCGTCCACGATCTCTGCACGCGATCGTGCGTGCGCGCCGACGAATCATCTCGCGCGATCTCGGGACGTTCAATGAGGTGCAGCATGGCTGCCAATCCTTACGTCGAGGCACGTCGAGAATGGGATGAGCGATACGCCGATCTCGTTCTCGGCAAACGCAACTGGCAGATAGCCGCCGGCGGGCTGCTGCTTCTCTCGCTGATCCTCGCCAGCGGCATGGTCTGGCTCATCAGCCGAAGCCGCTACATTCCCTATGTCGTCGAAGTCGACAAACTCGGATACGCACTGACCGTCCCTCAGCCGCTCACTCCGACGTCCGTACCAGATGTAACTGCGCGAATGCAGCGCTACGAAGTCGCTGCATTTATCCGCAACGCGCGATCGGTCACCAGCGATCCGCAGGTCGAGCATCAGATGCTCAATTCCCTGCTCGCGCACGCACGCGGAGCGGCGGACAGATTCCTCGACGCTTACTTCCACTCCGACAGTTTCACTCATAACCCTTTCAAGCTTGCCGAGAAGCAAACCGTCTCGATCCAGATCGATTCGATCCTTCAGCTCTCGCCTACCAGCTACCAGGTGCGCTGGTCAGAACAGCAGCGCGATTTGAATGGCGTTGTGATTGGACCGGCAACGCACTGGGAGGCCGTACTACAGACACAGATCACCCCGCCCAACTCCGATCAGGCGATCATCAGCAACCCGCTCGGATTTTACGTAACGCAGATTAGCTGGACTGAGCAGCAGGGATAGTCAGGCATGAGGGAGGAAGTGCGATGAAATATATCGGCGCCAGCACTATGACACTCGCACTCGTATTGAGTGCGTGCGCGAGTCAGCACCAACCGCCCGCACCGCCACCGCTGAACCTCGTAACGGAAGCGCCTGCGAAACCTGAGACTAGCCCGCCTCCTCCTACAGGAGCGCAGGTCCTCGCGCTGCAGCCGTCCGAGGTGCAGGCGGCAATCAAAGAGCATCAGCAAGACGGCAAATGGCCCCTCTACCGAACGGCCGAATACACGCTCTACCCCTACAACCAGGAACCCGAGCCGGCCATCAATTGCGCGCCGCTGCGCACCACCGACATTCAGCTGCAGCCAGGCGAGACCATCACCGACGTTGCACTGGGAGACACGGAGCGCTGGATGGCAACGCCGGCAGCCTCTGGCGACCCTCGCAACGCCGTGCCTCACCTCGCGGTGAAGCCGCAAGTACCGGGCATCGAGACCAACCTGACGATCTATACGACCAGGCACATCTATCACCTGCTGCTGCACTCGCGCGGGCGCGCAATGCAGGAGGTGGAGTTCTACTACCCCGACGAACTGGTCGCGGCGATGAAGGATGCCGACGCAGCCGCGGCGAACGCGAAGCAGGAAGTGGTCGACCCGCCGGGTGATTCCGACGACATCGTGAAGGTCGCAGCCGTCGATCCCGCACAACTTAACTTCGCGTACACAGTCGCCGGTCCGAACGTTCCGTGGAAGCCGATTCGCGCCTTCAATGACGGCTCACACGTGTATGTGCAGATGCCTGCCGGAATGAAGTCGAGCGAAGCTCCCGCGCTGCTCATCAATGCCGGCAGCGGGACCCAAATGGTCAACTACCGCGTCAAAGGAAATTACTACGTCGTCGATCGGCTCTTCAGCGACGCGATCCTGGTCTCCGGCGTGGGCCGCGATCAGGACCGCGTGACCATCTCCTACGCAGGCGGAGCGAGGTAACGGCCATGGCAACTGCAGACCTGATTCACGAGCAGGAAGAGCAGGAACAAGAGCATCTCGGCGGCGGCCGTTTCAATCGCCTTCTCGGCGTGGTTTTCGTGGCGGTCGCGATGATTGGCGGAGTGGCGCTAGCACTCGGCGTCCAGTCCTCAGGAAACAGCCAAAGCTCCGCTTCCCAGAAATCTGTGGACGACCCAGGATCAGCAGCCCGAGACCGCGGCGAAATCGAGGACCTCGCAGCTCATGGCGCGGAGCCGCACGCGGCACCCACGGTGATGCCGACCGAACCGGTTTTGCCGATCGCTCAACAGCCTGTTCAACCCAGTGCACCGAAGCCTCCAAACAGGTACGCGCAATGGGCCGAAGAGAAATACATGAAGGCGCTCGAATCGCCGGAGATGGTGCAGGCGTTTCATGGCGGCGGAACGCTGGAGATCGCGAGCGCAAAAGGACAGCAGGTCGACTCGTATACTCCGGGTAATCAAAACGATTCGACAATAAGCGTTCATCCCGCCGCTTCGCGGTACACGGTGATGGCGGGGAACGTCCTCCCTGCGGTCCTGATAAGCGGCATCAATTCGGATTTGCCCGGCCCAATTCTCGCGCAGGTCAGCCAGAACGTCCTCGACAGCGCGACCGGCAGATCTGTTCTCATTCCGCAGGGCAGCCGCCTCATCGGCGCCTATCAGAACGCGTCTTCGTATGGCCAGCAACGCGTTCAGATCGCGTGGCAGCGGCTCATCTTTCCGAACACGTCCAGCATGAATCTGCCGCAGATGCCGGGCGCGGATCAGAGCGGCTACGCCGGCTTCTCCGATCAGGTCGATCACCACTATCTCGCAACGTTCGGAACCGCAGCCGTGATGAGCCTGATCAGCGCAGGCCAGGCCGTCGGACAGATGGCGACTTTCGGAGGCGGCGCATCTTACGGACCGTACGGTTACTACCAACCGAATCAATGGGCGATGGCGAGCCAGACGGCAGGAACAGCTGCCTCGGGACAATTCGGGGCGCTTGGTCAGCAAATGATCGGGCAGGGATTGAATCGTCCACCGACGATCGAAATCCGGCCGGGCTACCAGTTCGACGTGATCGTGACCCAGGACCTCGTATTTCCCGGCCCCTATGGGAAGTGAGTCTGCAATCCAATCTGCGAAGGAGAAGTGCGATGGGAGTTCTAAAACGCAAACAGGAAAGCGAAGTGATCACGTTCAAGCTGCCAGCGGCGCTCAAGCGCGAGATCGAAACCCTGCGCTCGCGTGCCGAGTCTGCAGGCTTCGACCTTGGCGAGACGATTACGGCTGCGATGTGGCGGCTCTGCAAGCAGATCAAGGCGGAGCTCGAGGGAGCTTCTCGTCCGGGCCGGAAATTGAACGGCAGTGCAACCGAGCCTTCGACGGAGAAACTGCAGTGAGGATTTTCAGGAATTTCTCCGCCGCTTGGCGGCGCGCGGAAGAAGTGGATTGGGAGGGTGAGTTGGAGTTGGGGAAAGGCCGGTCGTTCGTAGAGCAAGATAAAGGACCTGCGGTACGGTGCGGCATTTTCCCCGGATTGCTCAACGAACTCGCGGCCTTTCCCCCCTGGAGACGGTCATGATCAGCACACTGTACAGCACGGCAGAAAACCCGGTGGGATCGCTCGCTCAGCGCATCCATCTTCAGCAATTGGAAGGCGCTCGTGGACCCATCGGAGCAATGGCCGGAATTGCGATCGTCACAGCGCTTCTAATCGCGGTCTGCAATGCGTTCGGCGTGCTGATTTCGAACACGGACAGCGAGGCACCGGCAGGCGTGTATCGGGTCGTCTCTGGCGAATTCAAACGCGGCGATTTGGTAGCTGCCTGCCTGCCGATTGTGATCGCCGAGGAAGGCCTCGCCCGCGGATATCTGCGCACCGGCGCGTGCGCTGGAGACGCGGAGCCGGTTGGAAAGATGGTGGGCGCTCTTCCCGGCGACATCGTCGAGATCGAACCCGGATGGGTCGCGGCAAACGGCGTGCGTTTCAAGCGCAGCGCTGTGGCAACGCACGACAGCGCGGGCCGTCCGCTGTCGCATGTCGCGTGGGGCAGACATCGAGTAGCAGCGGGCCAGGTGTGGCTGTTCGGTTTCAACGATCGGCGCAGCTGGGACTCGCGCTACTTCGGCCCGGTTCCGCTCGCGAACGTACGCGGACTAATCAAGCCGGTCATCGCGTGGTGAATGCTATGAGCAGCAACGGCAACAGGAACGGACATAGCCACGAGCAGGGGCTCAGAGTTCATCACCTGGCCAACCTCGGTGGATTGATTGCACTGGCGGGCCTCGATCTGGAACGGCCCGACTTTCTGTTGGGTGCGCTACTGAGCGTGGCCCAGGAGGCCAGCGGACTTACCGCTGCGCAGCGTGCGCACGTCGCGACAGTCGGCCGTAAGAAGCTCGACGAGCGGGCGACCGGCAAGCGCGCGTGGAAGTCATGGCAGCGCGCACAGGAACTCCACGCGATCACGCTCAGCAGCGGGCAGGTGCGCGAGATCATCGAAGCGCTCGGCGGACGGACGCCGGAGAACCCAAGCAAGCTCGTACTCGCCTTGAGCGAGGCGCTGACCGAGGTGTGCGATGAAACGGCCTAGATTCCTCCGCCAGAAGGAGATCGACATCAAGCTGCGGCATGAACATGCCGAGCGTCCGCGCAAACTTGTGCCGTGGTGGGCGAGAGCATTGCGGCGGATAGGCATGCGGCAGGGGCTGAAGCGGCAGCAGCCAAGCGGAAGCCTAAGCGGAGTACGCGCTGCGCGAGTCCGGCTCGCAGAACCACCGGCGTACGCGCGACGTAGCGTGGTCAAGGCGTCGTTCTCCCGCAACCGCCGAAGCGGTGCGTGGGCGGCCCATGCGCGCTACCTGTCGCGGCCGGGCGCGCAGCAGGAGTTTGCCAAGGGTCTGGGCTTCGACGCCGCGCGAGAGGAAATCGACATGCTCGCCACGGTTAAAGATTGGGAGAAGAGCGATGAACTCATGTGGCGATTCATCGTGTCGCCCGAGGACGCTGATCGCCTCAATCTCCGCGAGCACGTGCGAGAGCTGATCGGCCAAGTGGAACGTGACCTCGGCACGAAGCTCGAATGGGTCGCCATCGATCATCACAACACCGACGACGCACACGTTCATCTCTTGGTGCGCGGCATCCGCGAAAATGGCAGACCACTGGAGATCAATCGTGAATATCTCCGGTCGGGCATCCGCATCCGCAGCCAGGAAATCGCGACACGCGAATTGGGTCCGCGGCTGGAGCCAGAGATGCTGCGTGCGCGTGAGAAGGCTATCAGGCGCGAGCAGTGGACGGAGATCGACCGGGCGTTGCAGAGAAAGGGCGACGGAAACGGACTAGTCAGCTACGACCAGCCCCAACCGCGCGGCGAGGGAGCTCGTATTCGAGCTGAACAGGAGATCGATCGCCTGCAGTTTCTATCGGGACTCGGACTTGCACGGCGGGTCGACGAACGAAGTTGGCAGCTTTCGCAGAATCATGAGCGCGTTTTGCGTGAGCGGCAGGTCTCCAAGGACGTGATCAAGAGTCGCGCACAAAGCCGCCAGCACACAATCGATTCCAGCATGGACCGAGTTCGTGAGCGCGGGAGGGAGAGCAATGGCTGAACAACGTCCCTATCGGGTTCCCGGACTCTCAGCAGATGCGAGACTGGCGCGTGCGAAGCGCCTAGCGTTGCTCTCGCTCGCGGGAGCGTTCATCGCGATCAACTGGGTGACGACGCAGCACGCCGCGAACGTGCTGCGCCATGCGTCATGGCTGGGGCGGCCGCTTTTCCACCTGAGAGGCGAAGCGGTTTACGCACCATGGTCTTGGATTGTCTGGTGGACCCGCTGGTACTGGGCCACGCAGTTGGAGCCGCTCTGGTTGCAGTGCGCTCGCGAGGCGCTCTATCCGATGGCGGTCGTGACTGCGATTGCTTGCGGCGCAATCGCGATGGTGCGGCACGGCTGGTTCGCGAACGTCTCCGACCTTCACGGTTCCGCGCGCTGGGCGACGACCCGTGATCTGAGAGCAGCTCGATTGATCGATGCGCGCAGGTCTGTGCGCAACTCCCTGCGAGAAATCGGCGTCGGGATGCGGCTTCTGCGCCCGCTGGCGGCCCGAGCCGGGATCTATCTCGGCGTGTGGCACCAATTGGGACGAGCTTCATACATATGCGACCGCGGTCCCGCGCACGTCCTGGTCTTCGCGCCAACGCGGAGCGGCAAGGGCGTGGGAATCGTGGTTCCGACACTACTTACGTGGCCACACTCGGTCCTGATTCACGACCTCAAAGGCGAGAACTGGGCGCTCACGGCCGGAGCGCGCAAACGAATGGGTCAGTTGTGTCTCAAATTCGCGCCGGCTTCAGCCGACGGCGACGGCGCACGCTACAACCCGCTCTCGGAGGTCAGACTCCGCACACCGAATGAGATCCGCGATGTTCGCAACATCGTGCAGATGATCATCGACCCGGACGGAAAGGGGCTTCCCGATCACTGGTCACGGGAAGGTTCGGCATTCCTCACCGGAATGATCCTGGACCAGCTTTACGCCGGACGGGACAAGACTCTCAGCGGACTCGAAGCGCGGCTTTGCAATCCGCAGCAGCCGATCGACGACACCATGCAGCAGATCATGCGGTCCGAGCACGACCCATCTGGTTCGCTCGGTTGGACCGATTCGCGCGGGATCGCGACCACGACACATCCGGTTATCGCGCGCGCGATGCGCAGCATGCTCGACAAGAGCCCGAACGAGCGCTCGGGCGTGATCTCGGAGGTGAAAGGATTCCTCGAGCTTTATCGCGATCCAGTCATTGCCGCTAATACCACGGTCTCGGACTTTCAGATCACAGACCTGATGAATCACCAACGGCCCGTGTCGCTCTATATCGTGGTCCCACTCGCCCACAAGAACAGCCTGAAGCCGGTGATCCGGTTGATGCTTGGCCAGATCGTTCATCGCCTTACCGAGCACCTGGAATTTCGGAACGGGCGAGCGGTGACCGGCTACCGTCATCGTTTGCTGCTCATGATCGACGAGTTCCCGAGTCTCGGGCGACTCGACGTGTTCGCGGAGTCGCTGTCGTTAGTTGCCGGCTATGGAATCAAGGCGTGCCTGATAGCGCAGGATCTCAGTCAGATCCACGCGGCCTACGGCCATGATGAGGCGATTACCTCCAACTGCCATACGCGCGTCGCCTTTGCGCCGAATCGGATCGAAACGGCGCGGCTGCTCTCGCAAATGACGGGAGAGACCACAGTCCGTCATGCGCACCGGACAGTTTCGAACTCTGGTGCGAGCGTCTCGGAGCCGGAAGTGGCGAGGCCGCTAATCACGCCCGACGAGGCGATGCGGCTCGGCGCCCACGAGGCGCTGATCTTCACCAGCGGCCGGCCGGCGATTCGCGCGACGAAACTTCGCTACTACGCTGATCGAAGTTTTAAACCGCTGGCGCAGATTGCTCCGCCATCGAAGAGCGATCGCATCGAATACGTCTCCGCAATTGTCCGGAGCAGAGAGCAAACG
>JBOHWF010000385.1:0-1728 GCA_050736455.1 Binataceae bacterium (SeqCode) | reverse complement strand
ATAAGGTATTGGCGGAAGACTCCTATGGCGGATATCAGACCGGCGGAAATCAGCGAAATCCTGCGCAATGAGATTCGCGGCTTTGAAGGCTCGGTGGCCGTGCGCGAAACCGGCCGCGTACTGTCGTGCGGCGACGGCATCGCGCGCATCTACGGCCTGCAGAACGCCGCCGCCGGCGAGTTGCTCGAGTTCCCCCACGCAATCGTCGGGATGGTCCTCAATCTCGAAGAGGACAACGTCGGGGCGGCGCTCTTCGGCGACGCGGACGCGATCGGCGAGGGCGACGAAGTCAAACGCACCGGGCGCATCGCCGAGGTCCCGGTCGGCGAGGCGCTGCTCGGGCGGGTGGTCAACGCGCTGGGCCAGCCGATCGACGACAAAGGGCCGATCAAATCGGTGGAGACCCGGCGGATCGAAATCAAGGCCCCGGGGATTATCAAGCGCCAGCCGGTCAAGGAGCCGATTCAGACCGGCATCAAGGCGATCGACGCGATGCTGCAGATCGGGCGCGGCCAGCGCGAGCTGATCATCGGCGATCGCCAGACCGGCAAGACCGCGCTGGCGATCGACACGATTATCAATCAGCGCGGGCAGGACGTGAATTGCATCTACGTCGCGATCGGCCAGAAACGCTCGACCGTCGCCCAGGTGGTCGAGAAGCTCAACCGCTACGGCGCGATGGAGTACACCACGGTGGTCGCGGCGACGGCGTCGGAAGCGGCGCCGTTGCAGTTCATCGCGCCCTATTCGGGCTGCACGATGGGCGAGTTTTTTCGCGACAGCGGCCGCCACGCCCTGCTGGTGTACGACGATCTCAGCAAGCACGCCCAGGCCTATCGCCAGCTCTCACTCCTGCTGCGCCGCCCGCCGGGCCGCGAGGCCTATCCGGGCGACGTCTTTTATCTGCATTCGCGCCTGCTCGAACGGGCGGCCAAAATGTCCGAAGAGTTCAAAAGCGGCTCGCTCACCGCGCTGCCGATTATCGAGACCCAGGCCGGCGACGTCTCCGCCTATATTCCGACCAACGTCATCTCGATCACCGACGGCCAGATTGTGCTGGACGCCGACCTCTTCTATTCGGGCATCCGGCCCGCGGTGAATGTCGGCCTCTCGGTCTCGCGCGTCGGCTTTTCGGCCGCGGTGAAGGCGATGAAGCAGGTCGGCGGCACGCTCAAGCTCGACCTCGCGCAGTACCGCGAGATGGCGGCGTTTGCGCAGTTCGGCTCCGACCTCGACGCCTCGAGCCAGCGGCTGCTGAATCGTGGCGCGCGGCTGACCGAGATGCTCAAGCAGAATCAGTACGACCCCATCCCGATGGAGAAGGAAGTCCTGATCATCTTTGCCGGCAACGAGGGCTACTTCGACAAGCTCGAGGTCGAGCAGGTCAAGCCGTTCGAGCGCGAGCTCTACAGCTTCGTCGACGCGCATCACAAGGATTTGCTCGACGAAATTCGCTCCAAGCGCGAGATCGGCGACGACCTGCGCAAGCGCTTGGTGGCGGCGCTGGATAACTTCCTCAAAGGTTTCGCCCCGCAGCACGCCGCGAGTGAGAATCATCAGGCCGTTTGACCTGATCTGAGCGGAATCCGCGATGGCGACACTCAAGGCAATCCGCCGCCGCATCAGCTCGGTCAAATCGACCCAGCAGATCACGCGCGCGATGAAGCTGGTGGCGGCGGCGCGGCTGCGCCGCGCGCAGGAGGCGCTGCTCAATGCGCGCCCCTATCA
>JBOHWF010000384.1:0-4674 GCA_050736455.1 Binataceae bacterium (SeqCode) | reverse complement strand
GCCTTCATCAACAAGATGGATCGGGTGGGCGCGGAGTACGAGCGGGTGGTCCAGGAGATTCGTGACAAGCTGCGGGCCAAGCCGCTGCTGCTGCAGTTACCGATCGGCAGCGAGGAGAAATTTTGCGGCGTCATCGACCTGGTCGAGCAGCGCGCGCTGGTGTGGGACGAGGATCGGCTGGGCGCGAACTATCGAGTCGAGCCGATTCCCGACGAGCTGAAAGCGCAAGCGGCGGCGCAGCGCGAGAAGCTGGTTGAAGCTCTGGCCGATCACGACGACCATTTGATGGAGCTTTTTCTCGAAGGCAAGAGTCCGGAGCCGGCGGTGGTGCGCGCGGCGATCCGCGCGGCGACGCTCAAAATCGAAGTGATTCCGGTGCTGATGGGCACGGCGTTCCGCAACAAGGGCGTGCAGCCGATGCTCGACGCGGTGGTCGACTACCTGCCGTCGCCGCTCGATCAGCCGCCGGTCACCGGCGAGAACGGCGAGGCCGTCGAGGAACGCTGGCCGCGCGACGACGCGCCCTTCTCGGCGCTGGCCTTCAAGATCATGACCGATCCGTATATCGGCACGCTGACCTTCATGCGCATCTACTCGGGGCGGCTCGAAAGCGGTTCGTCAGTGTTGAACTCGACCAGGGGCCGGCGCGAACGGATCGGGCGGCTGGTCAAGATGCACGCCAACAAGCGCGAGGAGATTTCCGAGGTCTTCGCCGGCGATATCTGCGCGGTCGGTTTGCGCGACACCGCGACCGGGGATACGCTGTGCGACCCGGCGCATCCGATCGTGCTCGAGGCGATCGAGTTTCCGGCGCCGGTGATTCAGATCGCGATCGAGCCCAAGACCAAGGCGGACCAGGAGCGGCTCGGCGAGGCGCTGCAGAAGCTCGCCAAGGAAGACCCGTCGTTCCGCGTCAGCGTCAATCGCGAGACCGCGCAAACGCTGATCGCCGGGATGGGCGAGCTGCATCTGGAGATCATCGTCGATCGGATGCTGCGGGAGTTCAAAGTTGACGCCAACGTGGGCAAGCCGCAGGTCGCTTATCGCGAGACCATCCGGCGGGCGGCCGAGGCCGAGGGCCGCTTTGTCCGCCAGACCGGCGGGCATGGCCAGTTCGGCGTGGTCGAGCTGCGAATCGAGCCGCTCGCCAAGGGCAGCGGCTTCGAGTTCGAGGACGAGACCAAGGGCGGTTCGGTGCCGCGCAACTTCATCCCCTCGATCGAAGCTGGCATCAAGGAGGCGATGGAGAGCGGGGTGCTGGCGGGCTATCCGATGGTCGATCTCAAGGCCGCGCTGCTCGACGGCAAGTACCACGAGGTCGATTCGTCGGAGCTGGCGTTCAAAATTGCCGGCTCGATTGCTTTCAAGGAGGCCTGCGCCAAGGCGCGGCCGGTGCTGCTCGAGCCGGTGATGGATGTCGAAGTGGTGACGCCGCAGGAATTCATGGGCGAGGTGATCGGCGATTTGAACTCGCGGCGCGGCAAGATCACCGAGATGGAAAATCGGGCCGGCGCGCAAGTGATCGAGGCGCGCGTGCCGCTCGCTACCATGTTCGGCTATGCGACGCGGTTGCGTTCGATCACCCAGGGACGTGCGAACTACACGATGCAGTTCGCGCTGTACGAGCCGGTGCCGCAACAAGTGCACGAGGAGTTAACCGCGCGAGCGAGCGGCGAGAGCGTCGCGCGCGCGTGAGTCTAAGCGATGGAGTTTTGAATCTTAAAGGGGTCGGGTTTCAGCCTAAGGGGTTAAGCAGCCGGAGGGCACATCATGGGCAAGGCCAAGTTTGAGCGTACCAAGCCGCATCTCAACGTCGGCACGATCGGACATATCGACCACGGCAAGACCACGTTGACCGCAGCCATCACGAAGGTGCTGGCCTCGCGCAAGCTCGCCCAGTTCACGGCCTTCGATCAGATCGACAAGGCGCCGGAGGAGCGCGAGCGCGGCATCACGATCGCGATCGCGCACGTCGAGTACGAAACCACCAAGCGCCACTACGCGCACGTCGATTGTCCGGGCCACGCCGATTACATCAAGAACATGATCACCGGCGCGGCGCAGATGGACGGCGCCATCCTGGTGGTCGGCGCGAACGACGGGCCGATGCCGCAGACGCGCGAGCACATCCTGCTCGCCCGCCAGGTCGGCGTGCCGTCGATCGTCGTCTTCATGAACAAAGTTGACATGGTCGACGACCCTGAACTGCTCGACCTGGTTGACCTCGAAGTGCGCGACCTGCTGACCAAATACGAATTTCCCGGCGACGACACGCCGGTGATTCGCGGCAGCGCGCTGAAGGCGCTCGAATGCGGCTGCGGCAAGGCGGATTGCCCCAACTGCAAGCCGATCCTCGACCTGATGGACGCGGTGGACAGCCATATCCCTCAGCCCGCGCGTGAGATCGCCAAACCCTTCCTGATGCCGATCGAAGACGTCTTTTCGATCTCGGGCCGCGGCACGGTGGTCACCGGCCGGGTCGAGCGCGGGCGGGTCAAGGTCGGCGAGGAAGTCGAGATCGTCGGCTTCAAAGACACCAGCAAGACGGTCGTCACCGGCGTCGAGATGTTCCGCAAGATTCTCGACGAAGGCCAGGCGGGCGACAATATCGGCGTGCTGTTGCGCGGGGTCAAGCGCGAGGAGATCGAGCGCGGACAAGTGCTGGCGCATCCGGCGTCGATCACTCCGCATACCCAATTCGAGTCCTCGATCTATGTGCTGACCAAGGAAGAGGGCGGCCGGCATACGCCGTTCTTCAACGGCTATCGGCCGCAGTTCTACTTCCGCACCACCGACGTGACCGGGGTAGTGACGCTGGCCGAAGGCACCGAGATGGTCATGCCGGGCGACAATATCAACGTGGTGGGCGAGCTAATCACGCCGGTCGCGATGGAGCAGGGCTTGCGTTTCGCGATCCGCGAGGGCGGCCGCACGGTCGGCGCGGGCGTGGTCGCGAAAGTCGTTAAGTAAGGTTGTGAAGTAAAGTTGTGAAGTGAGGCGGGCGGCGCGCGCGAGGTTGGCACAGTGGCATCAGGGATGAACGAAAAGATCCGGATACGCCTCAAGGCGTACGACTACCGGCTGCTCGATCAGTCGGTGCGCGAGATCGTCGATACGATCCGGCGCACTGGCGGCCGCGTCGCTGGGCCGATTCCCCTGCCAACCCGGATCGAGCGCTTTACGGTGAATCGCTCGCCGCACGTGGATAAGAAATCGCGGGAACACTTCGAGATTCGCACGCACAAGCGGCTGCTGGACGTGCTCGAACCGACCCAACAGACTATCGACGCGCTGGGCAAGCTCGATCTCGCTGCCGGCGTCGACGTGGAAATCAAACTCGAGTAGCGCCGTGCTGAGCGGATTGATTGGTAAAAAATTGGGCATGACCCAGATTGGCGACGCCAGCGGGCGCGTCCAGGCCGTGACCGTTATTCAATTGGGGCCGTGCGCGGTGACCCAGATCAAAACCGCCGGCACCGACGGTTACGACGCTGTCCAGGTCACCTGGGGCAAGCGCAAGCTCTCGCGCGTGACCAGCCCCCAGCGCGGTCATTTTCAAAAAGCCGAAGTCGCGGCCGGGGTGGCGACGCGCGAGTTCAAGCAGCGCGGCGAGGGCGAACTCAAGCTCGGCCAGATGCTGGCCGCGAGCGACATCTTCAAGGCCGGCGACACGATCGATGTCTCGGGCGTCTCGAAAGGGCACGGCTACGCCGGCGTCATCAAACGCCATCATTTCGCCGGGTTTCCGATGATGCGCGGGACCCACGAATATTTCCGCCACGGCGGCTCGATCGGTAACCGTTCTTATCCCGGGCGCGTCCGCAAAGGGATGCGGATGGCGGGTCAGATGGGCAACGCGCCCGCCACAGTGCTGAATCTCCGAATCGTCGAAATTCTCGCCGAAGATCACGCGGTCGCCGTGAGCGGCGCGGTGCCGGGTCCCGACGGCGGCATTGTGATTGTCCGTCACGCCGCCAGTGGCCAACGCTTCACGCCGGGGCAGCAGGCCAATGGATGAGACGGCAAGCGTGACGCCGGCGGTCGGCATGCAGCCCGCGGCCGGTGTCAGAGTTCCGCTGTTCTCGGCGGCGCGCGAGCGGCAGGGCGAGTTCGAGTTGTCGGGTGCGGTTTTTCGCAGCGACGCCGACGCGTCGATCTTGCACGAGGCGGTGCGGATGCAGCTCGCGAAGCGCCGCGCCGGCACGGCCTCGACCAAGACCAAGGGCTTTATCTCGGGCGGCGGGCGCAAGCCGTGGCGGCAGAAAGGCACCGGCCGCGCGCGCTCCGGCTCGACCCGCTCGCCGCTGTGGCGGCACGGCGGAAAAATCTTTGGACCGCAACCGCGCGACTATTCCTACAAGATGCCGAAAAAGGCCTGGCGGCGGGCGCTCGCTATGGCGATCACCGATCGCGCCGCCAGCGGCCATATGATCGTGGTCGAGCGGCTCGAACTCGCGGAGCCCAAGACCAAACTTGCGAGCGCGGCGCTGATTGCGCTCGGCTTGACGCATGCGTTGATCGTGGTGGCGGCGGAGGACGCCGGTTTTGCACGGGCGGCGCGCAATCTTGCCGCGCACAAAGTCCTGTCGATTGCCGGACTCAACGTCTTCGACGTCTTGAACTACGACCAGTTGCTGATGACCGCGGCGACCGCGCGCGCGGTCGAGGCTCGTC